>NZ_VATT01000080.1:0-1322 GCF_005781225.1 Escherichia sp. E4736 | reverse complement strand
GCTACCGCCACCGGCGTTAACCTGTCGGGCAATCTGATTGAGGTTGTTACCCATACCGGCAAGCTGACGAAGCAGTGCCGGCGAGGTCGAGGGAAGTTTGCCAGCACGGGCGGGCTTCTCGCCCAGGCACGTCTGGCGCATCCAGGCCGCGAGCTGTTTACCGCCGCAGCGTTCCAGCAGACGCCGGTGCTCGTCTTCCGTTACCCACATCGTGAGCATTTTGCTGCGTTTGTCTGCCAATCCGGCCTCCTGATAACGCCGGGACGGGCGGGAAATCTTTTCCCGGTCGGCGCGGTGTTGGACAAGCCGCAGGCGCGTCAGTGGCTTTTAGCGGGTTTCGGGGCGCAGCCCTGAACCAGTCACGCAGCGCTAGCGGAGTGTATACTGGCTTACTTATGCGGGGTCAGTGCGTAGTGTATGAAAGGTGTACCATGTCTGGTGTGAAATGCCGCACAGATGCGTAAGGAGAACATGCCATTTCCGGTGCTCTTCCGCTTCCTCGCTCACTGACTCGCTGCGCTCGGTCGTTCGGCTGCGGCGAGCGGAGTCTTCACTCTCAAAAGAGGAGCTACGGTGATCCACAGAATCAGGGGATGGCACCGGAAAGAACATGTGACCCAAAAGCCAAGTGCCGGGAAAAGTCCGCGCCGGAGGCGTTTTTCCATAGGCTCCGCCCCCCTGACGAGCATCACAAAAAAATCGACGCTCAAGTCAGAGGTGGCGAAACCCGACAGGACTTAAAGATACCAGGCGTTTCCCCCTGGTGGCTCCCTCGTGCGCTCACCTGTTCCTGCCTTTCGGTTTACCGGTGTCATTCCGCTGTTATGGCCGCGTTTGTCTCATTCCACGCCTGACACTCAGTTCCGGGTAGGCAGTTCGCTCCAAGCTGGACTGTATGCACGAACCCCCCGTTCAGTCCGACCGCTGCGCCTGTTCCGGTAACTATCAACTTGAGTCCAACCCGGAAAGACACGATAAAAGGCCACTGGCAGCAGCCACTGGTAAACAGGATGTGCGAGAGATGTATTCAGAGTTCTTGAAGTTGTGGCCTTACTGAGGCTACACTGGAAGGACAAATTTGGTGACATGTCTTCTCGCACAGGACTGTTACCTTCGGGAAAACTTGTTGGTAGCTCTTTTTCCCGGCAAACGAACCACCGTTGGTAGCGGTGGTTTTTTTGTTTTTGCGATGAGCAGATTACGGCTGTAGCACAAGGATCTCAAGAGGATCATATCAATAACGATGAGAAAGATATTTTCTGAGTAGTTCTACCGCCTCAGCATCTGTCTCAGCCGCGTCTGTTTCCACCGGTTGAGCAGAC
>NZ_VATT01000079.1:0-1310 GCF_005781225.1 Escherichia sp. E4736 | reverse complement strand
GAGATAGCGGGTCAAGATCAATCTGAAGGTAAAGTGTGCCAGGCAATCATCATCAACCTGAGGCCACATACGATTACTACCGGTACGCATCATCTCGTACGACGGGAAGACGTCCTGTAATACCCTGTAAATAGCGCTGTAGAGACGTGAGAGGCCTCAAAACGTCACAGTACACTGATGTGGTAGCCAATACGGTTCAACTGACTATCAGGCGCTGCTGAAGCAGCATAATCTGTACAGACGAATGAGCAAGAAAGGTTACTGGATGATAAAACTGTGTGAAGAAAAGTCACAATTGGAAGGTATTAAACAACAAATAAACATCATAAAAAATAACTCAATAGCATTGAACGAATAACAACAACAAAAATTGAGATCATATATTTATAAAAATAAAAACAGAGCTTATTACATTAAGCATATAGTTAGTCATTAATAAATTATCAGAAAAATATAAAAGTAGTTATGAACTATAAATCATATTTCCATCATGACTATATAACTAGTCCTATTTACAATCAATAGGGTTAATCACCTAAAATTTATAAGGTGATCCAGGGATTTGCCGGAAAAGGAAGAAGACAATGAAGAAAATTAGTGTGGTGGTAGCTGATAAATATCCACTGATGTTAAAGGGAATAGTAACATTCTTATCAAAGTATCCATCTATTTATGAAGTATCATCTACCTTCACTGATGCTCTGAGTGCAGCTGAGTATTGTTCACAATATCAGCCAGATGTATTGATTCTTGGTGAGTTCTCTGACGGTCTGGGGGGCATTGAACTTATACGCTGGATACACTCTATGAGAATAAAATCAAAATTAATATCATATATGGAAAAAAAACCATATATAGATGCAAACAAATTCATTGATGCCGGTGCTATGGGGGTTGTCTGGAAGACCAGTCCTCCTGAAAATTTAAACCACGCGATTGAAAATATTTATAATAATACTCATTATTTCGATGATGGTTTGCTTCAGACATCGCCCGTCACAAGAAAACCCGTCCCTTGTAATTTTCTGACTATGCGTGAAAGACAAATTCTGCAACTTATTGCAGATGGGCAAACAAATAAACATATCGCAAAAATTTTGGACGTCAGTAATAAAACTGTTGAAACACACCGCTTAAATCTGATGAAAAAAATGGATGTTCATAGTGGAATTGAACTTCTAAAAGTAGGTCTGAGAATGGGTGTATGTACCATATAGTGTATAAGGGAAAGGTATAGCGCCTGGTAGTTAGTATAAATTTCGCTCGTTTCGGGTGTTTTTAGCTCTATAGTGGAGTGACCACATTCCGGT
>NZ_VATT01000078.1:0-1126 GCF_005781225.1 Escherichia sp. E4736 | reverse complement strand
GGAGCCTGTACATAGATTTGTGTAATTGCCTGATTTTGATATGTTCAATCCAGCATCAAATGAAGGTTAATTTATGGACGAAAAACAGTTACAGGCTCTGGCTAACGAACTGGCCAAAAACCTCAAAACCCCTGAAGACCTCAGTCAGTTTGATCGGCTGCTGAAAAAGCTCAGCGTTGAAGCCGCTCTCAATGCAGAGATGACACACCATCTTGGGTATGAGAAAAATCAGTCCAGACCAGGAGCTAACTCCCGCAACAGTTATTCCACAAAGACCGTTATCACAGGCGACGGTCCACTGGAACTGCGTACTCCGCGCGATCGTGACGGTACCTTCGAACCACAACTGGTAAAGAAAAATCAGACCCGTATTACCGGGATGGATAACCAGATCCTCTCGTTGTATGCCAAAGGGATGACCACCCGTGAGATAGCTGCTGCGTTCAAAGAACTGTATGACGCAGATGTTTCACCGGCACTGATATCAAAGGTTACCGATGCCGTGATGGAGCAGGTTGTAGAATGGCAAAACCGACCACTGGATGCTGTTTACCCCATTGTTTATCTTGACTGTATCGTCCTGAAAGTTCGGCAGGACAGTCGCGTCATCAACAAATCGGTGTTCCTGGCACTGGGCATCAATATCGAAGGTCAGAAAGAACTGCTGGGTATGTGGCTGGCCGAAAATGAAGGGGCGAAGTTCTGGCTCAATGTGCTGACTGAACTGAAAAACCGCGGTCTGAACGATATCCTCATCGCCTGTGTGGATGGCCTGAAAGGCTTCCCGGATGCCATCAACACAGTATATCCGAAGGCCCGCATCCAGTTATGCATCGTGCATATGGTGCGCAACAGCCTGCGCTTCGTGTCATGGAAGGACTACAAAGCCGTCACTCGCGACCTGAAAGCGATTTATCAGGCTCCCACGGAAGAGGCAGGCCAGCAGGCACAGGAAGCGTTCGCTGCGGCCTGGGACAGTCGCTATCCTCAGATAAGCCGAAGCTGGCAGGCTAACTGGCCGAATCTTGCCACGTTCTTCGCTTATCCAACGGACATCCGCAAAGTGATCTATACGACGAATGCCATCGAGTCGCTAAACAGCGTGATCCGCCATGCGATCAAAAAG
>NZ_VATT01000077.1:0-1171 GCF_005781225.1 Escherichia sp. E4736 | reverse complement strand
GGCGAATGGCAAGGATCTGGTAACCCTGACCGCCAGAGTGGAAGATCAATACAAAAACCCCGTCAACCAGAGTGATGTTAGCTGGCAGATCCAGCCGGCAGGTAAGTATCATCTTACCGGCAGCCCGCAAAAAACCGACGATCAGGGCCGGGTTACCGCGACGCTGGCTTCAGAGGATGTGGTCGCCTGTCAGGCCGTGGCAACCGCCAACGGTGTGAACAAATCGTCTGCCACCATCAACTTTAGCGCCGACGCAGCCACCGCCACAGTCTCTACACTCACTCCGTCCACAACAGCGGATGTGGCAGCAGGCGATAGCATGACGCTGAAAGCCACAGTGGTGGACAAAGCCGGTCATCCTGTCGTAAATCAAAGGATTAACTGGAGTACCGATAATACCAGCGGGTCTTTCCAGTCCAATAATTACAGCGACACCAACAGTCAGGGTATTGCAGAGATAACCTATTCTGCTACCCGGGCCGCGGCCACGCATGTCACGGCAGAAAGTAATAACAGCCGCCAGACCGTGGCGGTGAATGTGATTGGTAATATAGCCACCGCGACCCTGTCTGACAGCAAAGTGGACAAAACTCAGGCCGTCGCCGATGGCAACGAACCGATAACCTGGTCTGTCGCGGTGAAAGATGCGAACGGCAATACTCTGCCTGGCGCACAGGTCAACTGGAGCAGCAATGATCCGAAAGTGATCTTTGCCAGCACCAGCAGCCTTGCGAATAATCAGGGGGTTGCAACCATGCATTTCACCTCCACCCGTGCCGGGAAGGCTACTGTTTCTGCCACCACCGCGAACGGTGCAGCGAAACAAACCACCACGCTGACGTTTGTTGCCGACGCCAAAAGCGCCGTGCTGAAAAGCATTTCACCGGATAAAACCACCCTGCTGGCCGACGGAAAGGACAGCGCCACACTGACTGCTGTCGCAGAAGACGCACAGGGTAATCCGTTAAAGAATGTCCAGATCGACTGGAGTTCAACCAGCAACACCGCACAGTTAACCGCCACGACCACCCAGACAGACGAGCAGGGACATGTCACAGTCCAGGTCAGTTCTCCGGCGGTGGAAGAGATTACGCTGACTGCCACGCTGCAGGGTCAGAAGCTGGCTTCTCCGGTCCTGCACTTTATGGCTGACAGTAAAACCGCCGCGGTA
>NZ_VATT01000076.1:0-1222 GCF_005781225.1 Escherichia sp. E4736 | reverse complement strand
CATAGTTACGGATCCGATAGGCTTAAGGGGCGGTTTAAACCTCTATGCTTATGCGCCTAATCCACTGTCATGGATCGATCCGCTGGGATTAGCTGGATGTAATGCTCAACAACGTCGCAATATATCTGATCTCCGAAATGGTAAAGATGTCACGGTTAGAAGTGTTGACGAAGCAAGGGCATTATTAGATAACATGCCGGATCTTAGGCCTCATGTTGACAGTTTCCCTGCAAGGTCTGGTGAGCTTTATAGTGGCACCAAATTCAGTGATGTATGGAAACAACCAGCGGGAACATATCGGGGTGATTTATATAATGTGAAAAATCCATTGTCTGATGTTGTTCATAATTCTAAAAACCCATTACACGATAATAATCCGCACTATAATATTATCTTTGGTGATGGTACTAAAGCTGGGATAATTATCGTTCCTTAGTGAGGTTTACATGAGAAATACAATAGATAATAGGATGTTAGGCTCAATACCATTGGTGGAAAGGACAATTGAATCATCTGGAAATGAACTATTTATTACATATACTATAATTGATGATTTAGATTTCGATATTACACTCAAGAAAACTTATCATTCTTATGAGCAATTGGAAAATTTAGTTGTAGTCTTTTTGTCTGATGAAAAAAAACACAATGAAGATATATTAAGCTGGAGTGATGACTTTTCCATTAAGCAGAAGAAAGCAAAAAAAGAATTGTTTTTAAGATTTGATTCAGGTCGATTATTCTTGCCTGATAACGGAGAAGGATTTATTTTTGATGGAGATGTTAATTATATGAGAACGTGGATAGGTAAACTATAAAATCGTTTGCACTGTTGATTTTCATAAGCCGGGGAGATATTAAACCTTCCCGGCTTTTTTATTATTTAATTCTCGTTCAGCACACTAAACATCCCATCTCGCATCCCCTTAACTGACTGTTTAAACTGATAAAGTTCCCTGCGCAGTTCCTGTACTTCGTTGTTATCCGCAAGCAGGATCAGGCAACCTTCCGAGATCTTCACGGTAACGCCCGTGCCGATCTCAAATCCCGCTTCTCTCAGCCATTTAGCGCTGATTTTGATCACCGGCGTGTCGCTGCGGTTGGGCAGATGCTGCGCTGGCAGCACGACGGGCAGAGTCGGATGGCTGCCGCCAGGCGTACCGTGACCACGCGCTGAACGTGGTCACAGAAGTGGAGTTCGCCGGCGGTCGGATGCCGGGGA
>NZ_VATT01000075.1:0-2115 GCF_005781225.1 Escherichia sp. E4736 | reverse complement strand
TACCGGAATGTGGTCACTCCATTATTGAATTATCAGGCTGTAAACACAATGCAAGCGATCGAGCAAAAAGCGAGACAGCCTGTTATAACTCAACCCTATCCAACACGAGTTGACACTTACACAAACTGCAATTCAGGGTTTGGAAATACAGTCACATGCAACAGTAGCAGTAACATCAGATAACAATCAGCAAAGGTATCGCCTATGCAGAGGGATACGATAAACCTCGCGTTCTACATATTTGATTTTTGCACGTTCCTGGTGTTTGAAAAGCTATTCTGACAACGCATCAGACTTAACACCCTGCGTCATAGCGTTAATAGCCTTTTGTGCCTGCTTCATGGCTTTCTCAAACGCTGTTGATCCGCGTGGGGTATTTGCCATTCGTAGCATTGCATTTCTGAATGGCTCACTCTCATAGGCGCGAGCAAGAAGGCCGTAGCTTACTGCTGCGCCAGTTGTCGCCGGGTTCATTGCCGTCCCATATCCGATAATGAACGGGATGGTTTGCTGCCCTGTTGGTGTTGTTACTGCCGCTTTTGCAGCCTGCTGCGTGGATTGCAGGTAGTTTTTCAATCCCCTCAGGTAAGCAGCATCCTGCCCCTTAAATGTGATACCCGTTTGGTTTTGCAGGATGTTAAGCTGTCGAAGGAACTGGTCAGGGGATCCACCTGATTTCTCTATCGCCTTTCCAATGATGCCATTGCGCATTTGCGCTCTTCCAACGCGACCAACTGAGTTATACAGCGTCTTAATTTCCGATTTGTTCTTGCTGAATAGCATGTTATTCACAACTTCCGGCGTCAGGTCGCCTTTCATGAGAATATTCTTCAGCCTGGTATTCTTTAGTTTCGCCGCTTCGTCAGCGTAGACGGCATTGGCCTGCTGATATTTACGAAGAGTATCATTGCCAAGATTCTGACCAATGGCACCATTGATATCGTCGGTCATCGCCTTGTAAACGCGCTGTATGGCGGCATCGGAACGGTTTGGTAACACTGGTCGCTCACCCTTCACGTCCATTCTGAACTGGCTGCGCAGATCGCTTAATTGCTTCAAATCCAGATTTACCGGACCATCAGGACCAGCATTGCGAATAAGCTCATCACGATAGGATTGAAGTTTTGAAATCGTCTCGTTATCAGCGACCTTACCAAGCTTCTGCAGGTTAGATATCTCAGTATCAATCTGCTGAATTGCTCGCACAGGCTGAATGTTGACTCCCGCCATTGCATTCTGAACCTGTTCAAGTCGATTACCTGCAGCACGACGAATTCCTGATGTTTTCGCTTTAAGGCTTTCAATAACAACAGCTGGATCATACTCACCGAATTTATCAGCAAATCTCTGCACCAACTGGCTTCTCGCTTCCTGTTGCGTTGCTCTCATTCCGCTTGTGCCAGCCAGAGGGATATTTTCTGCTGTAGTCTGCGCCATTTTTCCGACGCGGGAAGTAGGTTGTAACAGGTCTGTGGTGTGCAGAGGCACTCCTTCACGCTCTGCAAACCTGATAGCCTGTTGCGCTTCTGGCGCTATCGCACCACGAACTCCACGATAAGCAGCACCTAATCCACGTCCGGCAGCGTTAATAGCTCCGCCAGCCAGAACGCCAACGCCTAAGTCGGTGGCTAGTGCTTCCGCATCATCTTTCACACTGTTTGCAGCAAGTGATCCAACTGCGTTTTCAGCGAGAAGGCGAGTTGCACCCTGAGCAATTCGACCAGCAAGTGTTGGTGCCTGTGTTGCCGCTCTCTCAACGCCGGCAGGAGTGAGGTAAGGCAATGCTTCAGCAAATACCCTGCCCTCTGTCGTTTGTGGAGTCAGCGCACCTTGCTGAAGGCCAAAGTCCTGCTCTAATCCATGCGTTGTTACTCGTGGCGCTGGTTGATATGTTCCATCGCCAATGCCGAGTTTACCGCCAGCCCATGCAGCCGCGCTTGTTACAGCATCGGCAACCGATGCAGGTATGTTTGCCACGTTCACGCCAGCCTGCACCAGTCCGCGACCAGTCTCTTTTACTGCTTCGCCAAGATCAGACATAAATCCACTTTGCTGTGGTTGTTGCTGTGCTACTGGTTGCTGTGTCTCCACTGGCTGCACAGATGGCAATGGATA
>NZ_VATT01000074.1:0-3699 GCF_005781225.1 Escherichia sp. E4736 | reverse complement strand
TGATTTTGTGATCCACTACAAGACCATCATCAGGATGAAGCTGTTCTGCGCTCCACATTAAAGACGCTCCGCCAGCAGAGTAAACAAATCAAAACTCTGACGGGTTTTACTCTACCGGTTGTGGTGAGTGCCGAATTCTCCGGACCTGAGACTCCGTGGATAATCGTTCGTGGTGACAAGCCGATTGTATGTCCGGTAAATGATTCGCCGCAGGCTTTCATCGACTGGTTGCAGGCTAATAACAATATTACGGCGCTACCCGTGATCAGTCAGGCATTTTCATTTATCCGTAAAACCCTGACTGATGAGCTTGAGAAACCTGATCGGTTAACCCCGCCTGAACGAGCGTTTTCCGTGGCACTGCGCCTCGGTACCGTCCTTCCCGAAACCCAGTCAGTCTGGGCCGACTGGCTATATTCCCGCACCTGTTTGCAGTTTTCCCTAAAGCCTGGGCAGACAGATCCAGTAAGTTTATTTCCGGATGCGGTTCTGCCGCTGCTGGCACCTTTTGCATCAACGGTGCAGGGGGGACAGCGTACCCGTCGCCTGGTCCTGCTGATGTGGGTGTGTGCTCTGACCGCATTGGGTATTTCTGCGCTCAATAACCATGACCTGATCTGTCAGGTGAGCACCGATTTGCAGCGCTGGAATGCAATCCCGATGAACCACTATCGCCCTAAGGCAGAATCACTGGTTGCCCTGAAGCAGGATGCGCTCCTGCTTGAACGCTGGCTGCGTCAGGGAGAGCCTTTGCGTTACAGCCTGGGCTATTACCCGGGGCTACGCCTGTGGCTGGCCTTGCAACAGGCTATCGATACCTGGACTCCACCACCAATACCTAAACCAAAACCAAAACCAGCATCTAAACCAAAACCAGTACCGAAAATTGTTCGTCTCGACGGCATGTCGCTGTTTGATTCCGGCAAATCGGCACTCAAAGACGGCTCTACCAAAATACTCGTCAATGCACTGGCAGGGATCAAAGCCAGACCAGGCTGGCTCATCGTGGTCAGTGGCCACACAGACAATACCGGCAGCGTTCAGCTCAACCAGACCCTGTCTTTACAACGAGCGGAGGCCGTTCGTGACTGGATGCGTGATACCTGGGACGTACCGGAAAGTTGCATTGACGTGCAGGGTTACGGTGACAGCCGACCGGTTGCATCAAACGACACGCCTGATGGCCGTGCGCATAACCGCCGTGTCGAGATCAGTCTGGTACCGCAGGCTGACGCCTGTCGTCTGCCAGGCGCACAACATGCGTCACAGGATGTACGTGACATTTCAACTAAAGAAATGGCGAAGTAAACATGGCAATCCCAGTTTATCTGTGGCTGAAAGACGATGGCGGCGCTGACATTAAGGATGCCTCCTTCAAGAAGCATAACCACCTTGAGCAGATCGAGCCGCGCTACGAAAAAATCACCTGGACCTACAAAGACGGCAACATCATTCATTCCGATTCCTGGAACGAACGCACCACAGCATAAGACTCTGGCGGGCAGATCCTTTCTGCCCGCTTTTTTTTAATCCGCACAGAGACTGTCAGACGGCCGCTTTGCAGAGCAGTCTCACAATTTATCGGCATGAACCTTATGGGCATCGGTTGACGGCCAGGGGCGGTAGCGTGCCTGAACAAGAGGGAACGACATGGAACATCATTCAGCAGTCCTGCTACGACGACTTACCCCTTATTGCGCCAGAGTACTGGAGGGGGCGGCTTTTTTATGTCAGTCCCGTGCGCATACAGAAATCACGCCTGAGCACTGGCTGTTGAAACTGCTGGAGCAGGGGCTACAACTGACCTGGGATGATGGAGAGGGCATTGTGCTGGCGTTTGATGTACAGGCAGAAGGAGAGCCGTCATGAGCAGTTCCCTCTACAACAAGGCTACCAGCCTGGTACATCAGCTTTTAGGGCAATCACGGTACCGGGTTGAAGTGCATGAATGCGACCATTTCCTGGATGTGTTACGTTACAACGCCGTTGAATCACTCAGCCAGCCCTGGCGCTATAACGTGGCGGTCACCTGCTCTTCTGCGGATATTGCCTGTGACTCGTTACTGCTGAAGCCCGCTTCATTCACTTTCCAGACACCCGTGTTTGACGGAACTCCGGCCCTGCCGGTCAGGACGGTATTTGGCGTGGTTGAGTCCTTTCGCCGCGTGTCCACCTCGAATGATGAGACCCATTACGCGCTGACGATCGTTCCCCGTATTGCCCTTCTGGACTATACGAAAGGGAGCGAGATCTACCTCAATCAGTCAGTCACTGAAGTGGTTGAACAGGTATTGCGTAAACACGGTCTGGAAGGGCCTGATTTTGAGTTCCGGCTCTCCCGCGAATACCCCTCCCGGGAGCTCATCACCCAGTGGCGGGAAACCGACCTTGAATTTATCCAGCGTCTGCTGGCAGAAGTGGGCATTTACTGGCGCTATGAAATGGACAGCAGTCTTGAACAGGACGTGGTGATTTTCCAGGACAGCCAGCAGCAGTATGAATTTGGTGTCACGCTACCGTTACGCAACCAGGCCGGGATGAGTGACAGCGGGCAGGAGAGCATCTGGGATATTCAGACCGCATATAACGTGGTGAGCGGAAGTGTGGCCACCCGGGACTACAACTACCGTGAAGCGCTACAACCTCAGGACAGTGTCGAGAGCATTTTCAGCAAAGAAGGGATCACCACCGGAGAAACGTACCATTATGCTGAACCCTTCCTGACAGCAGGTGACGCTGAAAGCCCGGAGACCGGGGCATACTTCGCCCGTCTGCGTCACGAACGCATTCTGAATGCGCAGTATCGCATCAGCGGGCATTCCTCCAGTCCTCATCTGGCTCCGGGTCAGGTACTGGAAACTGACGGAACGCTTCCCGACACCGTAAAAGAAGGCATCGTCATCACCACGGTGCGCACCAGCGGCTCACGAAAAAGTAGCTTTACTCTGACCTTTGAAGGCATCCCGTACAGCGAAACCGTCTGTTATCGTCCGGCGCTGCTCAATCGCCCGGTGATATCCGGCTCGCTTCCGGCCCGGGTGGAAAGCACACAGAAAGGCGACACCTGTTCCTGGCTCGATCCGGACGGGCGCTACCGGGTAAAACTGGACTTTGACCGCAACAGTACTGAACAGGGTTATGCCTGTTTGTGGCTGCGGCTGGCTAAACCGTATGCCGGTGATACGTACGGCTTCCACTCACCGCTTATCGACGGAACGGAAGTCGCCATCATTTTTGATAACGGGGATCCGGATCGGCCCTACATCGCCTATGCCCTGCACGACTCAGAACATCCGGACCCTGTCACCAGTGACAACCATACGCGAAACGTGTGGCGCACTCCTGCGAACAATAAGTTGCGGATGGAGGATAAGCGCCTGGAAGAGCATATCAAGCGGCAAAACGCAACTGAACATGGGACACCTGGTCAATGGCCAGCGTGAAAAGCGCGGAGCCGGTTTCGAACTGCGAACGGATGAGCATGGTGCTGTACGTGCGGCAAAAGGGCTGTTCCTGACGGCTGATGCCCAGGCCAAAGCCCAGGGACCGGTACTGGAAATGGCACCTGCGATAAGTCAGATTAACCAGGCCAACAGCCAGATGCAGGCGCTGAACAGCGCCGCTGAAGCCGCCGGAGCCCTGGTCTCTGATATCAATACCCAGATTAGTTTTGTGACCGACAAAATCAGGGACCTCCAG
>NZ_VATT01000073.1:0-2916 GCF_005781225.1 Escherichia sp. E4736 | reverse complement strand
TCCCCGGCATCCGACCGCCGGTGGCGGATTTCCAGTAGCTGGTCTGCCGCATCACAGACGTATTCCGTACGGCTGTCGGCTGTCTCCTTTGCCGTGAGCCGGCCCACCGCATCACGCGCCAGCCGGTGACGGATTTCACCGCCCCTGTCCCCGGTGAACACCACTTCCGTGACCGCGTTCAGCGCGTTGTAACGGTACGCCTGGCGGCAACCGTCCGGGTTTATCTGCTCCGCCAGACGGTCCAGCACATCGTGGCGGAACTGATAGCGTTCTCCGTTCTCGTTTGTCAGCCGGGTCAGCCGCCCGTAAGCGTCGTACCCGAACGCCGTCCTGCGTCCCGTCGCGTCCGTCCGGCTGCGCACCCGGCCCTGCCCGTCGCGTTGCCAGCGCGTTATCCTCCCCATCGGGCTGGTGTACTTCACCAGCCTGCCCGCCGCGTCCGACTGGTAATTCACCGTGCGGCCGTCCGCCAGTATCACCTCCACCAGGTGACCGCTGTCGTCATACCCGTAGCGGGTGCTGTGGCTCTGCGCGTCAGTCATCCGTATCAGCCGCGTGCGTTCGTCGTAGAACCAGGCCGTCTGCGCGCCGGAACAGTCCGTATGTCGCATGAGCTGCCCGTCTTCGTTCCACTGAAGGTATTTATTCCCCCCACGGGCATCGGTTATCTGTACCACCTGGCCGTGGCGGTCATACTGATACCGGGTGTTCTGTTGCAGCGGATCGGTCACGGCAAGAAGATTGCCGCGTTCATCGTACTCACAGCGCCAGCTGTTCCCCCCTGCATCCACTTCCGTTTCCGGTTCGTGCCACACCGGGTGCCACTGTGTCTGTGTCACCCGCCCGAGCGGGTCGTGCGTCTCCGTGATATGCCCCAGGCGGTCATACACATAGCGCCATTTGCCGCCCTGAGCGTCGGTCATCCCCAGCAACAGTCGTTCTTCGTCGCTCCAGCGGAACGTCATCACCTGCCCGGCTTCGTCCTGGTACGCCGTCACCTGATTCTGTGCATCCCACTGATGAAAGCGGGTACGGCCCATCCCGTCTGTCACGCATACCACACGTTCAGCCATCCGCCAGTCCAGACGGTATCGTGCGCCACTGTCGGTATGGTGGCCCGTCACGCGCCAGCCTGCATCATCCGGCCCTTCATACCGGCCCCACTGGTAATAATATCCTTCGCCGCCGGGCTGGCGGTGCAGCGTCATGCAGTGGTTTTCGTCGTAAGCAAACTCACGCAGCAGGTGCCCCGTGCTGTCGTACACGCCGTTCAGGTGGCCGGCCTCGTCATAGCTGTAACGACGCAGC
Organism: Escherichia sp. E4736; assembly: GCF_005781225.1. Taxonomy (NCBI): domain Bacteria; kingdom Pseudomonadati; phylum Pseudomonadota; class Gammaproteobacteria; order Enterobacterales; family Enterobacteriaceae; genus Escherichia; species Escherichia sp. E4736. Next base: position 1,608 of record NZ_VATT01000073.1, on the reverse strand, counting down.
AGTAAAGGAGCAGCCTCAGGGAAATGCTGATAAATCTGTGTCACCCGCCGGGGATGCGCCGCCAGTTCGTAATACAGACGGATGCACGGACGCTGCTGTTCGCCGCTGATTTCAGTGATGCGTCCCCGGTCGTCGTAGTACAGATTCAGACAGTTGCTGTTACGGTCGCCCAGCATTTTCAGCCGCTGGCGCTGCGGGTGGTGCGGGTCGGCCTCAAACAGAAAAAACTGTCCGTCATCGCTGCTGATAAGCCAGTGCCCCTGCTCACCACGCCGTACTGCCAGTCCTTCGCCGGGGCTGTAAAAGCCACTCCCCGGCAGCACGGCTTCCATATCCAGGCGTCGTCCCATACCCGACACAAAGGTCATGCAGTTTTCGTCCGCGTTACCCGGCGTGCGCACGAGGCTGACTTCATACATCACACTCCAGCCCTGACCAAACATCCCTTCCGTGCGTTCGTCACGACTGCTGTACACGCGCTGCCAGTCCAGCGGAAAGTGGCCCGGCAGGCTGAAGTCGAAGTCATCGTCATCGGCCAGGTATTTGGCCCCGGTGGCGGCATTGACCGGATGCGGAAGGGCTGTGGTGGCCTTCTGCGTCAGAATGCTCATTCCGATACTGGCAGCAAAACAGGCGATTTTAGAAAGCATTTTGCCCGGGCGAAGAAACATCAGCGCCACGGTTGCCACCAGGGTTATCTGCGACTTGCCGCTTCTGATATCCCTGACCACCAGTAACGGACCGCCAATGCGGACATCCGGTGATACAAATTCCCCGTCCCCCGGCTCATTCACCACCCTGGCCTCGCAGGTGCAGCGTGCCCCGCTGCGTGCCGCCGGCTGGCTGTTGATACGCACATCCCGCGCGCCTTCCGCGATATATTCCGCCGCGGGCGGTTCGTCATCACCTTTGAACAGATTACTGATACTACCAGTAACCGCATTCACTCCCTGAAAGGCGGTTTCCAGCATACCGACCGGATTTAACAGGTTAAGTGCCGTTCCCAGAGGGTCATCCAGAAAGGCGGCTTTTTTTTGTGCGAGTAACTGAGTCAGTGAGGAGGGATGTTTATGACAGTCGATTTTATCGTCAGGGGTCGGGGTGGAGCCAGGAGCCGCACTGGCCACGGTGGGCTGCCACAGTTCCGAAACAAAATGTGTCACGCCATCCACCATTTCAGAACGCCCTTCTTCCGTACTGAGCTGGTCGTGCAGCGCACGGGACATCAGCACAGGCCCTGTTACCGGGTTAACCGCCAGGGCTATTGCCCCCGCCATTTCCAGATATTCCCCGGCCACATCCCGGAACGTTCTGGCATCCTCCTGACGCTGCGCTTCTTCCTGTTCTGCCTTCGCCTGCGCTTCCTGCGCCTCAATGTCCTGCCGCGATGCCGCAGTCGCCGCTGCCCGCGCGGCAGGTTTGCTGTTGATCCATGTGTCGCCAGAGCCGGTGAGGATGTAACCTTCAGTCTGAGGAGGGAAAAGCATATTTGCGAGGTCTGAACAGGCTTCGCTGACCGTTTCTGTGGCGCCGGTGTACACCATCGCCACACCCACCACAAAACCGGTCAGCACGACGGCCGTGCATCCCATCGTGAACCCCACTGAC
>NZ_VATT01000072.1:0-1174 GCF_005781225.1 Escherichia sp. E4736 | reverse complement strand
GGCGAATGGCAAGGATCTGGTCACCCTGACCGCCACGGTGGAAGATCAATACAAAAACCCTGTCAGCCAGCACGACATTAACTGGCAGATCCAGCCGGCAGGTAAGTATCATCTTACCGGCAGTCCGCAAAAAACCGACGATCGGGGCCGGGTTACCGCAACGCTGGCTTCAGAGGATGTGGTCGCCTGTCAGGCCGTGGCAACCGCCAACGGTGTGAACAAATCGTCTGCCACCATCAACTTTAGCGCCGACGCGGCCACCACCCGTGTTTCCGCCCTGACATCGTCCACAACAGCCGATGTCGTTGCGGGCAAAGATGTCATTACGCTGCTGAGCGTAGTGACTGACAGCAACGGCCACCCTGTTGCAAAGCAAATAGTTTACTGGAGTTCTGATAACACCACTGGCGATTTCATTCCAGCTGATGCCAGCGAAACCAACAGTCAGGGTATTGCGGAGATAAAATATAAGGCCACCCGTTCCGGTGCCGCGCACATCACGGCGAGCACGAATCAAACCAGCCGGGATATAGCGGTGAATATTATCGGTGATATGGCCACCGCGATCCTGTCTGACAGCAAAGTGGACAAAACTCAGGCCGTCGCCGATGGCAACGAACCGATGACCTGGTCGGTCACGGTGAAAGATGCGAACGGCAATACTCTGCCTGGCGCACTGGTCAACTGGAACAGCAGCGATCCGAAGCTGATCTTCGTCAGCACCAGCAGCCTTGCGGATAATCAGGGGGTTGCAACCATGCATTTCACCTCCACACACGCCGGGCAGACAACTGTTTCCGCCACCACCGCGAACGGTGCAGCGAAACAAACCACCACGCTGACGTTTGTTGCCGACACCAAAAGCGCCGTGCTGAAAAACATCACACCGGATAAAACCACGCTGCTGGCCGATGGAAAGGACAGCGCTACGCTGACTGCTGTCGCAGAAGACGCACAGGGTAATCCGTTAAAGAATGTCCAGATCGACTGGAGTTCAACCAGCAATACCGCGCAGTTATCCGCCTCGACCACCCAGACGGACGAACAGGGACATGTCACTGTTCAGGTCAGTTCTCCGACGGTGGAAGAGGTTACGCTGACAGCCACGCTGCAGGGGCAGAAGCTGGCTTCTCCGGTCCTGCACTTTATGGCGGACAGTAAAACCGCCGCGGTA
>NZ_VATT01000071.1:0-1337 GCF_005781225.1 Escherichia sp. E4736 | reverse complement strand
CAGGCGCATCAGCAAGGCGACATATGGCCGCCATACGGACCAGAGGGAACAGCGGCGGACGACGTTTGTGTGGGAAGGGTTCCGGCTGTTGCAGGAGACAACGTGGCAGGGAAAGCGGACATACCTGTACGACGCGGAACAGCCGTACACGCCGGTGGCCGCCATCACGGGGCGCGGAGAGAGTCAAAAAATCTGGTATTACCATACGGACCTGACGGGCACGGTACAGGAGGTGACCGCGTCGGACGGGACGCTGGTGTGGGCAGGCTACCAGGCGGGTTTTGGCGAAAACCGGGGCGACATCAGCAACAGCGGGGCGTACTTTGAACAGCCGCTGCGGCTGCCGGGGCAGTACTTTGACGAAGAAACAGGACTGCATTACAATCTGTTCAGATATTATGCGCCGGAGTGCGGGAGGTTTATCAGCCAGGATCCGATTTCGATCCGTGGTGGTCTGAATCTTTATCGGTATGCGTCGAATACGTTAATCTGGATAGACCCGCTGGGGTTATACTCTTTATTTAGGGCTGTTTTTGAAGGGGAATATAATGATATTATTTCTACAGGTAAATTGAGAAATATTCCAGGTCAGTATGAAACAGGAAAGTTATTTGCTACTACATATGAAGATGCACGTAAATTTGGTAACCTTTTGTCTCAGTGGGAATCTAATCCTGACTTTAAGATAGTAGAAGTTGATGTTCCTGATGATATAAAAGGTACTGAGTTTTATGCAGATAGAATGAAGGCTGTTTCTATAGACGCAGCGGATCTTGACAAACTGGAAGTTAAGGAGTGTTGATAATGATAAGCGCAAAAATAATTATTTATCCAAGTAGGGAATACCCTGTGAAATCAGGATATAGACCATTATTTTTAATTAATGGTGAATATTATTCAGGTGTCGTCTCTTTTGATGGCGATGATATTTATCCAAATGAAGAAAGAAATGTTAAAATTAAATTTCTTACCTTTAATGGGGCGTTAAATCATGGTGATGTGATAAAATTATTTGAATCACCAAATCATGAAGTCGGTAGAGCATTAGTTAATTAGTAGTAAATAATAGTTGGTAAGAAAATTAGAACTTCCCAGCTTTTATTTTTATACCTTATTCAGCACACTTTTGCATCTTCCCCATGTATTCAGTACGTTTTGCGTATGACCGCAGCGGGTGGCTGACGGCAGAGCACAGTGTGCACGGCAGCATCAGATACCGGCGCGATGCGCTGGGCAATCCCACCGACATTACCCTGCCGGACGGGCAGCATCTCAGCCATCTTTATTACGGCAGCGGGCACCTGCTCCAGACAGCGCTGGACGGTATCACGGTCAGT
>NZ_VATT01000070.1:0-1259 GCF_005781225.1 Escherichia sp. E4736 | reverse complement strand
GATCGATCCATGACAGTGGATTAGGCGCATAAGCATAGAGGTTTAAACCGCCCCTTAAGCCTATCGGATCCGTAACTATGAACCGCCCGACATCCGGATCATAGTACCTGTGCAGATTGTAGTGCAGCCCCGTTTCCCTGTCGAGGTACTGTCCCTGGTAACGCAGGTTCTGTTCCACCCTGCCGTGGTCCTTCTCCTGTATTGTGTTACCCCAGACCTGATACCCCGTCTCCCACACGATTTTCCCGTCACTGTCCGTCATCTCTTCCGGCGCGCCGTTCACATCTGTGTGAAAATACAGTATCCGGTTCGGTCCCTCTTTCCCCGCCTTATCCACCCGCGCCAGCGGTTCATAACTCCCCTGGTCCCTGTAGATATACAGGCTGCCTGTTCCCTCCGGCCTGCTCTCCTGCGCCAGCCGCATCCCGTCCCATAAAAATTTTGTCCGGTTATACGCTTTACCGTCAGGGCTGATGTGCTGTTTTTCCGTCCGCCTCCCCAGCGCATCGTACACATACCGGTACGTTCCCCGCACTGTCGTCACTTCCACCATCCGGTGTTCCGCATCATAACGGTAACTCTGCGTTCCGCTCCGGCCCTGCTTTTCCACCGCACGACCATATTCATCGTAACGGTAATGCACACCACGGTAAGACATCAGCCGGTTGAACGGCACCACGCTGTTTTCTGCCGTGGCCCTTTCCCCCGTGCGCCTCCCCAGCAGGTTTCCCGCCGCGTCGTACTGCCAGCTCGCCAGATACCCCTCATCCTCCGAACGACACGCCGTGATGCGTCCCGTGGTGTCATAGAAGTAATCCGTTTCCCCCCGCCGGCTGTGCCGCGTCTTCAGCAGTTCATCCTCGCCACTGTAGCTGTACTGCCGGTCCGTGAACGTCTCCGGTACCACCCCGCGCATCCCGCTGTATGTCTCCCTGCGCTTCAGCCGCCCGGTGGGGTCGTAAAACTGCCGCGTGCTCAGTCGCCCCTGACTTCTGAGCACCTCCCGGTGCAGGGCGTCACGTGTGAACTCGCTGATGACCTCCCGGTCCAGATTTATCTGCTGGAGATGTCCGCTCCCGTAGTACAGATGGCGCTGTGTTCTGCCGTCCGGAAAGGTGGTGGCAGTCCGGTTGCTGAGTTCATCGTACTGATGGGTTAAGACGCCCTGTGCCGTCTCCTCAGTCAGCATCCGCCCCAGTCTGTCGTAACTGAAACGGATAATCTCCGGTGCGTCCGTTTCCCCGGCATCCGACCGCCGG
>NZ_VATT01000069.1:0-4189 GCF_005781225.1 Escherichia sp. E4736 | reverse complement strand
GTTATCGATCTGGTCGAATGCGCGAGCAGCACCGCCGTAGGTTTTAGCCAGTACGGTAGTGATTGCAGCGGTCAGCGTTGTTTTACCATGGTCAACGTGGCCGATAGTACCGACGTTAACGTGCGGTTTTGTACGTTCAAACTTTTCTTTAGACATCGATTGTCCCTCTAAGACACGGATAAATCGGTGATATCACCACATCAACCAGGCAACATGCCCGACTTGTTGAATGCAATAAACAGAAGGAAAAAACAGGGAGGAGAAAAGAAGTGGTGCTGATAGGCAGATTCGAACTGCCGACCTCACCCTTACCAAGGGTGCGCTCTACCAACTGAGCTATATCAGCACATCTTGGAGCGGGCAGCGGGAATCGAACCCGCATCATCAGCTTGGAAGGCTGAGGTAATAGCCATTATACGATGCCCGCATCCTGGAACTCGGCTACCTGATTTTCATTCTGCACTGAATATCGAGAGAAGCTCTCTTTATTCGAGCCGGTAAGCGAACTTATCGTCTCGGGCTACGCCATCGCGTGGCCGAAATTGGTGGTGGGGGAAGGATTCGAACCTTCGAAGTCTGTGACGGCAGATTTACAGTCTGCTCCCTTTGGCCGCTCGGGAACCCCACCGGACTTGATGGTGCCGACTACCGGAATCGAACTGGTGACCTACTGATTACAAGTCAGTTGCTCTACCTACTGAGCTAAGTCGGCATCAAGTAGCGCGCATTCTATGGAGACATGCGAGTTCATGCAACTAAAAAATTGCATAATTTGTTTTATTGGTCACATTTTGCGCGACGCGATGAATAAACAGCCGAATTGCGAGCAGATTAGCATACTTTTTCAGCATCACTCTGCATTAACAATGCGCGCCAGCTAAAACACAATTCTTTTTATCAGATGGAATATCTGTCACATTGCTTTTCAACGATAGCTTCCTGGAAGAGATTTTTTCTTATTATTCCTCCCCATCTGGTGTTACCCTCCTGCCCATTAACCCATTCAACAGAACTGTGACGCGCCATGGCAAATATCGCTTTGCCGATAGAGCTATGACCGCCAGAAACATGCTTATGAGTATAAAAGAGCAAACGTTAATGACGCCTTACCTACAGTTTGACCGCAACCAGTGGGCAGCTCTGCGTGATTCCGTACCTATGACGTTATCGGAAGATGAGATCGCCCGTCTCAAAGGTATAAATGAAGATCTTTCGTTAGAAGAAGTTGCCGAGATTTACTTGCCTTTATCACGTTTGCTGAACTTCTATATAAGCTCGAACCTGCGCCGTCAGGCAGTTCTGGAACAGTTTCTTGGCACTAACGGACAACGCATTCCTTACATTATCAGTATTGCTGGTAGCGTCGCGGTAGGGAAAAGTACGACTGCTCGTGTGTTACAGGCACTATTAAGCCGTTGGCCGGAACACCGTCGTGTTGAACTGATCACCACCGATGGTTTTCTTCATCCCAACAAAGTGCTTAAAGAACGTGGCCTGATGAAGAAGAAAGGCTTCCCGGAATCGTATGATATGCATCGTCTGGTAAAGTTTGTTTCCGATCTCAAATCCGGCGTGCCAAACGTTACAGCACCTGTTTACTCGCATCTTATTTATGATGTGATCCCGGATGGAGATAAAACTGTTGTTCAGCCTGATATTTTAATTCTTGAAGGGTTAAATGTCTTACAGAGCGGGATGGATTATCCACACGATCCACATCATGTATTTGTTTCTGATTTTGTCGATTTTTCGATATATGTTGATGCTCCGGAAGACTTACTTCAGACATGGTATATCAACCGTTTTCTGAAATTCCGCGAAGGGGCTTTTACAGACCCGGATTCCTATTTTCATAACTACGCGAAATTAACTAAAGAAGAAGCTATTAAGACTGCCATGACGTTGTGGAAAGAGATCAACTGGCTGAACTTAAAGCAAAATATTCTACCTACTCGCGAGCGCGCCAGTTTAATCCTGACGAAAAGTGCTAATCATGCGGTAGAAGAGGTCAGACTACGCAAATAATTTTCAGGGGAGCTAATGCTCCCCTTTCTTATTTTTCTGCACTACGCAGGGATATTTCACCCCCCATCCAGGGTTTTATTATTCCATCCTGCTCAAGCAATAAAGCGCCCTGTTTGTCTATTCCGCGTGAAATGCCAAATATTTCTTTATCACCAATGATAAGTTTCACTGGGCGATTAATAAAATTATCCAACTTTTCCCAGCGCGAAAGATAAGGTGCCAATCCTTCTTGCTCGAAGAGTTCCAGCGCCGCGCGTAATTCACGTATTAGCATGGCCGCCAACGTATTACGATCGAGATTGATCCCCGCTTCCTGCAGCGTGATCCACCCCTGATTAACGACACTCTCTTCAACACGACGCATTGCCATGTTGATCCCGGCACCAATGACAATTTGTGCCGCATCGCCGGTTTTGCCAGTCAGCTCCACAAGAATGCCTGCCAGCTTGCGATCCTGCAGATAGAGGTCATTAGGCCATTTAACGCGGACTTTATCAGCTCCCAGCTTGCGTAATACTTCCGCCATCACGATACCGATAACCAGACTTAAACCAATCGCCGCCGCCGGGCCTTGTTCCAGACGCCAGAACATTGACAAATATAAGTTTGCGCCAAAAGGCGAAAACCATTTCCGACCACGACGACCACGGCCAGCCTGCTGGTATTCTGCAACGCAGGCATCGCCCGATTTAAGCTCTCCGATACGGTCAAGGAGATATTGATTCGTGGAGTCAATAACTGGCAGCACGGCTACACTACCGCCATCCAGCTGACTCAATATCTGTTCAGCATTAAGTAACTGGATGGGCTCAGGCAGGCTGTATCCTTTACCCGGAACGGTAAAGACATCAACACCCCAGTCACGCAGTGTCTGAATGTGTTTATTAATAGCCGCCCGGCTCATTCCTAACGTTTCACCCAGCTGCTCGCCAGAGTGAAATTCACCATTCGCTAACAGCACGATTAATTTCAGTGGAACGGTATTATCCTTCATGAAATCGTCTCCACTGCGCTAACTTCACCTGATGCACCAATAAAGCGAACTTCTGGCTCAAGCCAGACATTAAATTTTTCACCCACTTTCTGTCTTACATGATGTGCCAGTTGCACGACATCTTCGCTTTTTGCATTGTCTTCATTAATGAGAACTAACGCCTGTTGACGGTGCACCGCAGCCCCACCCATTTGCATCCCTTTTAGCTGGCACTGATCGATAAGCCAACCTGCTGCCAGTTTTACTGAACCATCCGCCTGGGGGTAATTTGGTGCTGTTGGAAATTGTGCCAGTAATGCTTTAGCCGTTTCGGCAGATACAACAGGGTTTTTGAAGAAACTACCGGCATTGCCATTCACTTTTGGATCAGGGAGTTTGGTGGTGCGCATATGACACACCGCATCAAATAATTGCTGTGGCGTTACTGTTGTAGGATCCAGACGAGTTAAGTCACCATACGTTAGTACAGGTTGCCACTCTTTTGGCAGACGCAGACCTACGGCTACAATGGCGAAGCGGTCCTGGTATTCATGTTTAAAAATACTGTCGCGATAGCCAAAACGGCACTCTTTAGCTGTTAAACGCTCTTGCTTGCCTGTCGCCAGTTCAACACAGTCAACATAAGCGCAAACTCGCTGTAATTCTACGCCATAAGCCCCAATATTCTGGATAGGTGATGAACCAACACAACCAGGAATTAATGCCAGATTTTCCAGACCAGGCATACCTTCCTGCAAAGTGTATTTTACCAGGCGATGCCAGTTTTCTCCGGCTCCTACATGTAAATACCACGCATCAGGTTCATCATGAATTTCGATACCTTTGATCCGGTTGATGATCACCGTACCGCGATAGTCTTCCAGAAAAAGTACATTACTTCCTTCACCCAGAATAAGAACGGGTTGTCCTTCTGCGGTTGCATGCTGCCAGGCATTGAGTAATTGTTGTTCGTCTTCGGCACATACAATGTGCTGAGCATTATGATCAATGCCAAATGTGTTCCAGGGTTTTAAGGAGTGGTTCATAGCTGCTTTCCTGATGCAAAAACGAGGCTAGTTTACCGTATCTGCGGGGGGATGGCTTGTAGATATGACGATAGGAAGAGTTTGTAGAAACGCAAAAAGGCCATCCTGACGGATGGCCTTTCGTTTTATTTGATGCCTGGCAGTT
>NZ_VATT01000068.1:0-6969 GCF_005781225.1 Escherichia sp. E4736 | reverse complement strand
ACAAATCTATGTACAGGCTCCTTCCCGTTTTCTGACAGAGTGCGTTTTGTTCATGCCGGATGCGGCGTAAACGCCTTATCCGGCCATAAAATCGCGCAAATTCAATATATTGCTTTGATATGTAGGCCTGATAAGCGTAGCGCATCAGGCAATGTTAGCGCCAACTGTACTTAATCCCCAGCATTCCTTGAGTGTTGCTATAGCCTTTGTCACCTGTTTGTACACCAACGTTGCCCCAGATGCTCAGATTAGCATTCACTTTACCTTCCACCCCGGTGCGGATTTCGCCCAGATTACGCACGCCGTCACGACTGATGCTTACGCCATCCATCTTCACACCAAAGGTTTCGGTATTGTGGATCCAGTTTACTTCCACGAATGGCTGCAACTCACGCTGCTTACTATCATCCATTTTGTGATGACTGTTCAGGTACGTTCTCACACCCAGACGCGTCTGGATGTTACCATCGCCCTGAGTTTCAATACGGGTCCCATCGTTGCGGTTGTGCGCATTGTCCTTCACGCCCATCCAGGTAACCTGTGCCTGCGGCTGGATATACCAGGTGTTCAGCGTGCTCCGACTGCCGGAAAACTCTCCGGATTTCAGGGTATAACCCGCTTCCAGTGAGGCAGTCAGTCCTTTCGAACTGTAACTGTCGCTGGCGCGGTTATCTGCTGCCACACTGTTATTAAACCAGTTGTACAACATCCCGCTATCGACATACGCCCCGGTTTTATCCGCCTCATTCTGGTTCCAGGTTCCGTACAGCCCGGCGCTGTAACCGTTGATACGTCCGTCAGAGCCGTAACCGGCGCGGTCGCTGCGGGTATTGCTGCGCGCGTTTGCATAACCTCCCATCACCCCCAAATGCCAGCGGTCGGTGCCGTCGGTACTCCACTGTGTGATATCACCCCCCAGTTGCAGCACATAACGGTTGCTCTGCGTTTTCAACTGACCGTCACCGACAACAGAACGTTCATGACCGCCGACATGGCGCATCCACATGCTGGCTGCCAGTCCGTCCTCTTTTAGCGCGTCGGTGTAGTGCGGTTCACCAAGACGATCGTGCAGACGGTGGTTAAACAGCGTGTTCGCGACTGAAATATTGCTGATATAACTACCCGCTTCCGGGCGCAGCGCGTCTGGTGCCATCGGATCCACTACCGGTGGTTTGACCGGAGCCTCCGGTACAACGGGTCGAACAGGTAAAACGGGACCTTTCCACTTACTGGTGAGATACCAGTTTTGCGCCGCACTGTCAGTGCCTTTCGCCAACGTATAAACATAAGCGCCAGCTTCCACAGTGCCGGTGGTCAGGGCGAAGTGACCGGTAGAGCTGCCGTCAACATGAACCAGTTCAATACCGTTGTCAGTCTGTTTACCCACGCCCCCGACATTATGCACCGCAACCCTGGTGTTACCGACCGTATCGCCGTGAACAATGAGCTTGTCGGTTTGAGAATCGTCGCCCCCCAGTTCCGTGTTCATCACAATCAGACCGTCATTGCCAGTGTAGTTGCCCGCCACGGTCAGGGTTTTGAAATCATTATCGTTAGGTGCGGAAATCGAGATCGTTCCGGCACTGCTCAGATCGTTGACCTTTGAAGCAGCTGTCATGTTCCAGCGGCTGGCAGCATCAATATCGACATTCGCCGGGTCGATCCATCCGGTCAGTTGTGCGCCGTTTTGCAGAGTCAGTCGGCTGCCGTTATTACCAATAATATTGCTGGTCAGTTGCGCGCCACCGTTGGCACCATCAAAGACAAGCTCCCCCGCATTAATCTCAGTATCTGTGATCCAGGCCGTCTGTCCCGCCAGCGTCAGGCTGCCATCACCGTTCTTGATGAAGCGGCCGCCAGCTACATTGCCATCGATGATGTCACCGTCAAAACGCGAATTATCACTGTCCGTGGCGTTAACGGCGATCAGCGATGCGCCGTTCAGCATCACAACGCCACCGCTGCCGCTCAGGCGGTTAGCCTGCTGATTGTTGCCGTTCAGATCGAGTACACCACCGTTGACGATAATATCGCTACTGCTGTTCAGTGTGTCGGCGATAGCGGTCCGCAGTGTGCCTTCATTAACAGTCGTGCTACCGGTATAGCCGTTGATGGCGGAGAATATCAGCGTACCGCCACCAGTTTTGCTGAGGCTTTTGCCGTCCCAGCCGAAACCATACGCGGTGGAGTTCAGATTATCTTGCAGTGCGTCTCCCAGGGTAAAGCTGTGACTGTCCGTTACGTTGAACGTACCGTGAGCACTGGAGTCTTCGGTGTTTAACCAGACCAGACCAAACTGCGCAATAACATTTTTGCTGTCGTCATCTTTCTTCGCCCATCCGATCAGAAAATGGTCTGTATCGACATAATCCTGCAAAGCCTGTCCTGCGACGGTATAGCTGAAATCGCCGCTAATCCCGTTCCGGGTGCGGATAAGGGTATACAGATTCTCATCAGAAACAGGGGCATAGCCGGAGATATCCAGCGTATTGTTCCCGGTAAGCTGGAGAGTATCGGCGCTCAGTGCCGGGTCACTGGCAATATCAACCTGCGCGGTTACACCGCTGCCAAAATTTGCGTCCGCAGCGACAATCAGCGTTTCACCGGCATCAACTTTCAGCGTACCGCCAGACATATCCAACCGGTTAGCGCCTACGGAATTAGCAATCTGCAGCTCACCACTGCCTGATTTATTCAGCGTCTGGACGTTTTCCAGCGTACCGGCAATCATGGCGCGATCGGTGATCGACAGGTTTTCGCCGCTGTTGCCCATCGTCATTAACGCGTTATGTTGGATATCCAGTGAACTGAAACTCTGCGCCATGTTCTGCGCGTTCAGTGTTCCTTCTTTGACATTGAATCCACCTGTGTTGAGGAACTGATTGGCGTTAGCCGTAGATAAGGTTCCCGTGCCGATCTTTTCCAGTTTGCCAGGGCCGGACAGGACTCCGCCGAGTGTCAGTTTATCGGCTCCGTCGGTTTCAATCGCTACCGTGTCACCTGCTGCAGTACCAATCAGCCGACTACCGGCATTCAGATTCAATTTGCTGTCGCCATTGCTCTTAATCAGCGAGCCATCGGCGAAATTCATGGTGCCGGATGAAAGCACATTCACGGTATTCGCCGCCGTGCTGGTTGACAATAAAGTGGCACCGTCCCGCAATGTAAACCGCGTGCTGCTGGTGTTTATGCCATACTGAGCATTGTCTTTCAGTTCCAGGACACCACCATAAACGGTGGTATTGGCATAAATCCGCGATTGCGTATTTTGAGAACCAGGTGTGAAATCTTCGCCACTAAAAGTCACTTTCCCATCGGTAGCATCGCTGCCGTTGGTGGTATTAATTCCAACAATGACATTTATTGCCACGCCAGTGGAGTTGAAACTGGTTATCGGATCACGAAACAGAATCTGACGCCCAGCGTCAGCAGCAATATTCAACACACCATTCGGCTGGCGGATATTAATCGCATTGGCAACCGCATATGTCATATTGGGCGTTAAGAGATTTCCGACCCCGGTGAAATTATTATAGAACTGAATATCGCTATTTTTCGCATGTAGCAGACTCGTGCCGGTAAAATTCGCGCTGTTGCCGATAAGAATAGCGCCTGCATACTGGCCATTGGAATAGTTTCCATGCACTTTCATACCATCGATACCGTTCGTCTCCATCACCAGTCCGGTCTGTGCAACGATAGCTCCCGCAGTATCCCTGACAGCCCGGTTACCATAGATATCGGCATTACCATACAACTGCACACTTCCGTCAGAAAATAATCCGCCACCCGAACTTATTGCGCTGTTATTACCGATAATAATGGAGGCGTCTGTACCACTGAAAATCAAATTGCCCGAGTCATGTAACCGAATAACACCGCCGGCAATAGCGTGATTGACATTATTGGTCAGCGTTACGTTGCCTTCAAATATAATGTTGGCGTTAGTGGTATCTATCGCGGGGTCATAGGAGTAGGCGCTGTTATTGTCAAAAACAACAGTACCGTTCGCACCACGGAAAAGCACATCTGAATTTGAGATGATAAGGCCACGATAGCCATTATTGGCACGGTTATCGACAAAACGGAGCTGACTGCCATTGCCGAGTTCATACACAATTCCCGAAGCAGTCCCGGAATTATAAACAGCTCCCCCTGTGGAGTTGCTTATTGTCATATCAATACCGTCCAGCAGCTTAATCACTGCTCTTCGAGTTCCACTCAGACTAATTAAGTTAACGGCATTACCGGTGGCATTAAACAACCAACTGTCTGTCCCCAGTGGCGTATTGCGGTCAACAATAAGCGTTGCCGGAGAAGAGCTCGTACCATTAAAAATGAGATCACTTAAACGCGTTGTCTGATTTGCGCCAGTGCCATAGATTTGTGACAGATAGACGCTCTCTCCCGGCAGAATCGACACCGTTGCGGCGAGCGACGAAGTAACACAGTTTAGTGTCAATACGAAAACAACCAGCGTCATCGCAAAGCCGGCCAGCATACGACGTCCGGTTCGTTTTCCCCGACTCTTTGCAAACTCCGATACCGCGACCCAGACGCCAGTAGATTCGTTACGGACAACATTGAATACGTTGTTCATGTTATACATCCTTTAATTAAATGAACCACTCCATCTGGTACATTATTTCTATAACATTTTACTTAAGGACTACAGATTTCTTTTATAAATAAAAGAAGTAATATTCTTATTTGTAGAGATAGATATCTTAAAAATCAAACCGCAAAAGCTCACTGATGAAATAATGCAATGCTCAGATAGACAAGAAACTAACGGTTAATGTAACAGTACCTGCATAATTATAAAAACATAATCTCTTTATAAGTACTTGTTTTAATAAAGGTGCGGTATTAATTACCCACATCATCAATTGGTGTCATAACGGTAAGCCGCAACAGATGGTGTACGGTTATTATTTTATAGCATCATACTAAGTGTGAGCAATGAACAAAGCACAGGATAATACAATGTCACCTAAAGTAATTAATACCACGTACAAAAAGATAGAGAAAGATGGGCTGACTATGACTATAAGTCAACGGAAAGGCCCAGTCTGCGCAACCCTCTATTCACCGGATGGAAGTAATCTTAAGAATAACCACATTTATTATCTGATTAAAATTTTTGACGCTGAAAATAATCCAATAAAAAAAAGCCCCTTCAAATATCATGTTGATGTGGTCACCAAAAATGACTGGTCCACACTTGATACTCATCCAATACTCAAAATATCCTATGAGGGTGACGCAAAGAAATTACAACAGGATAGTTATGGCTTTTATAATACAGAAACAGATCAGAATGGAGAATTTTTATTTGGTATTTTGCCCTTCCTTACTCTGAACAACGCAGAAACTCTGATAGAAAAAACAATGGTACCTTATGTACAAAGTATAACTCTTACCTTTTATCTTGGTGATATCAGTACCGATCTTGTCGTTGAAACTCCATATAATTTAGATTTACGCACATATGACGCAGTAGACATGGTTGTCAATAGTACTGGTGATTTCCGTGATTTAACTGATACAGTCACATTAATTCCTGGCGGGAATATATGTTGTAATCGTAAAGTATGTTTTTGTTTTAGCGGGGAACTGGAATGTGAAGTAGCCTCCTCCATAGAGGGGGTAGCTATTATGGATGTGGATAAAAATAATCAGGTAACGATGCCCTTTACAGAAGAGGAAATTGCCAATCGTGAAGTCTGGGCATATGCAAGTTTTGCATGGTGTGCGATGTCCCCACTGCGCATCCGCGAAGCCAATTCATCCCGGCTGCTGCATATCAGCCCGCAAAACAACTGCAATATCTTTCCCGGACAGACGCTATATGCCACGTTTCAGTATCAACTGAAAGCCGGTGAACATTTTTCCGGAACCGAGTGTCCCTTTGCATTAAACCGGGGGAATTTTTATCCTCCTGAAATCTCCTGGTGGCAGGACGGCAATACCTTATATGGCGGCTGCTTACTGACTGTGGATGACAGCCTGATGAAAGGTGACCGCCTGTCGTGGACGGTTTCCTGCTGCCTTGATAATAGTGGAATCCCGGTTACCTCTGAAACCGTGACCTGGAATGTAGCCTGGGATGCCGATATTGATATTGACGTCACTTTTGCTGCCGATACACCGGTGTTAATTGATTACAGCAATGACAGCACGCGACCGTTATCCTCACGTCCTGCTATGGCCTGGCGGCTGACCGTGCCGGGACTAAGAAACACCCAGGCCTGTTTTTACCCCCTCGTGACCCGCATTACCGAAGATGCCATCATCAGCGATGCATCGTTCAG
This sequence comes from Escherichia sp. E4736, assembly GCF_005781225.1. Classification (NCBI taxonomy): domain Bacteria; kingdom Pseudomonadati; phylum Pseudomonadota; class Gammaproteobacteria; order Enterobacterales; family Enterobacteriaceae; genus Escherichia; species Escherichia sp. E4736. The sequence continues at coordinate 655 of NZ_VATT01000068.1, read as the reverse complement.
TGAAATTGTCCCCTGTGCGACAGACAGAACCAGTGGGGATTATTTTTACGTCATGCTGGACGACCTGGGGAGCGCCGTCATTAACGTGCAGCCCCGGGAAAACCGCACGCTGCTTACCGCGTTCAGCGCCGGGATTTATGGCGTCGGGACGATGGTCAACACCGCGAACTTTTTTATCAACAGTGCCTGGGAGGCCGCGACGGCGCCAGCTGTCAGCGTGGCAGAAGGGCAGAACCCTCAGGCGCGCCCCGGTGATGACAGCTATGGCCTGGCGACATTCCCGCTGCTTTCGAACTGGGAGGCGGTGAAGGAGCACGACCTGCTGGGCGGCGCGGTGTATCTATTTGCCGGAAAAGAGATACAGAAAAAGAACCACTACACGCCGCTGACGTTACTGGGAAAAACGCAGATCCCGCTTAAAGCCAGTGGTGGCGCGCCCGATATCGCCCTGTATTTTACCGAATCTAATTTCGAGGCCGGAAAGACCTATTACATCCATGCCTGTCTTGTCGAAAATGCCTATCTGCACAAGGGGGTGAATTATCTCCGTCTGCAGGAAATCAAATTTGAAATTCCGCAGGACCAGCCTGCCGCACCGGACGGGGTGAAGCGGACCTATCGTGCACCGGAATTCGTCTGTAAAGACGGCGCGGTT
>NZ_VATT01000067.1:0-1253 GCF_005781225.1 Escherichia sp. E4736 | reverse complement strand
TGTAGTGGATCACAAAATCAGGACACCGGGATAACCTGTTTCCACTTTTCTTCATGTAAGCAAGGCGGTAAACCATCGTTGTTCGTGTGAGGTCGATAAACGTTGTAATAACCATTAATCCACTGGTTTATATCGCGTACCGCATGGCTAAAATCACCATAACCACCTTTCGGAAGCCATTCACTTTTAAGGCTGCGAAAGACTCTTTCCATCGGCGAATTATCCAGGCAATTCCCTCTGCGACTCATACTTTGCATTACCCCATAACGCCAGAGTAACTTTCTGTATTTATTGCTTTTATACTGAACACCTTGATCTGAATGAAACAGCAGGCGGCCATCACGCGGTCGTGTTTCCAGTGCATTACGCAAAGCCCTGCACACCAACTCAGCATCAGCGGTTAATGAGAGGGCTGAACCGATAATCCGCCGTGAATATAAATCAACAACGAGCGCGAGATAACACCATTTGTCCTGCAGGCGAATAAAACTGATGTCGCCGCACCAGACGCGGTTTGGTGCGGCGGGGTTAAATTGCCTGTTCAGTAAATTTGGCAATGGCGGACTTTTGTCTTCGTTTACCCGGTAGTGATGTTTAACCGGCTGTCGACTTGTCAGCCCGCATTCCCGCATCAGTCGTCGTGCCAGCCACCGGCCTGCATCAACGCCACTTTGGCGCAACATCTGACTGATTGCCCGGCTACCGGCTGCGCCACGACTGAGAGCATGGAAAGCCCTCACCCGACTTCGTAATTCAATTCTTTGCACATTAACAGGACGCTTCACCTGCGCGTAATAAACGCTACGGTGAATACCGAATAAATGACAAAGAACCCGCACTGGCCACTTTGCTTTCAGCCGTGTGATTAGCGCGACAGCTTCCCGGGGATTTCGCTCATCAGCACGGCAGCCTGCTTTAGTATTTCTTTTTCCATCTCAAGGCGCTTTATCTGCGCTTTAAGCTGCTGAATTTCGCGCTGTTCAGGGGTAATAGCATTACCAGCGGGCTCAATACCCTGAAGTTCCTGCTTATACAACCGTATCCATTTACGCAAATGGTCAGGGTTGAGCTCGAGTGCCAGCGCGACTTCTCTGACATCACGCTGGTATTTAACCACCTGTTCGATAGCTTCAAGCCTGAACTCCGGGGAAAAGGTACGTTTAGTCCGACGAGTTTTGATCATGCATCACCTCATTTTCACTGTTTTAACATTAACAGGATTTCGAGGTGTCCTGAATTACCGATCCACTACA
>NZ_VATT01000066.1:0-4782 GCF_005781225.1 Escherichia sp. E4736 | reverse complement strand
CTGACGTCACCGTGGATAAAACGCAGGCTATTGCCGACGGCAAGGAGCTTATTACCTACACCGCAGCAGTAAAAGATGCTAAAGGCAACCCTGTTACAAATCATAAAGTGACCTGGAGCGCCTCTGGTACGGGTGTTACGCTTTCAGCACCGAGCACAACAACCAGTGCCTCGGGCGTCGCGTCCGTCACGCTGTCCGCATTGAAAGCCGGAAATGCCGGAGTCACGGCCCAGGCAGAAACAGGTGCCGGGTTTAATGCGCCACAGGTAACCTTTATCGGTGACGCCCGCACTGCGCAGCTTACCGACCTGAAACTCAGTAAACAGAACGCACTCGCTAACGGCGCCGATGAAGTTTTTTTCACGGGGATCGTGACGGATGCGAACAGCAACCCACTGTCGGGCATCAGTATCAACTGGGCAGCAATACCTGCTACAGGTCTCCTGTCAACGGCCTCCAGCACGTCAGACAGCAACGGCAACGTGACGGTATCTCTGACCTCAAAACAACGTGGGGAGCATCAGATCAGCGGTAACATTGGCCATGCTGCCAGCGGATCACTGGTAACATCAGGCACAGTGAAATTCACTGAGGATGCGACGTCTGCTACGCTGCAAAGCCTGACAGCAGATAACACCAGTGTCACTGCCGGTAAAGGTATTGTTACGCTGACCACTCAGGTGCTGGACGCATCCGGCCATCCGGTAGCGAATAAATCTGTTGTCTGGAAGTCTGACAATGCCGCGGGTGTTTTCAGTGAAACCACATCGAACACCGATGCGAAGGGTAACGTGAAGGTGACTTACATCAGCACGCTCGCGAAAGCCACCACCATTACGGCATCCAGCGACAATCACAGCCAGAAAACTATTCAGCTAACCATCACGCCTGATATACAGAGTGCAAAACCGGTTAACGTCAGCGCCAGTAAAACCAGCGCAATGGCGAATAACAAGGATGTGGTTACCCTGACCGCCACTGTGGAAGATGAATACAAGAACCCCGTCAGCCAGAGTGAGGTGACCTGGCAGGTTCAGCCAGCAACAGGTAAATATCATCTTACCGGCAGTCCGCAAAAAACCGACGCCCAGGGTCAGGTTACAGCAACGCTCACCTCAGAGGATGTACTCGCCTGTCAGGCTGTGGCGACCATCAATGGTGTAAGTCAGTCATCTGAAACCATCAGCTTTGGTGCCGATGCGGCTACTGCCGCAGTCTCTGCGCTCACCCCGTCCACAACAACGGATGTGGCAGCAGGTGATAACATAACGCTGAAAGCCACAGTGACGGACGAAGCCGGACATCCTGTTATTAACCAACGGGTTAACTGGAGCTCCGATAATACCAACGGGATTTTCCAGCCTGGTAATGTCACCGACACCAACAGTCAGGGTATCGCGGAAGTTGCTTATTCCACCACCAAAGGAGGTGCGTCGCAAATTACTGCGGGTATTAATCAGTCCAGCCAGACTGTAACGGTGAATGTGACTGGCAATATTGCTACAGCGGCCCTGTCTGACAGCAAAGTGGACAAAACCCAGGCCGTAGCCGATGACAAGGAACTCGTAACCTGGTCGGTTACTGTCAAAGATGCCCACGATAATCCGGTTAAGGGCGTGCAGATCGACTGGACCAGTAACGCCCCGAATCTGACGTTAGACGGCACCAACAGTCTGACGGATAACCAGGGCGTTGCCACCGTCAGCGGACACACGAAAATCGCAGCCGTAACAATTGTCACCGCCACCATACCGGTGAATGGCACACAGCTTGCGGCACCTGGAGTCACCTTTATTGGAGATATAAAAACCGCAAAAATGGATACAATATATAGTAATAAGTCTATTGTTGCCCCTGATGGTAAGGATAACGCAACCTATGAAGCGATAGTGACGGACATCAACAATAACAGGGTCCCTGATGCTACCGTTAGCTGGCAGACAACACCTGGTTTCTTCCTTTCTGCGGAAACGTCAAAAACCGATGCCAACGGAATTACAAGTGTCACTATTCGAAGTACTAAAGTAGGAATGGCGACGACAACGGCAAGCACGAATGGTTCAACGATAACAGATCCAGACATGGCGTTTATGACAGAGATATCTGAACACTGGGTCATCAATACTGACACAGCCCAAACTATGTCTGCGCATCTGAGCGCCCCTAACCTTTACACAGCATTTATCGTTGCTCCCCCCACGATGGGCCCAACAACACTATCATCAGGAAACAATCCCGATAATGAAGTGATTCAGACACCGATCATCGATGAACACGGCAAGGAGTATACGCTCAAGTTAAGGGCAAGAAAGCTTACAGCTTGTGGTCTTTATTCCTTCAACACTGTGATTGGTTGTGGGCTTTCTCTTGCGAGAAGTTTATTTGACTGGTCGCGCAGCGATAACCCCGACCTTCCTGCTGGACATTACACCGGTTTGATCCATTACATTCTCACCGACGGAACATGGAAATTTGAATACAATATGACGGTGGATTTAACCATTAACTAAACAGAAATCACGCCAGCATCCGATAAGGGTGCCTGGCTAACGCAGTGAGATTACCTACTGCATCAGTCTGAATAACCACCAATGTCCTGTGCAATAAATATTGCGCAGGACATTTTTTATCAAAAATACCCTGAGATTACCGATTTTTTGGACTATTGACCTGACGCGTATTGACTGAAAATAGTGCCATCAGAGTTCCATCAGGTTGAACGCAACACAACAACGATATCATCCAGACAGGCGCTTTATTTACGTCATCAGCTCTACGTAACCGGCCTTCTGCCCCGCTCCGATCTGGCGAATAACGCCCAGAGATTCTTACTACTCAGTGGATAGGTGAGACTCAACCCGCTATTTGTGTGAATATCACCTTTAATCAGGTAGTCAAATTTACTGTGCCACTACAATCACTGATATCACAGATTTATAATAAAAATATTTTCTATATACATCTAATCATTTTAAAATAACTCAAACTATATCAATATATAACTTGTAAATAACAACAACTCTTTTTTAATTCTATTAATATTTATAGTGTCACTTGGCCATGAAATAAAATGTTGCATCATTAGAAATGAAGATTTATTTATGAATAAAAATACAGTTGCTTTTTTGGTCATCAGTAATGATGAAATATTGATGGCAGCAACGTGATATATAGTTGTAATCCTATTCCGTAAAATAAAACAACAATTGTGCCTCATGTTCAGATCTAATGAATTAACACTTTAATCCATTACAAGTACAAAACAGGCAGTTCATCGGCAACCTAATACTTTTTTGGGTTACAACTTCTACTTGAAAATAGGTTATTATGAAAAATATAGACGCTACGTTTAACTGGGATCCTGAAAGTAATCAGTCTTTTGACTATCCCAGAGAAGTCACGTTGAGGGGACCTGCAGAAGCATTTAATAAAATGCAAGGATGCGGGCTTGAAGTTTACGGTATGGCTACTGGTCCTGTTCACGTTGGTCCTGTTCAAGCTGGTCCTCTTATTCTTCTCCCGGATAGTACAGGAGCCGACGTTATTAATTGGTCTGTACCAGCTACGAAGGATAAAAATTCCACTTTTCTGTTTTTGGAAAAAGCTGATTTCCGTATTGCAGGTGACAAAAACTTAAAAACCATAACATTAACTGATTCCTCGAGACATCGTCCTTATTTCGCAATTGATTTCAAATTGTTCGATGATAGCCGTGTTACACTGGAAAATCTACGCGCTGTTTTCCTCGGAATGTCAAGGTTAGATACAATTAAAAGCCCATACCTTACTGGTATTCAGAATTCAAGATTCATCATTTCAGCAGAGTATATTGAGTTGTTTTATAACGCTATAATATCAGGATACAGCACACTTGATGTGCAAGCCAATGAAATTTCAACAAATAACATCGCGGGCAGTATACTTAGCGGATTGAGGTTTAATAATAATTCTTCACTCTTACTAAATGTTAGATTAGAGCAACATACTGACTCAAATTTAAACCTTTCGAGTAGTTTATCTTTTTATGATTCATCTTATGGAAATATTTTCGCAAGGACTATATGTAATGATGTCCCTGATAACAACGAAGGAGATTATGTTGCGATAGATGCTTTTGATAATTCGACAGTGGATATTCATACAACTCAGTTTTCACAGGGGAATGGGATGGGTAAGATTATTCAGTTGTCAGGTAGTGCAAAGGTAACTATTAATCCATTGAACAATACTATCCCAATTGCTCCTGTGCAAGAGTTACAGAAACCAACAGGAAAATGCTGGGCAGGAATGATTAACTTTAAATCCGGTTCAAAAGCGACTCTAACATTAGCTGCGGCAACTCTTCAAAACCTGCCAGATGTAATGGCGTTAAATGACTTAAAAATCGTGTACGTAGATGAGATGCCAGTTGATATTTTAAGTAGTTTCAATATTTCATTTAAAGATGGGATTGTCTTAAAATTGAAATGATTTTCTATATCACCTTGAATTTCTGTTTGTAAATTATGGCGTTGTGGTTTTATTTTCTGAATGCGACAGTTTTATTAAATGACACTGTCGCATCTTTCATTCTGGCTTCCTGTCGGTCTTCATTTGTACGCTCCAGGACCCTCCGGCGTACAGCCAGCGCCACTGCCGACAGGATGGTCATCACCACTTGTCCCATATCACCATCGGTGCTGCTCCCATCGTCAATAAACCTGACGGTAACGCCCTGAGCGTCAAATTCCTTTATCAGTTGGATCATACCGGCGGTATCGCTGTAAATAGACCCGTTTTAGT
>NZ_VATT01000065.1:877-1117 GCF_005781225.1 Escherichia sp. E4736 | reverse complement strand
CGTCGGTACTATCGGCCACGTTGACCATGGTAAAACAACGCTGACCGCTGCAATCACTACCGTACTGGCTAAAACCTACGGCGGTGCTGCTCGCGCATTCGACCAGATCGATAACGCGCCGGAAGAAAAAGCTCGTGGTATCACCATCAACACTTCTCACGTTGAATATGACACCCCGACCCGTCACTACGCACACGTAGACTGCCCGGGGCACGCCGACTATGTTAAAAACATGATCAC
>NZ_VATT01000065.1:0-740 GCF_005781225.1 Escherichia sp. E4736 | reverse complement strand
GACATGGTTGATGACGAAGAGCTGCTGGAACTGGTTGAAATGGAAGTTCGTGAACTTCTGTCTCAGTACGACTTCCCGGGCGACGACACTCCGATCGTTCGTGGTTCTGCTCTGAAAGCGCTGGAAGGCGACGCAGAGTGGGAAGCGAAAATCCTGGAACTGGCTGGCTTCCTGGATTCTTACATTCCGGAACCAGAGCGTGCGATTGACAAGCCGTTCCTGCTGCCGATCGAAGACGTATTCTCCATCTCCGGTCGTGGTACCGTTGTTACCGGTCGTGTAGAACGCGGTATCATCAAAGTTGGTGAAGAAGTTGAAATCGTTGGTATCAAAGAGACTCAGAAGTCTACCTGTACTGGCGTTGAAATGTTCCGCAAACTGCTGGACGAAGGTCGTGCTGGTGAGAACGTAGGTGTTCTGCTGCGTGGTATCAAACGTGAAGAAATCGAACGTGGTCAGGTACTGGCTAAGCCGGGCACCATCAAGCCGCACACCAAGTTCGAATCTGAAGTGTACATTCTGTCCAAAGATGAAGGCGGCCGTCATACTCCGTTCTTCAAAGGCTACCGTCCGCAGTTCTACTTCCGTACTACTGACGTGACTGGTACCATCGAACTGCCGGAAGGCGTAGAGATGGTAATGCCGGGCGACAACATCAAAATGGTTGTTACCCTGATCCACCCGATCGCGATGGACGACGGTCTGCGTTTCGCAATCCGTGAAGGCGGCCGTACCGTTGG
>NZ_VATT01000064.1:0-2177 GCF_005781225.1 Escherichia sp. E4736 | reverse complement strand
GACAAAATCAGGGACCTCCAGTCTGCGGTCCTGCTGGGTAGCGCTCCGCAGGGGGTGGCGTTTACCTCAGGTGAACATCTTCAGCTCAGCAGTACCCGCAATACCATGATCAATGCCGGTCAACATCTTGATATCGGGGCGATGAAAAATCTGTCGGTTACGGTGGAAAAAGCTCTGGGTCTGTTTGTCCATAAAGACGGGGCGAAGCTGGTTGCCAACCAGGGAGACATCGAGATTCAGGCTCAGCACAACACGATGGCCCTGTTTTCTGAAAAGCAGCTGACGGTGACCAGCAGTAAAGACGAAATTATTATCAGCACCCCGGAAACGCTGACGCTGAACGGTGGCGGGTCTTACCTGAGACTGAGTAAGAACGGGATTGAGCATGGTTCATCTGGTGAGTTCATTATGAAAACATCGAACTATCTGGTACCAGGCTCGGGCGCAAATCTTCCCAACGAAGCACCTAATTTCAGCCTGACGAATATCACTCAGGAAAGCAAAATCAGCAGTAAGTCATTCAATGACTGACAGGGAGTGTGAATCGTGTCTGTATTACCCAAAATTGTCTGGCCAATCCCTTCCAACAGTCGGGGAAATGAGTTCAAAAATCAGGAAGAGATCCTCTCTCATGTCGGGGGGGAATCCACCGGGCAGTATATGATTGGCCGCAGTGGCATGTGGCATGGCGGGATCCATATCACGGAAGCAACGACCCCGTGGTGTGCGCTTAGTGGCAAGTCTCCTCTTGAAGCAGTGGATTTCCCGGTTCCCTTTAAAGGTGAGCAGGCTGTGCGATGCATGGCTGACGGAGAAGTGATTGCTTACCGCATCTGCAGGGATTATCTGACGATTGCATGGGAATCCGGTCCGCTGAACTTTTCCGGTTCGTTTGTTCTGGTTAAACACTTTATTCAACCGGGGGAGAAAGAAACCAGCGGACTACATTTCTATACCCTGTATATGCACCTGGCCCCCTATTCAGCCTATAGTGTCAATCCGGCGGAAACAAAGTGGACAGTCCAGGATACGCTTACTGCCTACGATCCAGAATGGGGCATGAGCGCCAGAACCAACAATAAAAGTACCAGTGAAAGCTATCGCAAGGGCACGATTCCAAAAGGATCTATTGTTGAGTGGGATAAAACAGACAGCGGCCTCCATACCATTGCATTTAATAAGCGAGAGTATGGCCTTGTTACCTTTGTTAGCCTCTCAGAACAGGCGTTGAAAAAGGGCAAGAAAACATCCCTGAAACCAGGGCGGCAATACTGGATGCTTGTGGACAAAAACAACCTGTCTCCTGGCACTGATGGGGCGGTACAGCCTTCCTGGTGGCAGAAACTCATGCCTCCAGCAAAAGAAGCGATGAAATTTGACCAGGTAGTATGCCCGACTCCCTTTGCTATCAGCGCAGGTGACCCTGTTGGTCATATGGGATATTATCAAGCACCTAAGGATGGAGGATATGAAGCGCGATACCAGGTTCATATCGAATGCACGAGTATGGATGATAACCTGGAAACGTTCCTGACCAACCCTGAGCAGGTTGGAGAAAAGAATCCAATCTGGCTGAAGTACGCTCCGGGACTTGCGTTGTACAAAAAAGATGTTGCAACAGGAACATTCACAGAAGATACAAGGGCAACAACCAGGGCGGGGATCCTTCCACTGAGTCAGGTGCAAACGGAAGTCGATACGTTGACCAAACAGGAATACTGGCAGTTGCGACCAGAAAACGCGTACATGCCAAAAGGTCAGGCGGAACCTCAACTTTTGTCACAGTATGATCTGGCAAAGCAGGGGTTCAGAACTGAAATCGCTGAGCCTGCAAGTTTTGATTACCTGGATGGAAAAAAACAGCCCACTGGATTCTTCCGTAATCTTATTGATTCACTCTACCAGGCCGCAACCGATGATTCGCGAACCAGTCATGCGCTGGTGAAGCATAATTATCAGCGTCTGCTGGATAAAATTGACAACGGAAGCGACCGCTATTCTCCAATGGAGTACTGGAGAGCACTTCACAATCCCGACTATCGTGATGTTCTTCAGAAAACAATCATTAAACATCCAAGCGACTGGTACTTCAAAAAAGGCGATGCTATCTGGCAACCATTCCTCAATGCGCTGAAAAAAGATGCTCCGGAATGGAAGAAATACAGTGAGGATTTTCT
>NZ_VATT01000063.1:0-5814 GCF_005781225.1 Escherichia sp. E4736 | reverse complement strand
CATAGACGATCTGGCGGGCTGCGATATGCCGCCGCAGGGCGTGGATCAGAGCACGCTGAGAGTGGAATACTATTGCCAGAATAAGCAGGAATTCTCTTATCTGCGCGAAGTATTCATTGATATAACAATGTAATTAATAAAGTTAAAGGTGATGTCATGTTAAATATGCGAAAAATTAAATCTATAGAGAAGTTTAAATCTGAGAAATATCTCAGAGATGCTCATCCGGTGACTTCTCATGTTAACGCCCTCACTCCAGGGGTATTAACATGCAGCTTCCCTTCTCAGAAAGGGATAGTGCGAGGGCAGATTATTTATCTGGAATTTTATTATAAATACCAGAACGCGGAAATTGCCATGGATCCTAGCGCAATAAAAATGGATGTGGCGAGTAAAAATATTTTACCAAAACCACAAGGTGAGGGAGAATTTACGGATACTGACGGTAGCAAAGTTTATATGTACAAGTATTCGTTCAATGTACCTAACAATATTGCTCTGGGCGATAAAGCGATCGACTTGACATTGACTGTACAAGCCCTGGGAGCAGCTGCGCCAGTAACATGTCACTGCCAATATTATGTACTGGAGTCAAATACTGATCTCGATGATGAGATTACTATCTCTTTTGATGACACTCAGATTATTGATTTGAATGCCCCGGAAACTCTTAATGATAGTTATTCAAATCTGTCTGGTGTCACCTATATTACTGGTACGATAACGTATAAACGTAATTTGACGAAATATCCTGGCGATGAAACACATCAGGATATCCAACTGTATCTGCGACCTGTAAGTATGGCGCAGGCGGTATTCGAAAACGTATTTTTTATGATGTCTGATACTAATCAGGGGGGGGGCAAAGCATATCCTGACATGCAATATCATTATGTTAGTAATTTAACCTCGAGTAAACTTGATGGTTTTGTTATTAACCTTAAAAATGATTCAGCATCGAAAACTGGCGTGGCAAAGTTCCGTATTTACCCCTGTGCTAAAGATGCCGGTTTCCTGGTAATGACAGTAAGTTCAGGTTCCCCGGATATTGATACTTCTGACTCTAAAGGTCTGTTTATTGAAGGCATTACGCCAGAGTACATGGGATATTCAATGTACTTTGAAAATACTGACGGTGATATTCTTGATGAAGATCAACAGAAAGTGAATTTGCATTTCAAATCTCTGGAAGATACCGAATCTAAACCTGATTATGGCGGTTTTATAAACGATACCATTCTTGTGTTTAATGAGCCAACTTATGTTGATCTTATGGGAACAGCTGTTATTGGTGATCGAACTTTTTTGGGGCGTTATGAGGTTCCTTCAAAACCGCAGAAAACGATTTATCCCTTTGAATTCGATACTACAGAGTTAATGGTACAGGATAACGTAAATAAAGCCAAAAACAGGATTTCATACATTGTTGCTGAACGTAGCGGCAACGTAGGGATTTCTGAACATAAAAGACTTATTGTCACGAAGGCAATTCCAGTGACGCCGCCGAAAAAAGGAACGTTAAAATCACCAACCTTTATTGATGTTAGTGGAACGGAAATGGTATCAGGAGGGATCATTAATAAGCATCGTATTGGGAATGGCCTGCCTGGTGAACATATGTACTATCGTATTCCGGTTGCTGGAAACCTTACTGCGGGAGATGTTATTAATACTAAAATTGAATTATCGTATTACGATGATGATAATTATGTTTATTCAAATTTACCCAGTCGGTTGCTTCACTCCTACGAAATTATGCCAGCAGATGTTACACTAGGTTACCTCCAGGTCGAGGTTATGTATGAAGACCTTTGTAATTGCAACAGCGATCCTTTTGGTACAACCAGTAGTAAGTTAATTATCTGGTATGAGACTGAAGGGAACGCTGAAGCTGTGTCTTCTACGCTAATTCTTAATATCGATACAGTAATGTAAGTCAAACATGGATACCAGCAATAACGCTGGCATCCATGTTTATATTCTATTGCAATAATATTTTGGTATTAATATGTCAAATTATAAATTATTAATCATAGGTGGCATATTATCTTCATTGGCAGGGTGTGCTTATGTTGTGCATCCTCACTGGGATAAATGTGGTAATTCTGCATGCACCGTACAGGCGATAAATATAACAAAAAAATAGGCTGTTGATTTACAGGTCTGTTTGTTGATTGTTATTTTTATCTACATAGGGGATTAGTTTAAGTTTTTCAGAAAACCGCCGTTATAATTAGTGTGGCGGTTTTCTGACTATTAAAAATAGCACATTACTACTGTTCTTTATTCCCTTTATTTGGGAAGAAAAACAGAAGTATCAAGGATTGGATACAACCACCTGAACTTTTCGTTTCTGAGTCTCTTTAGTGACTTTCCAAGTACTGTTTGTTGCCCCTGTTATATCGATATATTTACCGCTATTGACGGAGTCCTCGACCTGCCACTGGTAGTTCAATACACCGCACGCTTTTGTACAGGTTGGTGTAGCTGTCAGAGTGTCATTAACGATAGGTGCGCCAGAAACACCGGTACCGCCGCTAATTACCACTTTAATGACATCGTCGCTTCCAGAAATCGGTAGTCCACCCGCTGTTCCGTTTACCGTAGCCTGAACAGGTTTGCCCTGGAATGGCTCAGTAATATTTTTGTCAGTTTGTGGAGTAACAAATAGTGTAATTGTCTGTCCTAAATCTTTGTCCTGAATAGTGTAAGTTTCGGTCACCGCCACTTCAGTAGAACCAATCTTCCAGCTATAGAGTCGGGGAGTCGTTGTATCGGGTTTATCTCCATCAACATCGGCAAATGCAAAGTCATGAGCGGGATCGATTTTTACGACATCGCCGTGGTCAAGAATGCCATTTGCATTTTTATCCTCAAAAGTAATCTCACCTGCAGTCAGGGTTGGCTCATGTCCTGTAATGGACATCGTTGCGGAAGAGGTGATTATTGCTGCGACGGCATTAACACTCATACTGAGTAAGAAGCCCATTGTAATGCTGGCGGCAGTCTTTTTTTTTAAGCTTAGTTTCATATTCTCTTGTCTTACTATTTATTAACAAATACACAATACAGATATGGGATAACGATGACTTTCTGGCTCAGTAATAAGTCATTTGATAATTTGTACCCGCACTTTTCGCTTTTGATCGGCGGTGGAAGGAACATATGTCATCGCTGTGGCACCCGGAATATCGACATAATTATTACTACCTGCTTGATCTTCTCTCTGCCATTGGTAAGTCAACGCATTGCAGTCTGTGCTACAAGGCATTGTTGCTGTCAGCGTATTTCCCACTACAGGCACACCAGTAACCGTTGCGACAGAAACTGTTGTCAGATTAAAGATCAGGCGTTTGCCGGTATCTTTGCCATTAATTTTGACGCCAACAGGTAACTTTGGATTTTCCAGAAGACCACTAAATGTTGTGGTGTAGTGTCCAGGGTTGCTTTCCTGAACGGTATCGAAGGAATATTTCGATGTATCTACAGTACTGTCAGCAATAAAGAATGTTATGCGTTCTTTTTCGTTGCTAATTGGCTGGCCCTTGCTGTCTTGCAAGGTAAGGGCCAGAGTCGACTTTTCCGTGCTTCCGACAGAAAACGTTGTCTTGTCAGCAGTAAGCGTACTTTGCTCAAGTGCGGCTGATGTATCTGTAAAAATGATGTCAGCAGATGCCAGCGTTGTATCTTCCAGGCTTGCAGTAATAGTAAATTTTCCAGCACTTTCACCGGCAGTTACCGTTGTTGTGTAAATTCCATTACCAGACTCTTTGAGTTTTCCCAGTTGCGGCAATACCGGAGCCTGAGGCTTTAAAGTGACGGTTCCTTTCGCCAAAGCCATACCGTCTACCAGCGAGTTGATTGGAGTAAATGCACCATTGAGAATTATCTGCTCTGCTTTGCCGCTTATCGGTTTTTTCTCATTATCCAGTAGAGCAATTGTCAACGTAGTTTGTGTTTTTGTATCTGCCAGCAGATGCGCCACGGCGATGCTAAGACTGGAATATTTCTTACTTATTATCGGTGGCGTAAGAACAACCTGCATTTCGGCGGGTTGCGATGCATTACCACGGGTATCATGCGCAATAGCGGAGATTCCCCATGCATTGATCGCGCCATCTTTCCATTCCGGCAACACCATCTGCCAGTGGGCTCCCTGACCGATCAACTTACCGCCCGCGGCTAAAAATGATGCGTCATCCCATTCAATATCTTTCAAACCATGTTTTGCCTGCACATCAGGCAACAACGGAATGACCTGTTTTGATTTTCCTGTTACTCGCCCCGGGAGGTGTAATTTGATAACGGTTTGTTTGCGATACTCAAGAACGATGTCGTTATTACGATTAACAAGGTCATAGCGGCTGCCATTCAGGGTACGAATGCCTTCTACGGCATCCGTATTTAATTGCTGACGGAGTGGGGTGCCGATGCGCCAGTTCACATCCGCTTTTAGCTGAGTGTCATGTTTTCCACTCTCGCCAGTGCGATGTTCCGCGCTTAATGTCAGCAACGGAAATGGAGTGAAATTCACGCCGACAGTAAGAACCCGGGGGTTTTTCTGCCGGTTTTCTTTACCAAACAGCGCGACCTCCCGACCGAAATACTGCTCATACGTTAGCCTTGTCCCCAGTTGCGGGAGAGCGGGAAGGTATCCTTCCAGACGTAAATCCCAACCATTGGCAGGCCGTTCTTCATAATCTTCAACATTCGGAGATGCTTTCCATCCGGTTAGCCCGATGTAGCCATTAGCGGAAAATTTAACAAAATTACGCCAGTATTCGGCGCCAATCCCCGCCCGGGCATGATCACCAGATAAATCGTAATCGATAAAGGTATTGAGGCCATACATCGTTTGCTGGTTGAAGTGGCGATAACCAATGCCTTGGTTCACAATGCCCCGCCCGTCCACACGGTGGACGCCGCTTTGAGAAAACAGCAGATTGTTCGGCACGTCGTACCACGGATGAAGCAATATAAAAGAGGAATCTTTTAGCGATAAGTTATCGTCGGCGTTGATTTCTATTTGTGCTGTTCCGTAATGTTGCAGCCATTCAGCGGCGCTTTGATTTGCCTTACCCAGCACAAAGCCTTTGGCCATCGCTTTTGCCATGTTGCTATCCGTATGACCAGAAAGCACTCCTCCAGCCTGAGACGCGAAAGCGGCTAACTGAGTTAATTGAGCATTTTCCTGATCACGATCTTCCGCTTCTGTATCCGTACGTGAGCTATCTCGTTGCGTTTCATAAGGCGTGGCTTTTTGCTCGGCGAGCAAAGCGGCATCCGCACTGGCCATAGCAGGCGATATAACCTGGCAAATCGAACCGATCACGACCGTTATACTTTTAAGAACAAAACCGTGGCTAATTATTTTGTTGGTATTGTACATATTCTATAGATGAAGGCATTTTTATGTTAAAAATAATTTTGCTTTAGGAAAAATGTTGATGAAGCAAAAGCATGTACTATCTTATAATCAGCATTCATTAAGTTAAATTATGAATAAGCGCCATGAAGAGAGGGTGATTCCTGTATTGATGTAATTTTGGTTAATGAACAAGTAGGATGATTGTTAGCACTGTAGCGAGTTATAAATCAGCATACAGCCACTGGACCCTGTTGAAGGGGATATAAAAATTATGATTTATTTTTTTGAAATGAAAGGCAAAGTATTTGCAATGATTTTGAAAAAGTGTATTTGTCCTGGTAATCGATAAGTGCGTTAAATCTTTAGACATTGTCTGCTGCGCCAGCATTAATCCTGTGCTATAGAGTTAAACCATCCCGTGGATATGTAAATAGACCCGTTTTAGT
>NZ_VATT01000062.1:0-1230 GCF_005781225.1 Escherichia sp. E4736 | reverse complement strand
TGGAGTGCCCCCAAGCCCGTAGACAAATCTGCCCTATAGTTTGAGCATAGGAGGAGTCTATGGGCACACCACGATTTACCCCAGAGTTTAAGGAGGAAGCTGTCCGTCAGGTTACTGAACGGGGCTATTCCGTTGCCGATGTTTCTGAACGCCTCGGCGTATCGGCTCACAGCCTTTATAAGTGGGTCCGGTCAGTCAGACCGGATAACAGCGAGCATCAGGCGCAGGATTTACTGGATGCGCGGACGGAGATTCTCAGGCTTAAAGCGCAGCTTAAACGTACTGAGGAAGAACGGGATATTCTGAAAAAGGCAGCGCGGTACTTTGCAAGGGAGCCCGACTGAAGTACCGCTTCATCAACGATCACCGTGAAATCTGGTCGATCGTAACAATGTGTCGGGTTCTGAAGGTCGCCCGTGCGGGATTTTACGTCTGGCTTCATCGCCCTGTTTCTGCCGGAGAAAAGGATAATCAGCGGTTGCTGGAGCTCATCCGCGATGCTTATGCACTGAGCGGCGGAGTCTACGGTTATCGCAGGGTTCACGGCGATCTTCGTGAAATCGGTGAAGTATGCAGCAGAAACCGTGTTGCCAGAATCATGAAGCGGAACAGGATACAGGCCGTACATGGCTATAAGGTCCCGCGTGGCGTCAGGGGAAGGCCGTCACTGATAGCTCCTAATCGCGTACAGCGGGAATTTACGGTGGTAAAACCCAACCAGGTGTGGGTAACTGATATTACCTACATCCGCACCTGGCAGGGTTGGCTGTATCTGGCGGTGGTTATCGATCTTTTTGCCCGTAATGTGGTGGGCTGGTCGATGAAACCAACGCTGTCGCGCGAGCTGGCACTGGATGCGCTGCTGATGGCAGTCTGGCGGCGTAAGCCTGCAGAAAACGTCATAGTGCACAGCGATCAGGGCAGTCAGTATGGCAGTGATGACTGGCAGCGGTTCTGCAGGGCCAACAATCTGGCGCCGAGCATGAGCCGTCGTGGCAACTGCTGGGATAATGCGGTGGCAGAATCGTTCTTCAGTTCACTGAAAAAAGAGCGCATCAGAAAGCGGATATATAAAACCCGGGACATGGCCCGGGCGGATATCTTCGATTACATTGAAGTGTTCTACAACCGGACCCGACGCCACAGTCATCTGGGTGGCGTCAGCCCGGAGGCCTTCGAAAAGGCCTCACCGTGAGGACAGAAACTGTCTACCGGAATGTGGTCACTCCA
>NZ_VATT01000061.1:0-1436 GCF_005781225.1 Escherichia sp. E4736 | reverse complement strand
TGATGTAGCCCCCAGAAACACCGGACAGTAGCTGTATCTCCAGATAAGAGATAGGCTTGAATATATGTCTAACACTAACGCCAATTTTGAGATGACCGGGATCCTGTTAGGGCAAGAAGTCCGTAAACGTAAAACTCCTCAGGAGAAAATCGCCATTATCCAGCAGACGATGGAGCCGGGTATGAATGTCTCCCATGTCGCCCGCCTGCATGGTATCCAGCCCAGCCTGCTGTTTAAATGGAAGAAGCAATATCAGGAAGGCAGCCTCACCGCCGTTGCGGCCGGAGAGGAAGTCGTTCCTGCTTCTGAGCTTACAGCTGCTCTGAAGCAGGTCCGGGAGCTTCAGCGCCTTCTGGGCAAGAAGACGATGGAAGTTGAGATCCTGAAAGAAGCTGTGGAGTACGGCCAGTCGCGAAAATGGATAGCGCACGCGCCCTTGTTGCCAAAGGACGGGGAATAGCCCTGGTCAGCCGCACCATGGGCGTGTCGCGTGCGCAGCTGTCACTGCGAGTTAACCGTTCTGCCGACTGGCAGGACAGGCGCTGTAACCGGCGTAATGACGAAGCAGACGCTGAAATACTGACGGATATCCTCGATATCATCAGCGATATGCCGAGTTATGGTTATCGACGCGTGTGGGGCATCCTGCGCAAGCAACGTCGCACTGAGGGAGAGCCACCGGTGAACGCCAAACGACTTTACAGGATAATGAGCGAGCATAACCTGTTGTTGTTGCATGACAAACCAGAGCGACCGAAGCGTGAACACAAGGGAAAAATCGCGGTGGCAGAAAGCGATATGCGCTGGTGTTCAGACGGCTTCGAGTTCGGCTGCGACAACGGTGAAAAACTGCGGGTGACGTTCGCGCTGGACTGCTGCGACAGAGAGGCCATAGACTGGGCAGCGAGCACGGGAGGCTACGACAGTTCGACCGTACAGGATGTGATGCTGAGGTCGGTGGAAAAGCGCTTCGGCGACAGGTTGCCGGACACACCAGTGCAGTGGTTGACGGATAACGGTTCAGCGTATACTGCGCATGAAACGCGGAGGTTCGCCAGAGAGCTGAATCTTGAGCCCTGTACAACAGCGGTGAGCAGTCCGCAGAGTAATGGCATGGCCGAACGGTTCGTGAAGACGATGAAAGAAGACTATATCGCGTTCATGCCAAAACCGGATGTGAGAACAGCCCTGCAAAACCTTGCAGCAGCGTTCACGCATTACAATGAAAACCACCCGCACAGCGCGCTGGGATATTACTCTCCGAGGGAATACCGGCGGCAGCGGGCATCGTTAACTTAAGATACAAAAGCGGTCCGGAGATAGCGGGTCAAGATCATTGATTTTATAATCAACATAGGTGGACATGTTTTTGTTGAAATAATATGTTGCGCCAACGTCGGCGTATTTAACCAGATCTTTATCGCCATCAGTACCGA
>NZ_VATT01000060.1:0-4485 GCF_005781225.1 Escherichia sp. E4736 | reverse complement strand
TATCCATTGCCATCTGTGCAGACAGAACAGCAGGAAGTAAGGCAATCTCCTGATGCCATTCAGCAAGACAAATCACTTATGCAGCGTGCAGGAGAATGGCTAACTGGTGGGCAAAGCGTAGGACAAATTGCCGAGCAGGCGGTAAGAGGATTTGTAAATATTCCTTTTGACGTTCTTCAGGGGGGGGCGAGTCTCATTAATGCTGCATCTCAGAGTTTTGATGGACCAAAGATTCTTGATGAAGTATATAGACCAGTTAACCGGCCAACGGATCCGTATGCGCAAGCTGGAGAGTCAATAGGCGGTTATCTTGTTCCTGGAGCAGGTGTAGCTGGAAACATGGTCATTGGTTCTCTCGCTGACGCGGCGAATCAACAGGGGGATTTTGCCAAAAATACCGCTATTAATGCCGGACTTAACATTGCTACGCATGGCCTGATAAATGGCGTTACCCGTGGTGTTCGTGGCGCATCAAATATAATTAGTGGTAATAAAACATCTACACAGAGAGCGACCCCTGCGCCAACAGAAACATCACCATTCTCCGGTGATGCCACTGCAGCAACAAATCCTGCGGTTCATGCCGCAGAGGCAAGAGTAGCACAAGGTGTACCAATGACGCCTGCGACGAGCAACCCAGAGGAAGTCGTTCGCACAGTTGCTGCACAAAAAAGGCCAAATCTCGCTTCATCGCTTGATGAATTAGATATCAATCCTCAGGCTGAAGTTCTGGAGTCTGCTGAAAAGCTTAATGTTGATTCATTACTCCCTTCACACTTTTCCGGGAACGAGCAATACAAGGCTGTTGAGCAAGCAATCAAGTCCCGTGCGGGTTCTGCTCTACAGGTGCAGGAAAATGAAGCAATCAGGCAGCTAGCACAGAGCGCGGGGAAGATAATTGATCGCGCTTCCGGTGCAAAAGATGCTCTTGGTATGAGCGACAAGTTTATTGATACGGTCAATGGAAGAATGTCTGCCCTGATGAAACGAAGCGACCAGCTTTATCGCAATGTTGAAAAGGCGATGCCTGCAGGTGCAAAAATTGATGCGCCATCAACAAGGTCAATGCTCAAACAGGTGGCAGAAGATCTTGGCGGGATGAAAAACCTTGACCCTATTGAAAAGAGAGTCTTTCAGGCAGTTAATCCAGGCAAGAACGGCGCATTAACTTATGCAAATCTCAATAAGCAACGACGACTTGTTGGTGATGCACTTCATAAGAATTCTGGACCATATAAAGATGCTGATCGCGCTGCCTTATCGAGGCTTTACGGTTCGCTCGCCGATGATCAAAAGACGGCGCTGTCAGGGACAATTGCATTACGTGATTTTGAAGTTGCTCAGAGGCTTGTTCAGATGCGAAAAAGTATGGAAGAGCAAATGATTAATCTTACTGGCAGAACGCTGAACGGTGATGTTTCTCGCAAAGCAACGACAGCACTACAGGCAATGTCGAAAGGCGATGCCAAAGGATTCCGTGAATTGATGCAAAACACGCCGTCCAGGAAGCTAAGAACCGAGCTACTGGGAACAGGTCTTCGGGATATGCTTTCGAACGGAAAACGTGGTGCTGATTTTAATCCTGCAGGGTTTGCTGACTGGTATCAAAACATGTTAGCAAACGGACAAATGCGAAATCTTGCCCGACATTTACCAAAAGAGACTATGTCAGGTCTGAACGATGTATATAAGGTCGCAAAGGCTATCAAAGACGCAAAATCTTACGAGATAACCACAGGAAGACTAAACGAGTTCGTCAAACGGTTTAATCGTGTCACTGTGGCAAATGAATTTGTTGCTAACCATGCCCAACGCATTGGCACTGCGGTTGGTTCAACGGTGTCAGGACCGTTCAGTGCAGTAGGTGCTGTTGCTGGGTCAGAAATTGGGGCAAAAGTCGCCAGCAAAATCAGGGCGATGGGCGGCGCTGCATCAATGGAATCTGCAGAAAAGCTAATTAGCTCACCAGAATTCCAGAAAGCAGCAAGGCTGGCAGTAAAACAAGCACCAGAAAGCATCGTTGATACAACTGTAAGACGCTCTTCTGCTTGGCGCTCGTTTTACAACTCACTTCCAGAATCAGATAAGAAAACCATATCAAGGCTAGGCATCATGTACTGGATGAACAGTGATGACAACCAGAAGTAACGGAAAGCCACGGATGGTTAGTTGCAGTCTTTTTTATATAAATCTCTGAGCGTATCAAAGACAATTTTCTTTACCATATCGGATTGTTGGTCTGCAATACGCTCAGCATCGTCATTGTAAAAAGATGCAGTGCTTTGTTTAGCCAGTGATTCTTCAATCGCTGCAATTATCTCTGAGTTCAGTGACCTGTTATTCATCTTCGCACGCTGCTTAATTTTGGTGTGGAGTTCATGCGCAAGTCTCAAATGAAACTGCGCTTCGTCGTATTTGCTGTACATCATTGATGCCTCACCAGTTGGGTGGAACGGCATCGTAACCTACTGGATAAATACTCAATAGTACCATTTAGGTATTCAATAATATCAAAATTGAATCATATCCTTCCTCTGGAGTTACAAAATGTCAGATATCGCCGCAAATGTTGTGGTAAGCATGCCTAGCCAATTGTTCACTATGGCTCGTTCTTTTAAAACTGTATCAAATGGCAAAATCTTTATTGG
Organism: Escherichia sp. E4736; assembly: GCF_005781225.1. Taxonomy (NCBI): domain Bacteria; kingdom Pseudomonadati; phylum Pseudomonadota; class Gammaproteobacteria; order Enterobacterales; family Enterobacteriaceae; genus Escherichia; species Escherichia sp. E4736. The sequence continues at coordinate 1,837 of NZ_VATT01000060.1, read as the reverse complement.
TAAAATAGATGAAGACCCAGTAAATCCTGAAAACCAGATTCAGGTTTATATTGAGAATGAAGACGGATCTTACGTTCCTGTTGCGCAGCCTATCGTGATAAATACCGCTGGATATCCGGTATACAACGGACAAATTGCGAAGTTCGTAACTGTGCAAGGCCATTCTATGGCTGTGTACGATGCGTATGGGGTACAACAGTTTTATTTTCCGAATGTGCTTAAATACGACCCGGACCAATTTAAAGGTCAATTGCTAAGCGATAATCACTCTCTTGGTGATTCATTAGTTATGCACAATCCACAATTCACCGGGTCAACATCACTCCCTTTAGCCAATAAATTGACTGTTGATGTGCGAACATTATCAGATTATGGATTTAAGGCTGATAACAGCGGAGCACAAAACAAGGCTGCATTCCAGAAAGCCATTGATGATGCTACGTTGCCAACGGAGATTGTTATCCCTGAAGGGACGTTCATTATTGACCCTGGTATAACGATTAAAAATATTGTCACCATGATACGAGGTGCTGGCGCATATCAGTCCAGAATCTTCTCTACTGGAACAAACGAACCAATCATAACCCAGCAAAGCGACCCAATTACTTTCTGTGAGCTTAGAGACTTTGGCTTAGATGGTAATAATTACTCAGCTAATGGGATAAATTTTCCTAACGCCAACCATATCAAAATTGAAAATGTAGATGTAACCGGCACTACAAGTAACGCTATCTTAATTAATGGTTACTCAATAGATATAATTGGCTGCCGTTTGCTAACAAACACAGGAAATGCGCTTAACATTGGTGGGGTATGTAATAATCTTAACATCATCAATAACCGTATTTATGGTAATGGTGCTGGAGGCATCTTGCTTACTCCGGCGTATGCCGAGGGCGGTATGAGCGTCCGTGTAAACGGAAATGATATTGAGCAAAATAAGTTATACGGGTTTATGTCATTCGGGGTTAAGGGACTTAATTTGGATGATAACTATTGGGAGCGTAACGGCGAAAGTGGATATCCATATGGTACTCCGGAATTTATAAACATTAAAGCCGATATTCATCTCATTGCTAATGAGTTTACATTAATACCTGACGTAACAAAGATTAATGATACAGTTTCGATTCGAGGAAACCAGCAAACTGCAATCGGTTACGCCAGTTCCCTCCCTAATCAGGATGGTTTTATATTCACAAACTATGCTAAAAACCTGACAATCGAAAATAATCAATTATTGGATGCATCTAAAGTAAACAATTTATTGGTAATGTACCGTAATAATCTTTCGTCTAAAGTTACAGATAGATTGTATCTGGCTAACAATACGGTCAATTCGATAGGGTATGTTGGAAGTTATGATCCAGCGACACAAAACCCTGATACTGCTCATTTAATAGATATTGCGAACAGAGAGTTAACTGCTAACTATCTTGATCGAAATATGTTGCTTTGGAACGCGGCATCTGGAACGACAGGAGCATTGATAAAAACTCAAAACATTTATGCTGGTAATTATTCATTCTTAGTTACGGCAGGAGATAGAGTTTGGGGACGAACGATAGACCTCAACAAATCACCAGAACTAAAAGGGAAATTTGTATGGTTTGGTGCGTGGGTAAATGACCAGGGAGCAGCGTCAAAACTTATGTTTATAGTTAATGGTGCAGGACAAACAGACTCTACAGCACCTTTAGCTGGGAATGGGAAATGGCGCTATGTTAGTTGTGGTGTGTATATAGACGCAACGGCTACAGCTATAAATGTTGGCATAAGAAATTATGGTTCAGGAAATGTACTCATAAACTCACCGTTGATGTAGCCCCCAGAAACA
>NZ_VATT01000059.1:0-5841 GCF_005781225.1 Escherichia sp. E4736 | reverse complement strand
GTTTCTGGGGGCTACATCATTCCAGATTGGAGCTATTTGCTCCGTATCGCCAATCACCAGTGCTTTCTTCGCCAATGCAAAAGAGGCCGCAGCAACCTCCGGGAGTACCTGCCCTGCTTCATCGACAATCAGTAAATCGGCAAAGTTATATAAATAATTATTATCCGATGTTCTGTCCCCACCAAAAGATTTTCTCCTGTTCATATGGTAAGGCAACATGTAGCAGGTCATTACCACACAAGGAGTAAGTTTCATTCTTCTTAGCCAACGAGCCTCGGCGATAGTTGTCCCGGTAATTCCTTTTTCTTTTTGCAGGTTATCGATTGCCGCCATATCCATCAGCCAGCGACCTTCCCAATAATGAGTCGCTAACAAGAACGCTGGAAAACGAATCTGAGTATCGGCAAGCTCGTCCGCTCCGGCGAGGTTCAGCTCATCGTCTCCCCTGTAGCCCAGAGCATAAGTCAACCCGCGCCATTGTTTTGCTGCTTCCATTTCGCTTCGGGCTATGTCCTGCGCAAAGTTGATATTCTGTTGGCACACCGCCTGCTCTTGTTGTGCTTTAGCGATCAAACTATCGATAAATTTATCAATATCTTCGGGACAATTTCCCTGGAACGCTGTCATTCTTGTGCCGAACGTAGAGTCCAGGAAGAGGTTAATCTGGTAATGGCGTTTAGCACGAACAGCAGGGAGCCATGACAAAAATGCATACATAAGCGACTCATCGGCACGGTATTGCTGCCACTGCTTTTTACCTCTGGCCAAAAGTGAAATTTCATTACCAATATTGAGAAGAAGTGTGTTTTTGTCCTGAAGATACTGGTCGAGATTCTCACTGATGACTCGCTGTTCATGGCGGATATCATTGAGTCTGCGCCATGCGGGTTCGATTTGCTGAAGTTGCATAAACTGTGAAGTTAAACGTTCATGCAAAAGCGTCACTACATGCTCTGGCGAATTGCACTCTCCAGCTCCAAACGCCGCCTCCGCTTTTTCAAGGTAAAAGGCCCGGGCTTTTTCCAGATATTCCTGGGATTCAACGCGGTTAAAAAAATCTTCAGTCTGGTATTTCTTCGCTGCCTCAACCTGACGGCTTTTAGACGGAAAATAAGCGCCATAGCTTATTACCTCCGGCAACCAACGCCCAGACATTACGCCAAAACCAGTAGAGAAATCTTTTCCAAAGGCTTCAATAATATTGGTGACGGCCTGATTGTTAGTCGATGTGGCAATAATTACAGGAGGTTCAGTTTGATTAAGTGCGGCTCTTGTCCATTCGGTGGCAATAATAGAAAGCACCAGCGTAGTTTTACCCGTTCCCGGAGGACCGTTGACAGCGAGCATATCACCCTGCTGTTGAGTCAGATAATGGCTCAGGGCATCGCGCTGCGCCACTGCCAGCGGAAACTTATCGCCGGAATGCCCCAGACGTTCGCAGAACATCGCATTCTTAGCGAGAAGTGGCTCCACTGGAGCCATTTCGTTTGAGGCAAAACGCGTTAATAGCGGAACCTTAACCTGACTCATCAGAAGATGGTCATACATAGGCAGGATATGAACGCTGGCCCCTACATGCTGGCTAGCTTTAACAATATAACCGTATCCAGCCCGTTCGTATGGCTCAGATGTAGCGACCCAATTTCCAGCGACGTTTCTTAAAAGGTTATCTGACTGTTGAAGATAATTTTGCCAATGCTGACGATACCTGGCATGGCGTTCCGCTTTCTCTTCGTCAGTTTCTTCGTAATGTTCTGGTTCATCTTCATTAATGGTGGCTGTGCTATGCGTGGTTTTGTATTTGTCATATTGAGCCAACTCACCAATAGAAAAATGACCGGAAGGGAGAGGTTCAAGCAGATCGCGGGGAATAGTGGCTGAAGCAGCAGGAAACAAAAAACCTTCCCTATTCAGAAGAGCGGAGGTAACCAGTGGCGTGATAATTGCGGGGGCACCTGCCATTTGCTCTTTGCCATGCTTTACTATGCGGTTCCACACCTGGGGCCGTAACACGACTTCAACGGTTTTTACCGACTCCCCTTCACCGTCAAAAAATGCCCGAATAGTCTCGTCATCCAACTGCCCTGCAGTGATATTTATCCATCGAATGAATGAATCTATATCTTTACGTGAAAACGTTCCTTTACCAGATTCGGCGTCAGCTAAGGAGTTGCGCCAGTATGAAGTGAATCCCAATGTATTGCTGTCCATTTTCCATTCCGTGACATAATAGAAATCATTGATTTCATTGATGTAAATATTACTTATGATTAAACATTGTCCACGATGCGAGCACGATCGCAATAAATATTGTGCCTGGAGGATGGATTAGATTTTCTGAAAGAGCCGAATCCTTAATAGATAAGCGCAAACATACTTGGTTCGGTATTCTTAAGGGATTTAATATGGATTGAACCAGGTTGACGTTAGTTGGAAAAAAACAGCGGAAAAGATTTGTGTGGCGTGAATTTCAGGCATAAAAAAAGACCTCAGTTGAGGTCTATTTACATACTTTTGGTGCGAAGGCCGGACTCGAACCGGCACGTATTTCTACGGTCGTTCGCTTGCCTAGCAAGCTCCTGTAATGCTTTGAATCAAAAGCAAAACTAACAACACATCGACACTTCACACTGTACACTATCAAGTGCAAAAGCCCTGACAAAATAGCCGGGGTTTGTATGAGTTTCAAGAGAGATCGCTATTTAATTTCAGATTCTTGCGGAAACTATCTGGTAAGGATCGCTATACCTAAGTATATGCGTCATCTATTTGGTGGGCGATGCAGCTACGTTAAGAGCACGGGTACAAGAGATATTCGAGAAGCACGGTTGTTCCGTGATGCGGTGGCGCTGGAATGGATAAAACTACGTAACAAGCTAAAGCCTCAACGTGAGAAAACATCGAAGATCGAGCAAATTATTACAGAACTACGGAAAGCTGGAACATATGTATTTCAAGTATCTGAATCATTTAATGATTCTTCTATTGGTTGCCCTTCCCTCTTGAGGATGCGTGATCAATACATTCTCCAGTTCAGCGAGAAGCGCAAACTCACCACGCTATCAAAGACAAACAAGGCTGTAGAAGTGCTCTTAGAACATCTGAATAAACGCGATGTTCAGCTTCGTGACGTTAACCGAACTATTGTTACTAGCTGGTTAGATGACCTAAAAAATGAGAAAGCACCACAAACAATACAAAACTACATCAGTGCATTAGCCCAGATCTGGGATCTTGCTCGTAACCGCTATCACGATGCACCACAAGATAATCCTTGGCGAGGTCACGGCCTTGAAGCTAAAAGTAGCAAGGTGAATTATGAAGCCTTTAGCAATGATGAACTCGCAAAAGTGTTCTCAATGCTGGCTGATGAAGAAGAAATGCAAAATATAACACTGATCGGAATGTATACAGGGATGCGGATCAACGAGATAGCAAGTCTCACAATAGACGATGTGAAAGAGATCGAAGGTGTGCTGTGTTTTGAAATCACACAGGGAAAAACGAAAGCTGCGGCACGTCTTGTGCCTGTGCATAGCCTTATCACTCCATTGGTGTTATCTCTTCGTGAAAAGCCTCACAATGGCTTTTTGTTCTATCACGCCAGCATTACAGAGCGTGCTGACGGTAAACGCTCTACGTGGCATACACAACGATTTACAAGAGCTAAACGAAAGGCTTTAGGGGAAAAGGGAACAGAAAGGAAAGTGTTTCATTCTCTGAGACACGGAGTAGCACAGCTTCTTGATCGAAATCAAATTCCAGAGGACCGCATAGCCTTAATTTTGGGCCATCAGCGCGGCAATACAGAAACATTCCGCACATATAGCAAGAATGCAGCTTCTCCAGTAGAGCTTAAAAAATATATTGAGCTTTTACGCTACCCTGAAATAGAGAAAGGCTTATCAATCAATAAAAAATCAAATTTAAGGCGTAAAACAACGCTATAGACGTAATAAAGAGGCTTCAATATAGACTGATGCCTCTTTTATGATTATCTCGTTACAGAGCGTTTCATAGGCGTTTAAGGCTATTGTTTAAATACTGGCGTTACAACGTCTTGCCCTGGGCTTTTTTGATTTTTCTGTTCTGTTGTATTTACCTGCATTTTAACCTGGCCTCCTACAGATTTATTTGGTGCTGTTTTTACCGCAATTGCGCTTGTAGTTGCTTTAGAGACAAGACGGATTTGCTCAAAATCAAGAGTAAACAATAGGCTTTCGCTTGCTTCTTCTTCGAAGTCCATACCCACTAACACAACGTTGTCATAATTTTTTAACTCAGTGACAAGTAGGAAAGGTTGGCGACTGTCCATCAACTGATTTAGGTATTCAAGCATAAGCATACGTCTATTGCCGTTAATTCCCGCATTCTTAATCATATCGGGATTGAGCTTCAATACGGTTTCAGAGATACGCCCCTGTAATGTGAACTTGTTATTCCGTATTTGAACATGATCACTAACTTCTGATCCTGATTCGACAGCATAGCTTGTAACGTCTGCATTTCTGCTAATTTTCGTCGATTCCACGCTATCAAATGATAATGCCTGGTAGTCATTGTAAGCAGCATTTGCACCACTGCCGAGGTTAGAGGCAATGATCGCAAAGCCGTTACCCCCTTTAGTTGTTCTACCGTTGCTATCGTTGCTTGTGCTGTTGATTTTCGCCTCAGTCGGGCGACCAATGGTTAACGGACCCATTGCCATAATTTGTAATCCTTATTTAAGGGGGCTAAACAGCCCCACAGCGATGATTAATAGGTTGACCCGCCTGACATAACACCCAGCGTTAATAGCTTGCTAAACTCAGCGGAGGATGCCTTTGATTTGAAGTCGATAAATTCGCTCAATCGTCCGGTGTCTGATTCGATAGTTAGCGGCACTTCTGCATTTACTTGTAATTCTGGATTGAAGTGAATAACAGGTGCAAAGGTGTAAGAAGGAGCCTTGAGAGCTTGTTGTGCTGCACTCTGTTTCAGATTTGCAATGTTTTGTCCTTCGAGACTGTATTGATTTACAGCCTGCGCCCCACCTACCGTTTCTTCTGGCATAAACCAGCTTTTAATAGTGTTAACCAGGGAATTGCTGTTATCTGGCTTAATTGTTCCGGTGCCAGCGCCTTTATATTGATCAGGAGTGAGATTAGAAAGATTCTGTTTCATTCCTTCGTTAGATAGTGGCGGTGCATCCCCTAAATTCTTCTGAATAGCTGCCGTCTTCTCGTCGTTTTTCATCAACCAGTTGATAGTTTTCATGATCGCATTAAGTAGACCGCCTACAGCCTCGCCTAATTTGGTAAACATTGGCAGCATTGCAACCATGCTCTTTTTAAACTCTTCAATCACTTTCGGATCAAGAGATTTCATAAAGCCATCAACAAAGGCGATCCCTTGTGAGTCAGAAAGCCCACTAAGTGCATTATTCAGTTCACGGAATTTAATAACGCTTTCCTGTTGTGCCTGCGTTACCCAGCGCCCTGATTCTCGTTGTTCTCGTGCTGATTGTTCCACTTCTTTAGCGGAGCGTGTCCAGTATTTAGAGGTGAGCATCAAATCATCAGCCAGATCTTCCAGACGACTACCGATTTGTGCATCTGAATAGCCTTTAGCTACCATTCCCTGAACTGCTTTACTAACCAGACCAGCCGGATTATCAGCAAAGTCTTTTAGATCCTTTTTAGTTAGGAATCCTTCATTCATTAAAGTATTGATGCCGCTATCGCCGCCCTTCCATTCTCCTTTACCAGTTTTCTTATCAACTACATATTCAGCCTCATCATAAGATTTAGTAGCCTTCTCCCGTACATCTTTCATCTGATCGAGTGTAGTGGTCAACAAAAA
>NZ_VATT01000058.1:0-24356 GCF_005781225.1 Escherichia sp. E4736 | reverse complement strand
CTGTTTTCAGGGAGGAGATCAGATACACGTCTACACGGTTAGGTATGCCTCGACCTTCCGACTTATCCAAATCTTCTTTTTGCCGATAATTTATTAAACAATATAAGTAATCTGTGAGGTGATGCTATGAACGATTATGAAGCACTAGAGAATATGATGAAAGAGATTCAGCAAATCGTCTCGTTTCATGCCGGAGCCGAAACGAGAGTCCAGACCAGAGTGACTATCAGGAGTAACGATGATAAGCACATTTTAATAAACATAGGTGAAATTTCAGACATAGATATTCATTTTAAAAATCCTGTTATGAAATAGAGTTACTCCACCTTTTGTTAGTCAAAATGTCTGAATTTGTCATATCATACGCTTTCTGGCGATGGAACAGACATAATTGCGATAATGCTTCATGTGGTACATTTTTAGCTTTTATGTCTGAAATTGATATCTGCATAGTATTGTATTCAATGGTTATTTCTGGTATTTAAACCAAGAAAGCTGATATATCCATTTTATAAAAACTTGTTTTATCAGTAGAAATTTTATTGCGTTAATAAATGTCCTGGTTGTTAAAATTATTTTCTTTTCACTTTCTGCACTCTCCGGATTCTATTACTCCTGTCATTACTGAAGAGCTGTTCTTATGCCTGGTAATGTGAATACATGAACTGTTGCTGATAATCTCTAAACCGTGATTAGCCTTTCTTTATGTACTCATATCACAGCATTAACTTTATTCTCACTTGTTGTACAATGTAGTAACTTATTTTGTGCCTGATCAGGCCTGGTAAAGTATCAAGAGCCCCGCGGGATAATCTGAAACTGTTATGCTACAAAAGATGTCATATACCTTTTCTACGTTGCAGCAGCGCTATCTAAAGTTCTATTGTAGCTTGGTTCAATCTTTCTCTCAGTCTGAATCCCGGGCAATAACAGAGCCACTAGCTTCTTCTGTAGTGCAATGAAAAGAGTATCGAATGAATATTAATACACGGCAATTATTTGTGTTGTCGACGCTTGCCGGGACAGTTCTGACGACCTCAATACCCGTTTATGCGACAACGGCAAAAGATCAAACACTGGTGATAACTGGGCATAAACCCGTGGCTGCCCCTGAACTTACCCTAGGGGATACATTAACGCTGGAACCTAGATTCAGCGATCCTGATGGTGATACTGAAGATACTTCCCCATCAGGGACGACGTATCAGTGGCAGGTGGAAACGTCCCCAGGGCAGTGGGAGGATATTCCAGGACAGACCACGACCCAATACACACCCTCTTCAACAAATAAAGGTCATGTACTACGCGCGCAAGTCACAGCGCGAACAGACAGTAATAATACCATTCCCTTTGAGGGGGATGCGATTGCCTCAGGTTCTGTTGATACCTACAGCGTAATCAGCAGTACAAAGTCATCATTGCCAGATTGTGTTGGGCTGGCCGATACCGATATTAAATGCAGCGTGACGTTGATCAATAGCCTCGGCGAACCTGTCAGTAATGCGATTGTTGATATTAAGCCGGGATATTCTGCAAAAACAACCTCAGGGACCACGGATAGTAGCGGTCAAACGACCGTTATTGTGCACCCGGATAAAGTCGTTGATGCTGCGGAGGATAAAGAGGCTGAATCTGTGATAACCGTTAATAATGTTGAGGTCTTACCCAGGATAAAAGTCAAGGTTACACCGATAGTCGAGCTGTACGATAAAATAAGCAATAAAGCCAGAGACTGGTCTGGGCTTATTGCACATGGTGCTTATTTACCGATTAACAGTACCGTGGGTTTCGCAAGCGCAAATGGGAAAAAACTGGATAGTCATCGTTGGAAAGTTGAAGGTGTGACCCCTGCCGGCGAACAAAAAATCGTATTAGATGCAACAAATACGGAAATTCAGATTACTGATAAACCAGGTGTCGGTATGGAAGGCTCAATGAAATTTACTGATACTATGACGGGCATTGTACAAATGTCTCAATCATTTCGTTTTATGAGCTATGTTAAATTTTCTAATGTAATCGTATCACCATATGCTGGTATTGAAAATGTTTGTATAAATTCGGCGGAAGCAAAAGCGTTAGGTTCTAACGACGGGCTGGCAAGAAATGATCTGTTTAATTGGGATTATGATGGACTGCATGAAGGGGCGCTTTGGGCAGGGATTTCCTATTTGCCAAATACGCTCGACGGTGCTTATCGATATGGTGGTACTGGGCGTTATAGCTGGGTTCATATAATACAAGGGGTATACGCAGACTCCCCATTGAAACAAACAAGTAGTGTGCCTTCGCCAACTGATGTTTTATGCCGTTAATATTTATTATTCTATTTTTTAGTGACCGCACATGCGGTCACTTCTTTCAATAAAATCTGTCAGTATGAAATCAACATTCCGGTTAATACTAAACCGAATCGTGTTGCAGACCCTTCTTTTCCCTCTCACGTATTTCAGTCGTTATCATTAATGTCATATGCTGTAGCGAAAGCAGAATGCCGTCTACCGTATCTCTTGAATCCATAATTCACTTCTTAAACTGTAATATGTTGCTACGCGAAAAATAAATAATCATTTTAAAACAACAAGTTGCATATTAAATTCGCGATTTAAAATAATATCACATCAAAATTGGATAATCCTGTCATAAAGTTCAGTGATGCAAGTGAGGTGTAACAGCATTCACTAACCGGCACACGAAGAACTACTGTTCACTATTTTAGCCCGGTTGTGAAAGCGCAGAACAGAGCTAACGGTGGGGATATCTCTCGCCACAGTGATTCACATAAGGGAGCTATGGTGAATATGATTAATACACAGGAACGTTATACTACTTTCCAGTTTGGTGATTTCTCTTTTACAAACGACGGTTTTTTATGTTGCGGAGCGGAAGAAGTTTATCTGCCGCCTAAAGAAGCTGGCGTGCTTAAGGTTTTATTAGCGAATGCAAAACGCGTGGTCAGTAAACATAAAATTATTAATGATGTCTGGTCTTCTGCGGTTAGCGACGAGTCGCTGACGCGAAGCATTTACCGTATTCGTAATGCACTTGGGCAGAATAAAGAAAATATCTTTATTGAAACTGTTTACGGCAAAGGATACAGATTCGTCATAGACGTTAACGCCACAGTATCAGATGCCCATACAAAAAACAGTGGATATCAGACACCCTGTCACGCTGTACAGTTAATGGCAGAAAAACGCACGTTAGCCGGTTATGAATTTGCGGCGTCAGATGCGGTCTATTACGCAGCATCGAAAACAAACCGCAACTGTAGCCAATGTGATTTTCTGAAAGAGTTAATCTCTGCGCTTAATAGTGATTTTCCGCTAAGAGAATAATTCGACTTCTCATACCCATCGACGCACTGGACGGTGGGTACTTGCCATGTTAAAGCCAGTCCTCACGATTGTGAGCCGTAGCCTATTGTTAATTGATTTCTCACCACCGTCATGGAGGGTATTAACTGCCCTTTATAGCGCACGTTATAAATAAAGTGAAAAACGCCGCCTGCCGATAAATGACGAACTGGTGTTAAATGGCCGGCGAGAGCGGGCAGGGGCTGACACCAGGTCGTACTGCATAAATTGATTTCCAGTCCCTGTGGCGGTGGAGTAAGAAGATTTATTTTCCACGTAATATATTTCACGGGCGCGTTACGTGGTACGACGGTGGGGGCGTGAAGAACACGCCCAACCAGTAATTCTTCGCCTGTAGTCAGCGTGCCACCGCTGCTCTGCTGGCTCCAGCTTCCTGCGGAAGCCAGGCATAATGACGAATGGAGCGCCAGCAGCAGAAATGCTGTATTAATGGCTTTCATTATTTTTGTCCGCCGATGCAGGTCGACATATGTAACATTCGGTCATGTGCAATCTCCTGCGTAGACAACACTACCAGCTGTGGGTAAATCCGGCGCAGAAAACGGGAAAGCATGGTTCTGAGCGGTGGCGCGACAAGCAGTACCGGCGGAATATTACGCGAGTTTTGCTCAAGGATAGCCTGTTCTGTCTGGCGGATCAGGCTGTCTGCAATACCCGGTTCAATGATGCTGTTGTTCTGGATTGCCTGCAGGAGAATCTTCTCAAGGTTGCTGTCGAGGCCAATCACGTCGATATCTTTATTATTACGGAACCAATGTTGGGTAATTGCCCGACCGAGGCGGCTACGGATTTGAGCGGTTAAATCATCAGGGTCGGTGATTGTTGGCGCAAATTCAGCCATCGTATCGATAATTGTGCGCATATCACGGATAGAAACTTGTTCCACCAGGAGATTTTGCAGCACTTTATGGAACAGCGTTAAAGAGATCACGCCAGGAATTAAACCATCTACCAGGCGCGGCATATCTTTTTCAAGGCGATCGAGCAGCAGTTGGGCTTCATTGCGGCCAAACAGTTCGCCAGTGTGCTGGGTAATCAGATGATTCAGGTGCGTTGCTACGACGGAGGCCGGGTCTACTACGGTATAGCCCTGTACCTGGGCCTGCTCACGCTGTACTTCATCAATCCACCATGCCGGGAAACCAAATGCCGGGTCTTTACACGGTGTTCCGTCCAGATCACCTTCGGCGCAGCCTGGGTTAATTGCCATCCAGCGTTCAGGGTGAATCGTGCCATGACCAATTTCCACGCCTTTCAGCAGGATACGATAACTGCCTGGTTCAAGGCTCAGATTGTCACAGATGTGTACAGACGGCGGGAGAAAACCCATTTCATGCGCAAAGTTTTTACGCAGGCCACGGATACGCGTCAGTAGCTGACCGTTTTGATCGCTATCAACCAGCGGAATTAAACGGTAGCCCACTTCCAGCCCCAGTACGTCTTCAATCTGTACGTCTGCCCAGGAGGCTTCGGCTGTAGCGTGAGCGGCTTCAGCGTGGATTTCATCACGCGTTTTATCTTCTTTGCTGGCCGATTGATTATTCTCCTGGCGACCGCGTAACCACCAGGCTAACCCCAGCAGTGCAGCGGTAAAGAGCAGAAATACCAGATTAGGCATACCAGGGATCAACCCAAGCAGACCGATTACGCCAGCCGCCAGCAGCATTACCTGAGGATTGTGGAACAACTGACCCACCATTTGCTCCCCGACATCCTGTTCGGTCGCTACGCGCGTCACAATAACACCGGCAGCGGTGGAGATTATCAGGGCAGGGATCTGGGAAACCAGACCGTCGCCAATGGTTAACAGGGTATACGTTTCACCGGCTTGTCCGATCGCCATGCCGTGTTGCAGAACACCGATAGCGAGGCCGCCGATGATGTTAATGGCCATAATCATCAGGCCCGCGATGGCATCGCCGCGCACGAATTTACTGGCACCATCCATTGAGCCGTAAAAGTCGGATTCCTGGGTCACTTCGTTACGACGGCGCTTGGCTTCGGCTTCACCGATCAGACCGGCGTTAAGGTCGGCGTCAATGGCCATCTGCTTACCTGGCATCCCGTCGAGAACGAAGCGAGCGCCCACTTCGGCAATACGTCCGGCACCTTTGGTGATAACCATAAAGTTAATGATGATCAGAATCGCGAACACCACGATGCCGATAGCAAAGTTACCGCCTACCAGAAAATGACCAAACGCCTCCACGACGCGACCCGCCGCTGCAGCGCCGGTGTGGCCTTCCATCAGGATGATACGCGTCGAAGCAATGTTCAGCGCCAGTCGAAGCAGGGTGGCAAACAGGAGGACCGTCGGGAATGCCGAGAACTCCAGCGTGTTTTTGGTGAACATGGATACGAGCAGGATCATCAATGAAAGGACGATATTGAACGTAAACAGGGTGTCCAGAAGAAACGCCGGGAGCGGCAGGACCATCATGGCGAGGATCATCATGATCAGCACCGGGCCGGCCAGTATTCGCCACTGGGTATCTTTCAACTGTGGTAAACGTAATTTAGTGGCGATATCAGACATCGGTATTCATCTCGTGGTTAAAATCCAGTTTTTCCGGTACAGGAAGGTTCCGGGGTGGTACGGGTTTGGTTTCGCCGGTGTGGCGCCAGCGACGCAGGCTGTAGACCCACGCGAGCACTTCTGCCACCGCGCTATAAAGTTCTGTTGGGATCGGTCTGCCAATCTCGCTGTGTCGGTAAAGCGCACGCGCCAGCGGTGGCGCTTCCAGCATCGGGATCTTATGTTCTTTCCCCAGCTCTCTGATGCGCAGCGCGACTTCCCCTGCGCCTTTGGCCAGCACGATTGGTGCGCTCATACTGTTTTCTTTGTAGGACAGGGCGACGGAGTAGTGCGTTGGGTTGTTGACAATCACATCCGCCTCAGGCACATCGGACATCATGCGGCTTCTGGCGATAGCGCGCTGCATCTGCTTGATTCTGTTCTTGATGTGCGGATCGCCTTCCTGCTGCTTAAATTCATCGCGTATTTCCTGGCGGGTCATACGCAGCTTTTTCAGGTTGCTGAAGATCTGGTTAAAAATGTCATAGCCAACCATCGGGATAATGCACAGCAGTACCATCATCAGGCAGTGCAGAATCAGGTCCATCGCGCGGCCAATCGCTTCAGGCAGTGGAGCACTCACTAACTGGATGAAATGCTCTTTATTATTAGTAAGATACAAAGTACAGCCTGTTCCTACTAAAGTAACTTTCAGACATCCTTTTAATAATTCAGCGACCATTTGCCCTGAAACCATCCGTTTCATTCCTGAAAGTGGATTTAAGCGTTTTAAATCTACTTTCAGGCCACCGCCCAGGTGAAGCCCACCAATCAGTAATGGCGAGGCAATCCCCACTACAAACAGCCCAAGCAGAAAGGGCATCAATGCCTGAATCATCATTACCAGCATGTCGTAAAGCTGGTGAATCATGCTTAACGGGTCCTCAATTTGATGTCTGTTGAGGGTTAACCCGGAATGCAATAACTGTAATAACGTGCGGGCAAGGTTTTCTCCGCTACCCGTCATCAGCGACCAGCCTGCTAACAGAATCAGCAGGGAGGTGAGTTCTCTGGAACGAGGAATCTGCCCTTTTTTCCGCGCTTCTTCTTTTCGGTGAGCTGTGGGCTCTTCTGTTTTTTCCTGATCGCTTTCTTCTGACATACACCTGCCTGGGTCTGGTTCCTCTGCTAACCGCGTTAGTTCTGGTTATCAGAGGAAAATGACATTACATAGATTAAAAGCCGAGACTCTGGAGAAGGTCATCAACCTGGCCCTGGGATGTCATTACACCTGCCTGGGTCTGATCGATTTGTGGACCATTAATTAATGAATTAGCGACTTCTTTCGTCGGTACAGTCTCTTCAGGAATGTTATCTACGAGTACCCGAATCAACTCTTTTTCGACAACTTCAATAATGGTCATCATGCGCTGGATAACCTGACCGGTCAGATCCTGAAAGTCCTGCGCCATCATGATTTCCATGAGTTGATTATTGGTTTTACCGGCCAGACTGGTCGCCTGTTTCAGATAATGCCGGGTATCTTTTACCAGTTCACGGGCTTCCGGCAGTTCAACAGGCGCATCAAACCAGGCATCCCAGCGTTGTGTTAACTGTTCAGCTCCGCTGGAGATAGCGTCCTGCATCGGTCTTGTTTCTTCCACACTGTTCAGCACACGCTCCGCAGCCTGCGATGTTTTCTTTGCCACATAATTCAGACGTTCGCGGGCATCAGGGATCGCTTCAGCCGCATCCATGATGGTTCGCTCAAGGCCAAGACTGACCAGACTATCCCTTAGCATCCGTGTGATATTACCAATACGGGTAAAGACGTCTGGATCGTGATTCTTTGGTGGCAGTTGCGCAGACGCGGTCATGATTATCCCCCGAGCTTCTCAAAGATTTTGTTCAGCTTTTCTTCAAGAGTGGCTGCGGTAAAAGGCTTAACCACATAACCGCTGGCACCGGCCTGCGCTGCGGCAATAATGTTTTCCTTCTTCGCTTCTGCGGTAACCATCAGCACAGGCAGCGCTTTAAGCGCACTATCCTGGCGAATTTCATTCAACAGCTGCAAACCGTCCATGTTCGGCATGTTCCAGTCACTAATGACAAAATCGAATGGTTCTTTTTTCAGACGCGTCAGCGCGTCATGACCATCCTCCGCTTCGTCAACATTGTTGAAGCCGAGATCTTTAAGGAGATTGCGGACAATGCGACGCATGGTGGCAAAGTCATCAACAACGAGGAAACGTAAATTCTTATCTGTCATGGTATATCCTGAAAAATTTCTAAGTACGAAATAGGCTGTTAAATACGGCGAGACTGCCCGGTTATGTTATTGAGAATTTGTTGGCTCATATCATCGAGGTCGGCGACTTCTGTTACCGCCTCTAAAGCCACTGCTTCACGGGGCATACCGAATACCACACATGAACGTTCGCTCTGGGCGAGGGTTCGGGCGCCTGCGTTACGCATCGCCAGCAGACCTTTCGCACCATCGTTACCCATACCCGTCAGGATCACACCGACGGCATTTCGTCCTGCGACTCGGGCAACGGATTCAAACAGCGTATCTACCGACGGACGATGGCGGTTAACAGGCGGCGTATCGCTAAGTTTGATATGGTAGTTAGCCCCGCTACGTATTAACTCCATATGTCTGCCGCCTGGCGCGATATAAGCATGACCGGGTAGTACGCGGTCATCATGCTCTGCTTCCTTTACGGACAGCAGGCAGGATTTATCCAGACGCTGGGCAAAAGAACGGGTAAACCCTGGTGGCATATGTTGTGCGATGACGATTCCCGGACATGTCGGCGGCATTGGCAAGAGGACATGGCTTAATGCTTCCGTACCACCGGTAGAGGCGCCAATGGCAATAATTTTTTCACTGCCAATAAGCGGGGCGCGAATAACGGGAGGAACTGTTCTTTTCTGGAAACTCCGCACGCTTGCCGCGATACGAATTTTGTCAGCGATCATATCGCTGTATTTTTCCATCCCTTCCTGAAGTCCTTGCTGAGGTTTAGTAATAAAATCTACGGCGCCCAGTTCCAGTGCTGCAATAGTGATATCAGAGCCTTTGCTGGTCAGTGAAGAAAGCATTAATACCGGCATTGGACGCAGACGCATTAAACGTTCAAGAAAATCCAGACCATCCATGCGCGGCATTTCAACGTCCAGCGTCAGTACATCCGGGTTATGTTGTTTAATCAAATCACGGGCCATGATGGGATCATGCGCCGTGGCGACCATTTCCATATCCGGTTGTTGATTAACAATTCGCGTCATGATATTGCGAATTAACGCCGAATCGTCCACGCACAACACTTTTATCTTTTTCATTTGTTACCCCTTTGCCAGGCAGTAAACAGATTGGCCGCGCAGGCGAAAATGACTATTTGCAGTATTAAAATGTTCTGAATGACCCGCAAAAAGTATTCCACCTGGTTTCAGTATTTCTGCAAAACGGCGCATAAGAATATCCTGCGTATTTCTGTCAAAATAAATCATCACATTGCGACAGAAAATAGCATCAAACGGTGCAGGAATATCCCACTGCGGGGCCACGAGATTCAGCTGTTGGTAATGAATCGATGCCAACAGTTCCCTTTTTACCTTTACTTTATCACCGTGATTTCCTGTTCCACGCAGAAACCAGTCTTTTTTCTGTTTTTCATTCAGACTAGCCAAATCGGATAATTGATAAATTCCTTTTTTGGCATGACGCAGAACATCGGTATCAATATCCGTTGCCAGTATGCGAGGCCCCGTAATACTACGACCCAGCGTTTCTTCCAGCGTCATCGCAATTGACAGTGGTTCTTCGCCTGTGGATGCGGCAGCGCACCATACGTTATACATACCGCGCCGACTCCGCGCATGTTCTGCAAGAATAGGGAAATGGTACGCTTCACGAAAAAAAGAGGTCAGGTTAGTGGTCAGCGAGTTGACAAATGTCTGCCATTCCGGCGCATCAGAGCTGCTTTCAAGCAGTGCCATATACTCACTGAAGCTGTTTATCCCTAGCTGAGTGATTCGGCGGGATAAACGATTATAGACCATATCTTTTTTTTGACCATTCAGGACAATACCTGCACGGCGGTAAATTAGCTCGCTGACACGTGCTAAATCTTTATCCGTGAGAGTGTTCAGAGTTTGCGCAGGGAATTCAGAGTGATTAGCCATATTGCGGAATTTTATTTCTCAGTGTTTCCGCATTTAGCGGGGGATAGAGAGTTATTTTCAACACATGATTGGGGTTTCAATACGTATCACCCGATCATAAACACAGCCAGGCGGTGATCAGGTGATACGGGAAAACAGAAAATAACAATCAGGATTAACGGAGTGACTAAAACGAAAAATCGACAATCAGACACCCATATTCATGATGTCCTGATACGCGCTAACCATTTTATTGCGTACCTGAACACCAAGGTTAAGTGCTACAGATGACTTCTGCATCGAAACCATAACATCATTTAAGCCAACTCCCGGCACGCCTGCCAGATAGTCTTCAGAGCCTTGTTTGGCCTGATTCTGGAGCTGGCTGATATTATTGAGGCTGTTAAATAACACATCAGAAAATTGCGTTTTATTTTCTGTGTCATTTGATTCTGTCAGAGCAAGCTGATTCTGCATTGCAGAAACCTGGCCTGCCTGACGCTGGATCTGATTTACTACCCCATTGATTGTATTTAGGGACATATTGTTATTTCACCTTACTGACACTTAACAACAGATAGTTGATACTGATGTCTTATCAGCTCTGTTTAATTTAGGCGTACTTTATCATGGCGGAAGTTCAGCAGCATTGTGGGAAAAGTCAGCATAAACCTGTTCTTATTGCAGATTAGGTTTAGGGCTGTTTCAGGCGATAATTCTTATCTGGCAAATTTTCTGAAATGAAAAATTGTCGCGAATAATACTCATCACCAGTTTGTTCATCTGCATCTGCAATATGACACCTGCGTTGAAGTCGTACCATTTAACTTTACAGGAATATGGCATGAATGCCACAACCCAGGGTAATAAAAAAAATAGTCCCTTTGATTTTAAGGCACTACTGGAACGAATTCGGGCAAATCCCAGAATTATTTTTATGATCACAGCGGCGGCAGCAATTTCAATTGTTGTCGCCTTGCTATTCTGGATGCAAGGGCCAGTTTATCGAGTTCTCTACAGTAATATTAGCGAACAGGACGGTGGAGCGATTGTCACTCAGCTTAGCCAGATGCAGGTTCCTTATCGCTTTGCTGACCATAACGGCGCCATCATGATCCCGGAAGACCAGGTTTATGAGGTCCGTCTTAAACTCGCACAGCAGGGATTGCCGAAAGGTGGCTCTGTAGGGTTTGAACTGCTCGACCAGGAAAAATTTGGTATTAGCCAGTTTAACGAGCAGGTTAACTTCCAGCGTGCGCTTGAAGGTGAACTGGCTCGTACTATTGAGACGTTAGGTCCAGTACAGAGCGCCCGTATTCATCTGGCAATACCGAAACCGTCACTGTTTGTCCGCGAACAAAAAGCGCCTACTGCTTCAGTGACTCTTACTTTACAAAATGGCAGAACACTGGATGAAGGCCAAGTCAACGCCATCAGTTACATGATAGCCAGCGCGGTTTCTGGCCTTGATGCCGCTCATGTCACCATTGTGGATCAGTCTGGCCATTTGCTTTCCGGCAGTGACACTCACAATACCCAGACAACACAGCTTAAATATATCCGCGAAGTTGAAGATGACTATCAAAACCGTATTCAGGCAATTCTGACACCCGTTGTAGGCAGCGCCAACGTTCGTACGCAAGTTACGGCGCAAGTGGATTTCACCCAGAATGAGCAAACTGTTGAGGAATATGCCCCCAACACGTCGCCAGACAAGATGTCTATCCGCAGCCGCCACGTTGTTCATGATGAACAGGGCGGGAAAAGCAGCGTTGGAGGAGTACCTGGCGCGTTAAGTAATCTACCGCCTACGGCCGCCACCGCACCGATTACCACCTCAACGCCAGCACGCGGCGCCAAAGATAGCGCGACACGCCCGGCGCCTCAGACGGTAAGCCAAAACCTACAACCTTACAGTCAGAACCATGACGACATTACCAATTACGAGCTGGACAGAACGCTAAAACATATCACCCGCAACACGGGTAATGTGGAACGTTTGTCGGTCGCGGTTGTTATCAATTATCTGCCAGGAAAAGCCGGAGAACCGGCGGCTCTGACGCCAGCGCAGATGAAGCAAATCAACGATCTGGTTAAAGAGGCAATGGGCTATACCGCTTCCCGTGGGGATTCGGTAAATGTGGTTAACACACCATTTAGCCAGTCAGACAAAGATGTCGCTCTTCCACTGTGGCAACAGCAGGATGTCATTCAGTTAGTTCTTAGCGTACTGCGTTATCTTTTAGTCGCTCTGGTTGCCTGGATGCTGTGGCGTAAAGCCGTATGGCCATTCTGGGTGAAACATCAGGAAATGCTGCTCCAGCGGCTCGAAATGGAAAAAGAAGCACGTCAGGCCGAAGCAACGGCGCAGCGGCAGAAAAAAGAACACAGCGAACTTGCCAAGGCTCAACAGCGCATGGATACCGAGCTTACTACTCAGCAACTGCGTGAAATGGCCGATGAGGCACCGCAGATTATTGCACTGGTTATTCGCCAGTGGATGAATAAGGAGCAGAAACCATCATGAATGCTGCCATGCGAAGCGCCATTATTATGCTAACGCTCGGCGATGACCGCGCCGCCGACGTCTTCCGCCATCTCAGTCCTCAGGAGGTGGCACAGATAAGCACTGCTATTGTCAGTATTCACTCTTATACCCATGAGCAGATTGCTCAGGTGCTGAGTGAATTCAAACGCGATTCAGAAGAGTATGCGTCCATCAGCATCAATGCGGATGAGTATTTACGCAATGTTCTGGTGAAAGCGCTGGGTGAATCCCAGGCCGAAGCCTTGTTGGATAATCTGCTGGATGCCCATAGTGAAAACAACGGTATCGATACGTTGGGTCTGATGGAACCGTATATGGTGTATGACCTGATTCGGGAAGAGCATCCGCAGATTATTGCGACCATTCTGGTGCATCTGAAACGCGCTCAGGCAGCAAGCGTACTGGCGAAATTCGAAGAACGCGAACGTAACGACATTATGTTGCGTATTGCCACCTTTAACGGCGTCCAGCCGGTGGCACTGCAAGAACTGACGGATGTACTGAACAATCTGCTCCACGGTCAGTCACTGAAGCGCAACAATATGGGTGGTGTTCGTCCGGCGGCTGAAATTCTCAACCTGATGAAAACTCAGCAGGAAGAAGCGGCGCTTACTGCATTCCGTGAATTTGATCCTGAACTGGCGCAAAAAATTATTGACGAGATGTTCCTGTTCGAAAATCTGGTGGATATGGACGACCGCAGCATCCAGCGCCTGCTGCAGGAAGTCGATGGCGAGTCTCTGCTGGTTGCGTTGAAAGGCGCTGATCAGGCGCTGCGTGAGAAGTTCTTCAGCAACATGTCCAAACGTCAGGCTGAAATTATGCGTGATGATCTCAATTCCCGTGGTCCGGTACGTATGACCCAGGTTGAAGCAGAACAGAAATCCATTCTGTTGGTGGTACGTCGTCTGGTGGAAGTCGGAGAGATGGTGATTGGCGGAGGTGAGGATGTCTACGTCTGAGACAACCTGGAAACCCTGGCGGCCTGATGATCTGCTCGGGCAGGGCAGTTCCTCATGGCCAAACCTGGAGTCTGAAAATCATGCAGATGCAGACCCAATGTCTGACCCGGACCGGCAGGCAGAGCTTGCTCGTGTTCGCCAACAGGAAGGGCAAAAAGGGTTTACGCAGGGACTGGTAAAGGGCGAAGAAGAGGGCCGCCGCCGCGGCTACGAAGAAGGATTGCAACAGGGAAAAGCCGAAGGCATTAAGCAAGGATTAGCGGAAATACATGCTCAACAATCGCTGTTAAATTCACAGTTTTCCCGCGTGATGGAAAGTTTCCAGATCTCGGTTGAAAACATGGACAGCGTCATTCCTGCCCGCCTGGTGCAACTGGCGCTGATGGCGGTGCGTACTCTGTTGGGCGGGCAGGGCGTTACGGATAAAATGCATACCAGTCTGATGAATCACATCCGTACCCTACTCAACGAAGATAGTTTACTGAAAGGTAAATTTCGCCTGACCATCAGTGCGGAAGAACCAGAAGAGGTACGCCAGCAGCTTGAGACGTTACTCTCAGCCTATGACTGGGAATTGTGTGCCGATCCTCATCTTCTACCCGGCGGTTGTCGGATCAGTACGGAAGAAGGGGAACTGGATGCCTCGCTGGAAACCCGCTGGCAGTCGTTGTGTCAATTGGTTCGTAACAGGGGCGGTGTATGACTTCGCATCTCAAAAACTGGCTGGGTGCTCTGGAACAGCAAGAAACGCGGATGACGACGTTACCCGCTTTTCGTCAGTACGGCAGGCTGATCCGCGCGACTGGACTGGTGATGGAAGCCACCGGACTAAAATTACCCATCGGAACGCTGTGCATTGTTGAACGTGACGGCCCGGATGGTATTCGTTGTGTAGAAAGTGAGGTTGTTGGTTTCAGTGGACAAACGCTGTATCTGATGCCGCTGGAACATGTGGACGGCATCTTGCCTGGCGCCAGAGTCTGGGCGCCGGATAGCGGTGATAAGTTAACACAAGGCAAGCAGCTTCCTGTTGGGCCTGGATTATTGGGGCGTGTGCTGGATGCCAGTGCGCGACCACTGGATGGCCTTCCTCCTCCCAGTAATAGTGATCGGGCAACATTATTTACCGCTCCGTTTAACCCGTTACAACGCGATCCTATTCGCAATGTGCTTGATGTCGGCGTTCGGGCGATCAATGGGTTACTGACCGTGGGACGAGGCCAGCGTATGGGGCTGTTCGCGGGGTCCGGTGTCGGGAAAAGTGTCCTGTTAGGCATGATGGCGCGCTATACCACCGCTGATGTGGTGGTTGTGGGACTCATCGGCGAACGAGGCCGTGAAGTCAAAGATTTTATTGAAAATATCCTCGGAAAGGATGGCTTACAGCGTTCGGTGGTTATTGCTGCGCCTGCCGATGTATCGCCGGTACTGCGTATGCAGGGGGCGGTATATGCAACCCGTATTGCGGAAGATTTCCGTGACCGTGGATTAAATGTGTTGCTGATCATGGATTCGCTGACGCGTTATGCGATGGCGCAACGTGAGATAGCATTAGCCATTGGCGAACCGCCAGCAACCAAAGGCTATCCGCCTTCTGTTTTCGCCCGTTTACCGGCCCTGGTGGAGAGAGCCGGAAATGGTATCCGTGGCGGTGGATCAATCACTGCATTCTATACCGTATTGACGGAAGGCGACGATCAGCAGGACCCGATTGCGGACTCCGCTCGTGCCATTCTCGACGGACATATTGTTCTGTCACGCCGACTGGCGGAATCAGGCCACTATCCGGCCATTGATATTGAAGCTTCTATCAGCCGTGTGATGACGGAAATTACGCAACCAGCGCAATTTAAAAAGGTACAGCGTTTTAAACAACTTCTGTCCTCGTGGCAGCGGAACCGGGATTTGGTCAGCGTAGGGGCGTATGCCAGAGGCAGCGATCCTTTACTGGATCAGGCGATCACCTTATATCCAGAAATGGAACGCTATCTGCAACAGGGCATCCATGAACGCCAGGAATATGATGTTTCATGTCGCCAGCTCGATGCGTTATTCCCGGATAACAGAGGCCCTGAAGCAGGTGAATAATCATGGCAACGTCAGCACCAATGGATGTTTTGCGGGATCTGGCCGAAAAGAAACTCAATGACACCACGGTGCGACTGGGGCGTGCGCGCCAGTCGCATGAGAATGAAGTCTCACGTTTACAACAATTACAGACATACGAATCTGAATATCGTCGCCAACTGCAAAACACCATTGCCGATAAGGGGATGTCAGTGTCTACGCTCCAGTCATGGCAAAGTTTTATTGGTGCGCTGGAAAAGGTCGTTTTGCAGCAGGTAAACCAGGTGAACAACAGCCAACAGATTGTCGATGCCTCGCTCAGTGACTGGCAAAAAGATCGTCAGCGGTTAAACGCATTTGAAACATTAAAAAGCCGGGCCGAAGCCCAGCGTATATTGAAAGAAAACCGACAGGAACAAAAAATGATGGATGAATTTGCCCGCCGCGCCAGCCAGAGGGGAAAATAAAATGCAGGTAATTTCTTTACCTATGAATACTGGCAATCTGGGGCATGGACACGCTGTAACGCAGAATGACACAGACACGTCATCATTTGCCGCAGAACTCGACAGCAAACTGCTTCCTGGCGCCATCCCGAAGCCTCATCTTCCGTCGGAAGGGACAGTAAATCTGTTACCGAACGAGGAAGAAAAAGGGAAAGGATCGCCTGAAGGGGAGCACTCTGGTGTCATGGATAATCTGTTTTACCTGCTTCCGGCGCAAAGTACACCATTACCAGAAACAGGTATAAACCAGGAAATGACAGCGTCACCGATGTTTGAAGGCAATGGACTGGTTACCGCCCTGAAAAATACGTCGGTGTCGCCTGAAAATGTGGCGTCCCAAACGGAAAAGGGGAGTTCCGATGTTAGTTTGCCTGAAACTGAACTTTTAGCGGAACAGAATGGGGATGAAGTACAAAATAATGCTTTCGATACCAGCCATTCGCAAACGTTGAATAAAGCCGTTGCCTATTCAGAGTTTGCGGGGAAAGTCGGTAAACCGGTTGCTCATCCATCTTCATCGCTGCCATTAAAACCCGATTCCTTGCATCTTGAGTCGGCCACCAATACCGGTCATACACTGCCTCAGTCATCGGAACAATTGGCAACGTCTCTGGATTCGGCGGTGGCGAATCAACCGACGGAACAGATGCCTGTACAACATCAGGAAAGTCATACAGCGGATGCTTTTCATATCCCAACCATTGGGGATATGAGCATTCAAATCCGTGAGCCTGTGGGGGTATCCCCATCTGCGCAGCCCTCTGTATTGACAGCGTCTGTGGGGACTACGGAATGGCAGCAGAATTTGAGTCAGCAGTTGGCTTGCTTTACTCGTGAAGGGATTCATCATGCGGAGCTGAGATTGCACCCGGAAGATCTTGGTAGTCTGCATATTAGTCTGCGGATAAATAATGATCAGGTGCAGCTTCATTTTGCCGCAGCCGACCATCAGGTTCGCGCTGCGCTTGAAACGGCGATGCCTCATTTACGAAACTCCCTTGCAGAATCAGGGATCTCTCTTGGGCAAACCAATGTTGCTGCGGACTCCAGACCTTCGTGGGAGAACGGTTCGCAAAATCAGACAGCAGAACAGGATATGCAATCCGATGATGGTGTGGAAAGCGTACCGGATGAACCAGGCGTAATTCTGCATACGATCAGTCGTTCCGGCGGAATAAATACTTTTGTCTGATAAATTTATTTTGTTATTTATCTGAAAGCCCGGTTCCCGGGCTTTGTTGTTTTATTATGGTGGTATTTTTTCCGGGTTTAAACTTGCTTCTTTGCGGGCTGTTGATATCGATCCTGATCTTTAATTATATTAAAATTCAACTGGTTATAAATCTCACGTAGGTGGTGTTTTTTTATCATTTCTGCAACATTCATTTTCATTAAGGATGCAGGCAAACGTTTACAATGTTGTCTGAAGTCAAATCTATCTATCAATTTAATGCCAGCAGCGACATTTTTTTGCCGGATTATTAATACCAGGTTATGTAATAGAATACAGCACCTGTCCCGGGTGTAACGGGGTGCAAATTACTGAGTATATTTTTGTGATGTCAAAAAAGAATCTGGATACCACTCAGAGTGGCAAAAAAAGCAAAGGTCGCATAGCGCTGACCGTCCTGGCATTTGTTTTTGCCAGCGCATGTTTTGGTTATACCTGGACAGAACTGGAGAGTTTAAAGAACAATGTTAAAAAAGGCACAATAGAGCAGGAAATTGAAGAAATAGAGGAAACGTTTGAAATACCTATTTATACACCTTTGGATACGTTTACTGTCAGTCTGAAGCCTGGTGTCGATGGAACAGAACATGTTCTGTATGTTGGATTGACGCTGCGTCTGAAAGATCCTCGCTCCCAGGAATTGTTAAAACGTTTCCTGCCAGAAATTCGTAGCCGCCTTGTTATGCTATTTTCACAGCAGACGATGGAGGAGTTGAGCACACGCGAAGGTAAACAGCAACTGGTTCATCAAGTTGAAAAAGAACTGGCAAGTCCACTATCCGGGAAACAGACGGTTAAAGTTACCGATGTTTTATTTAACATCTTTATTTTACGGTAATCGCTATGTCTGACAATATTTTGTCACAGGATGAGGTGGATAGTCTTCTGAATGGCGATGGTAACGGCGCATCTGAAAACACTCTATCTGCCATGGCTCCTGAGGATGGTATCCGTCCTTACGATCCGGTGACGCAACGACGCGTTGTTCATGAACGACTCAGCACGCTGGAATTCATTAATGAACGTTTTGCCCGCCAGTTTCGTGTCGGAGCGTTCAACGTGTTGCACCGCAGTCTGGACGTCACTACCGGTAATATTCGGGTACAGCCTTATCATGAATTTGCGCGTAACTTGCCTGTGATGACCAATCTTAATTTGATTCATCTGTCACCTTTGCGCGGGACGGCACTGTTCGTCTTTTCTCCCAATATGGTGTTTATGTTGGTGGAAAATTTATTTGGCGGTGACGGACGTTTTAAAACAAAAGCGGATGGGCGGGAGTTTACCCCCACTGAACAACGTATTATTCAGCGTATATTGTCAATTGCTCTGGAGTCTTATGACTTTGCCTGGAGTACGGTTTATGGTCTTAAAACAGAATATATTCGCTCAGAAATGCAGGTGAAATTCACCAATATTACGTCGTCACCGAATGATATTGTGATTACTACACCGTTTTATATCGAACTGGGTTCAGAGTGCGTCCAGATGGATATCTGCATCCCTTTCAACGTTATTGAGCCAATACGTTCTTTGCTTACCAGTCCACCACAGGAAAACGCCTGGCAGGAAGATCAAAACTGGCGTAATACGCTGGCTTCACAGGTCAGAAATACGGAACTGGAACTGGTGGTGAATTTATCCGACGTCCAGATGCGACTGTCACAAATTATGAGCCTGAAGCAACACGATGTTTTGCCGTTAGATAAACCTGAAATCGCTGAAGCTTATGTTGATGGCGTACGGGTACTGTCCGGGAAATATGGCAGTGCAAGCAATCAGTACGCCTTGCAGGTAGAAGAACTTTTTAATACAGCATTAGCACCTTTTTCTAAGGAGAGCTCGCATGAGCAAGAATGAACAGGCGGGCACTACCTCTACTCCCGCAGATACGGCCTGGGCAGACGCACTGGAAGAACAGCGCGAATCCGCAGGAACGACGGGCGTGATGGACGGGGCGAAAGCTATTGCCTCTGACCTGAATCTGGTTATGGATATTCCGGTCAGAATGACGGTAGAACTTGGCAGAACCCGTATGACCATCAAGGAACTTCTGGCACTGAGCCAGGGGTCTGTGGTTGCGCTGGAAGGTCTGGCAGGTGAACCTCTGGATATTTTGATTAATGGTTATCTTATTGCACAGGGAGAAGTGGTTGTGGTGTCGGATAAATTCGGTATTCGTATTACCGATATTATTACGCCATCTGAACGTATTTATCGCCTGAGCAGATAATGATCAATAGTACCCATACAGTTTTACCCACCGCTTCAACAACCAGCATGTCGTCGGTATGGATGCATACCGGCGGTATCCTCTGCCTGATAATATTCGGGTTACTTCTTTTACTCTGGTATTTACGTCGTTCTGGCGGTATTTCAGGGAAAAAAAATGGCCGCAATGCGCTGTTAAATATTAAATTCAGCCAGTCTCTGGGGCCGCGTGAACGCCTGGTTCTTGTGGAAGTGGGAAATCAATGGTTACTGCTTGGCGTGACGGCAGAAAAGATCTCCTGTCTGAGCGCCATCGACAAAAAAACGGTCGAAGAAAATTTTGCGGCTGTTGATCAACCGCAGTCCCGTAGCTCGCTGGTTGACTGTTTTCAGACAGTGCTGGCAAACAGTCTGCGGGGGCGTTATGGCAAGTCACAATAAAATAAAACCATCATGGCGGGTAATGTCGATTATCTGTGGCCTGTTGGTCATGGTGTTTGGCATCGGATTGCCTGTACATAGCGCATTCGCTGCCAATAGCGACATTCTGTTAACTCGCCCGGCGGGTGGGGAAGGCTGGTCTTTACCGGTACAGACGCTGGTCCTGCTGACATCGCTGACCTTTCTACCCGCTATTTTGCTGATGATGACCGGTTTTACACGCATCATCATTGTGTTGGGATTGCTGCGTAACGCGTTGGGAACGTCATCAACACCACCAAACCAGGTGCTGTTAGGTCTGGCGCTGTTCCTCACTTTTTATGTCATGTCGCCCGTGTTTAATAAAATCTATGACGACGCATGGATGCCTTTAAGTCAGGATAAAATCACCGCTCAGGTCGCCATCGATAAAGGTATTCAGCCGCTGCGGGAATTTATGTTGCAACAAACGCGTCAGGATGATCTGGCGTTGTATACCCGCATCGCTCATCAGCAAAACTTCGCCGGACCGGAAGATGTACCGTTAAGTCTGCTGGTTCCGGCGTTTGTCACCAGTGAACTGAAAACAGGTTTCCAGATTGGCTTTACCATCTTTATACCGTTTTTGATTATCGACCTTGTGGTCGCCAGTGTTTTGATGGCGCTGGGGATGATGATGGTGCCGCCAGCGACAATCTCATTACCTTTTAAATTGATGCTGTTTGTTCTGGTCGACGGCTGGCAGTTGTTGATTGGTTCACTGGCTCAAAGTTTTTTTAGCTGACGAGGAAAAGAGATGACAGAAGAACAAGTCATGGCGATGGGATTCCAGGCCATTAAAGTCGGTCTGATGATTGCCGCGCCGTTATTGCTGGCGTCTCTGGTTGCCGGGTTGGTTATCAGCATTCTTCAGGCGTCCACGCAAATAAACGAGATGACATTGTCTTTTATTCCCAAGATCCTTCTGATTGTGGTGGTCATTATTGCTCTTGGTCCCTGGATGTTAAGCGTTATGCTTGATTATATGCACGGGTTGTTTAACAGCCTGCCTTATCTGATTCGCTAGTTATGCTCACTCTGTCTCTGGCTGATCTCTACCTGCATATCGGTCAGTATTTCTTCCCGTTTTTGCGTATTCTGGCTCTTTTTACGTCAGCGCCGATCTTTAATGACAAATCGATCAACAAAAAGGTCAAAATTGCACTGTCGGCACTGATAGCCTTTCAGATAGCCCCCATATTGCCTGACAGCAATATTCGTATTGTTTCGTATGAGGGATTTCTGACGGGAGCGGGGCAGCTCATTATTGGCCTTATCACCGGGTTGATCATTCAGTTGATTTTTGTGGCTGTCCGCCACGCTGGCGAACTTATCGGCCTGCAGATGGGACTTTCATTTGCCACCTTCTATGACCGGGCCGGTGGACAGAATATGCCTGTGGTCGCCCGCTTTCTGAATTTACTGGCTACGCTGATCTTTTTAATCGCCAACGGACATCTTTACCTTCTGGAGATTATCGCCCGCAGCTTTGATATTTTGCCCGTTGTGGCTACGTTACCCAATGCGTCTGCTTATCTGGCTTTTGTAAAACTGGCGGGGCTTATTTTCAGTAGCGGTTTGATACTGGCGTTACCTATTGTGGCGTTACTGCTCTGTATTAACCTGACACTTGGTATTATTAACCGTCTGACGCCGCAACTTTCTGTTTTTGTGATCGGTTTCCCTATTTCACTTAGCGTTGGATTGCTGGCGCTATCGCTGATGATGTACTCCTTTGGCCCACTTTTTGAAAACCTGATGGCCACCATCTTTGACAATCTTCTGCAAATTATGGCCGCGATGAGATAGCTCTGCCTCGCAGCCGTTGTGAACTCGAAAAACGCGTCAGTATTTCTGCCTTAAAATTTTGTCGTTTTCCGTGCGGATTTCCCCTCTGATATACAGTTCACAGAATTGCCGGTAGGAATTCAGCCCTAATTTTTTTAGCGCGCCGCGTCTGATCTGATACAGCGTCGGTTCCGGTATTTTCATGCATCGGGACATTTCGCCTATTGATTCCCCGGCAAGGGGAAGCACCAGACAAATCCATTCTTTCAGGGAAAAACCATAACGTTCGTCCCGGTAGCGATTAATCGTATGCATAGGACGGAATGTTTTACCCCGTAGCCAGGTCTGGAAGTTACGCTGAAAAAGACCGGAGCGTAGGTTATGGGAGTTAAAAAAAGTCACCTTACCAGCAAACTTGCGCGAGATGTAATACGTCAGATAGGAGTTATAACGGCTGACCAGCACGCCAACGCGTTTACGGCTGTTAATCTGGATGAGAAAGTCGACGGCGTCTTTGAAGATACGCAGCGATTCCGTCCCTGACATATCAAGCACTAGCATAATGGTTAGCGTGTCATCCATACCGATAGTGACTTGATCAATTCGATGAATAAACGACAGATTAATGTTGTTGTCGGAGAAAAGATTCTTCATCCCAAATGTGAAATACTCACACAGGGCCATGACAAATACAGGTGGTGTAGAATTAGTACAGCTTTCCATTAGTGCGCGGTCCTCGCGTATTTTCCTGATTACTTAGTTGACGTTGTTCGTCAGCATTTAAAATAAAAGGTTACTTTTTGGGGTATCTGACAAATTTAACATCCTTAGTGGTAAGTATAATACACCACATTAAGTAAATCCTGATTAGGATAATTCGATGCGGAATATAATTATAGTTTAATACTAAGGTCTGGTGATTATTAGTCAGGAGTCAAAGGATTGCGGCAATGTTTGAGCGTTCGTTTATACTATGATTTATATTTCACCCAACGCGTTCATGCATAATTATTTTCCCCTGATTTATTTGCAGTCAGTGTTCTTATCAGAAAAATCACAATCCTGGTTATTAATCGACTACGCGCTGACGAAGAAAATTGTGGGTGTTTAATTATAAAAAAACCAGCCCAGGAGGAAGAACTGGGCTGGTTGGGGGGGCACGAGGCAGAATCATTCTGCCGTGGGGGTGCACATTAACGCAGAAGCTGCAGAACGTTCTGCGGAACCTGGTTGGCCTGTGCCAGAACAGAAGTACCGGCAGACTGCAGGATGTTAGCGCGGCTCATATTAGATACTTCAGACGCGAAGTCAGCGTCGAGGATACGAGAACGAGACTCAGACAGGTTGTTAACGGTGTTGTTCAGGTTGCTGATAACAGAATCGAAACGGTTCTGTACGGCACCGAGGCCAGAACGCAGTTTGTCAACCTGAGACAGCGCGGCATCGATAGCTTTCAGCGGATCGGTGGTTGCTGGTTTGGTGTTAACTGCGGTTTTTAAATCAGTGATGGTCGCAGTGAAATTACCAGCCTTATCGTTGGTGGTATCCAGTTTGGCATTGGTTAAATTACCCGTAGCATCTTCCAGATAGTAGTTACCTTTACCATCGTCTTTCAGGGTGGTACCGGCCGGTACACCTGTTACTTGTGTAGAGTGATAAGCTTCCTGGTCTTTTACTGATGTAGGTGCTGTAGCCGTAGTAAAACCTTTATCCGCACCAGTACTATCGAAGGTCATACCGCCTTTACCGTCATCCATAATTTCATAGTACTTATTATTTGCCGGATCGGCATCTGTACCAATCTGGGCGTAGATTTTACCAGTTGCACCATCTTTAACAATATTATCCGCCTTGGCAGCTGCACCTGTGTCTGTGACATTAGCTACATCATACTTATAGCCTTCATCAACATTCACATTGGCGCCTGTTGTATTCAGGGTTGCGGCATTAATACCGCCAGCCACGTTGAAATCAGTCATCCCGAGGGTGCCGGCATCCATCTTGCTCAGATCGATACTGATAGTTTCGCTATCGTTAGAACCTACCTGAATAGACAGAGACTGATCCTGGCTGAGAACTTTAACGCCGTTAAATTCAGTCTGATTGGAGATGCGGTCGATTTCATCCAGACGGGCATTGATTTCGTCCTGGATGGACTGACGGTCAGAATCGGAGTTAGTGCCGTTCTGCGCCTGAACAGTCAGACGACGGATGTTCTGCAGGTTGTCGTTCACTTCGTTCAGCGCACCTTCAGTGGTCTGAGCGATGGAGATACCGTCGTTAGCGTTGCGGGAAGCCTGAGTCAGACCAGAGATGCTGGCGGTGAAACGGTTGCTGATAGCCTGGCCAGCAGCATCGTCTTTTGCGCTGTTAATACGCAGACCAGAAGACAGGCGTTGGATCGCAGTGCCGAGAGTGGACTGAGATTTGTTCAGGTTGTTCTGTGCAACCAGGCTCAGTGCGTTGGTATTAATGACCTGTGACATGATATATCCTCAATTAAAACCTGGCGGTGCGATCCGCCC
>NZ_VATT01000057.1:0-7890 GCF_005781225.1 Escherichia sp. E4736 | reverse complement strand
ATAGTCCTGAACCGTAGGCCGGATAAGGCGTTTATGCCGCATCCGGCAAACAATGCCCGATGCGACGCTGGCGCGTCTTATCGTGCCTACAAATAGTCCTGAACCGTAGGCCGGATAAGGCGTTTACGCCGCATCCGGCAAGTGTTTAAACCCGCTCAAACACCGTCGCAATACCCTGACCCAGACCGATACACATCGTCGCCAGACCAAACTGGGCATCTTTACGCTCCATCAGATTCAGCAGCGTGGTACTGATACGAGCACCTGAACAGCCCAGCGGATGACCCAGCGCGATCGCGCCACCGTTGAGGTTGATCTTCTCGTCGATCTGCTCCATCAGCCCCAGATCTTTAATGCACGGTAGGATCTGCGCGGCAAAGGCTTCGTTCATCTCAAACACACCGATATCGCTGGCAGATAGCCCCGCTTTTTTCAGCGCCAGTTTTGAGGCCGGGACCGGGCCGTAACCCATAATCGACGGGTCACAACCGACGACCGCCATCGAACGCACGCGGACGCGCGGCTTAAGACCTAATTCACGGGCGCGGCTTTCACTCATCACCAACATGGCAGCTGCACCATCGGAAAGCGCAGAAGATGTACCCGCCGTTACCGTACCGCTGACGGGATCAAACGCCGGACGCAGCGTGGCGAGGGCTTCCACGGTGGTTTCCGGGCGAATCACTTCGTCGTAATTAAACTGCTTCAATACGCCGTCGGCATCGTGACCACCGGTCGGGATGATTTCATTTTTAAATGCGCCCGACTGCGTGGCGGCCCAGGCGCGGGCGTGTGACCGCGCGGCAAAGGCATCCTGCATTTCACGGCTGATACCGTGCATACGCGCCAGCATTTCTGCCGTTAAGCCCATCATGCCCGCCGCTTTGGCGACATTGCGGCTCAGGCCGGGGTGAAAATCGACGCCGTGACTCATCGGCACATGGCCCATATGCTCCACGCCGCCAACCAGGCATGCCTGTGCATCGCCAGTCATGATCATTCGTGCTGCATCATGCAGTGCCTGCATGGATGAACCACACAGACGGTTGACGGTAACCGCCGGGACAGAGTGTGGTACTTCAGCCAACAGCGCCGCGTTACGGGCGATATTAAAACCCTGCTCCAGCGTCTGCTGCACACAGCCCCAGTAAATATCGTCGAGGGCCGCCGCTTCCAGCGCCGGATTACGCGCCAGCAAGCTACGCATTAAATGAGCGGAGAGATCTTCCGCACGTACGTTACGAAAAGCACCGCCCTTCGAACGGCCCATCGGGGTGCGAATTGCATCGACAATGACAACCTGTTCCATTGTGACTCCTTAAGCCGTTTTCAGGTCGCCAACCGGACGGGCTGGCTCAACCGAGGGATAGTACGGTTCGTTATGACGCGCTTTATTACGCAGACCTTCCGGCACTTCGTACAGCGGGCCGAGGTGCTGATATTGCTGTGCCATATCGAGGTATTTTGCGCTGCCGAGGGTGTCCAGCCAGCGGAACGCACCGCCGTGGAACGGAGGGAAGCCCAGGCCGTAGACCAGCGCCATATCCGCTTCTGCCGGAGTGGCGATAATGCCCTCTTCCAGGCAGCGGACCACTTCGTTGACCATCGGGATCATCATGCGGGCGATAATCTCTTCCTCGCTAAAATCACGCTTCGGCTGGCTGACTTCTGCCAACAGATCGTCAACGGCGGCGTCTTCTTCTTTCT
Organism: Escherichia sp. E4736; assembly: GCF_005781225.1. Taxonomy (NCBI): domain Bacteria; kingdom Pseudomonadati; phylum Pseudomonadota; class Gammaproteobacteria; order Enterobacterales; family Enterobacteriaceae; genus Escherichia; species Escherichia sp. E4736. Next base: position 6,183 of record NZ_VATT01000057.1, on the reverse strand, counting down.
TCGGCTTACCTTTGCTGTCTTCTTTATAACGCCAGAAACCGAGGCCGTTCTTCTGACCAAAGCGGTTGGCATCAAACAGCGCGTCGATGGCATCGCGATAATCTTTCTGCATCCGCTGCGGGAAGCCTGCTGCCATGACAGCCTGAGCGTGATGCGCGGTGTCAATGCCCACAACATCCAGCAGATATGCCGGACCCATCGGCCAGCCAAACTGTTTTTCCATCACTTTGTCGATCTTGCGGAAGTCCGCGCCGTCGCGCAGCAACTGGCTGAAACCGGCGAAGTAGGGGAACAACACGCGGTTAACAAAGAAGCCGGGGCAGTCGTTAACCACAATCGGCGTTTTGCCCATCTTGCTCGCCCATGCGACGACTTTCGCAATGGTTTCGTCGGAGCTTTTCTCGCCGCGAATAATTTCCACCAACGGCATTCGGTGGACCGGGTTAAAGAAGTGCATCCCGCAGAAGTTTTCCGGACGTTCCAGCGCGTTGGCCAGTTCGCTGATAGGAATGGTTGAAGTGTTAGACGCCAGCACGGTATCCGGGCGTACTTTCTGCTCGGTTTCTGCCAGTACGGCTTTTTTCACTTTCGGGTTTTCGACAACCGCTTCTACCACAACATCCACGCGGTCAAATCCGGCGTAGTCGAGCGTTGGGTGGATCGTGGAGATCACGCCAGCCAGTTTTAGACCATCGATCTTGCCGCGCTCAAGCTGCTTGTTCAGCAGTTTCGCGGCTTCGGTCATGCCGAGGGTTAACGACTTGTCGTTGATATCTTTCATGACAACCGGCACGCCTTTCCACGCGGACTGGTAAGCGATGCCGCCACCCATGATGCCTGCGCCCAGTACAGCGGCCTGTTTCGGTGTTTCAACGTCTTTGGTGAGTTTCTTCGCTTTGCCTTTTACATATTGATCGTTAAGGAAAATGCCGACCAGTGCGCGGGCTTCGTTGGTATGCGCCAGCGGGACAAAGCTTTTGTTTTCCAGATTTAATGCTTCTTCACGACCAAAACGGGCCGCAGCTTCAATGGTTTTTACTGCGGTGATGGGGGCCGGATAATGTTTCCCCGCCGTTTGTGCGACCATCCCTTTAGCGATGGTGAAGCTCATGGTGGCTTCAATCTTGCTCAGTTTTAGCGGTTCCAGCTTCGGCTGACGTTTTGCTTTCCAGTCGAGGTCGCCGTTAATGGCCTGGCGTAAAATCGCCATCGCCCCTTCAATCAGTTTTTCTGCTTTGACTACGCCATCCACCAGACCGATTTTCAGCGCCTGATCCGCGCCGACATCTTTACCGGCGGCAATGATTTCCAGCGCACTGTCAGCGCCCAGCATACGTGGCATACGTACAGAACCGCCAAAGCCCGGCATGATGCCCAGTTTGGTTTCCGGCAGACCGATGCGCAGATCCGGCGTCGCCAGACGATAATCGGTCGCCAGTACACATTCGCAGCCACCGCCCAGCGCATAGCCGTTGACGGCGGCAATGGTCGGCACCGGCAGATCTTCCAGGCGATTAAACACGCTATTGGCAAAATGCAGCCACTGGCTTAACTGTTCTTCAGGAACGAGGAACAGGGACAAAAATTCGGTGATATCAGCACCGACGATAAAGGCTGCTTTGTTCGAACGCAGCAGCAGCCCTTTTAGATCTGATTGCTGTTCCAGTACACCGATGGCCTCGCCGAGGCTGGCGACGGTCGCAGTGTTGAGTTTATTAACTGAACCTGGGGCATCAAATACCAGTTCGGCAATGCCATCTTCCAGCCAGTCAAGGTACAGGGTGTCGCCTTTGTAAAGCATGTCAGTCTCCTGAATCCGCAAGGTGATCTGGTCGTACCAGATGCATTGAAGTGTGTATTTTGTGTTAAAAATATGCAAACAAAAGATTAAAGAAATGCCGATCTGATCACGCTCGGCAGAAATCACGCTCTGGATGAACGATGTGCTAAGATGCGGAGACTTAAGGTCAAAAAAACAGAAGGGTAAAAAATGGAATCACTGGCCTCGCTCTATAAAAATCATATAGCTACCTTACAAGAACGGACTCGCGATGCGCTGGCGCGCTTCAAGCTGGATGCGTTATTTATTCACTCCGGCGAACTGTTCAACGTTTTTCTCGACGATCATCCCTATCCGTTTAAAGTGAACCCGCAATTCAAAGCGTGGGTGCCGGTAACTCAGGTGCCAAACTGCTGGTTGCTGGTGGATGGCGTGAACAAGCCGAAACTGTGGTTCTATCTGCCAGTTGATTACTGGCACAACGTCGAACCGCTGCCGACCGCCTTCTGGACTGAAGATGTGGACGTGATCGCGCTGCCGAAAGCCGATGGCATTGGTAGCCTGCTGCCTGCTGCGCGCGGCAATATTGGTTATATCGGTCCGGTGCCGGAACGTGCGCTGCAACTGGGCATTGAGGCCAGCAATATCAACCCGAAAGGGGTGATCGACTACCTGCATTACTACCGCTCCTTCAAAACCGAGTACGAACTGGCCTGTATGCGTGAAGCGCAGAAAATGGCGGTCAACGGTCATCGCGCGGCAGAAGAAGCGTTCCGTTCTGGCATGAGCGAGTTCGATATCAACATTGCCTATCTGACCGCGACCGGTCATCGTGATACCGACGTACCTTACAGCAACATTGTGGCGCTCAACGAACACGCTTCGGTGCTGCATTACACCAAACTGGACCATCAGGCACCGGAAGAGATGCGTAGCTTCCTGCTGGATGCCGGGGCAGAATATAACGGCTATGCGGCTGACCTGACCCGAACCTGGTCGGCAAAAAGCGACAACGACTACGCACAGCTGGTGAAAGACGTTAATGATGAACAACTGGCGCTGATCGCCACCATGAAAGCAGGCGTCAGCTATGTGGATTACCACATCCAGTTCCATCAGCGCATTGCCAAACTGCTGCGTAAACATCAAATCATCACCGATATGAGTGAAGAAGCGATGGTCGAAAACGATCTCACCGGACCGTTTATGCCGCACGGTATCGGCCATCCGCTGGGCCTGCAGGTGCATGACGTAGCAGGTTTTATGCAGGATGATAGCGGTACGCACCTCGCGGCACCGGCAAAATATCCGTACCTGCGCTGCACCCGTATTCTCCAGCCGGGCATGGTGTTAACCATTGAGCCGGGTATCTACTTCATCGAATCGTTGCTGGCACCGTGGCGTGAAGGGCAGTTCAGCAAACACTTCAACTGGCAGAAAATTGAAGCACTGAAACCGTTCGGCGGCATTCGTATCGAAGACAACGTGGTGATCCACGAAAACAACGTGGAAAACATGACCCGGGATCTGAAACTGGCGTGATGGAAAGCTGGTTAATTCCTGCGGCACCGGTCACGGTCGTTGAAGAGATCAAAAAAAGCCGCTTCATAACGATGTTGGCGCATACCGATGGCGTTGAGGCGGCGAAAGCGTTTGTTGAATCGGTGCGGGCAGAACACCCCGATGCCCGCCACCATTGTGTGGCGTGGGTGGCGGGTGCGCCGGATGATTCTCAACAGCTGGGTTTCTCTGACGACGGGGAACCGGCGGGCACGGCAGGTAAACCGATGCTCGCCCAACTAATGGGCAGCGGCGTCGGGGAAATTACCGCTGTGGTGGTGCGCTACTACGGCGGCATATTGCTTGGCACCGGTGGGTTAGTGAAAGCGTATGGCGGCGGCGTGAATCAGGCGTTGCGCCAGCTAACGACCCAACGCAAGACGCCATTAACCGAATATACTTTGCAATGTGAATATAGTCAGTTAACCGGCATTGAAGCGTTGCTGGGGCAGTGTGACGGCAAAATTATCAACAGTGATTATCAGGCATTCGTTCTGCTGCGGGTGGCGCTTCCAGCGGCGAAAGTGGCTGAATTTTCCGCAAAGCTGGCGGATTTTAGCCGTGGTTCATTGCAATTGTTAGCGATTGAAGAATAATCCCCACTTCGTTTTGCAGAACTAAGGAAGCGGCAGAGATGCATTTTCGCGCCATTACCCGAATCGTTGGACTACTGGTCATCTTATTCTCAGGGACAATGATTATCCCTGGGCTGGTAGCACTCATCTACCGGGATGGGGCGGGCCGCGCATTTACCCAGACCTTTTTTGTCGCCCTCGCTATTGGCTCCATGTTGTGGTGGCCTAACCGTAAAGAGAAGGGCGAACTGAAATCCCGTGAAGGGTTTCTGATCGTGGTGCTGTTCTGGACCGTGCTGGGTAGCGTCGGTGCGCTCCCTTTTATCTTCTCGGAAAGCCCGAACCTCACGATTACCGATGCGTTTTTTGAATCTTTCTCCGGCCTGACCACCACGGGGGCCACTACGCTGGTGGGGCTGGATTCGCTCCCTCACGCAATCCTCTTTTATCGCCAGATGCTGCAATGGTTTGGCGGGATGGGGATCATCGTGTTGGCGGTTGCGATACTGCCTATCCTCGGCGTTGGTGGTATGCAGCTCTATCGCGCGGAAATGCCCGGCCCGCTGAAAGATAACAAAATGCGTCCGCGAATTGCGGAAACGGCGAAAACCCTGTGGTTGATTTATGTCTTGCTGACCGTCGCCTGTGCACTGGCGCTGTGGTTTGCTGGAATGGATGCCTTTGATGCCATCGGTCATAGCTTTGCGACAATCGCTATTGGCGGCTTCTCGACTCATGATGCCAGCGTCGGATATTTCGATAGCCCGACTATTAACACTATCATTGCTATCTTCCTGCTGATCTCCGGCTGTAACTACGGTCTGCACTTTTCACTGTTAAGTGGGCGTAGTCTGAAGGTCTACTGGCGCGATCCGGAATTTCGCATGTTTATCGGCGTACAGTTTACGCTGGTGGTTATTTGTACCCTCGTGCTGTGGTTTCATAATGTCTACAGTTCGGCGCTGATGACAATTAACCAGGCATTTTTCCAGGTGGTGTCGATGGCGACAACCGCCGGGTTTACGACTGATAGCATTGCCCGCTGGCCGCTCTTTTTGCCGGTACTGCTTTTATGTTCAGCTTTTATCGGCGGTTGCGCCGGGTCAACGGGCGGTGGCCTGAAAGTGATCCGCATCCTGCTGCTGTTCAAACAGGGAAACCGTGAGCTGAAACGACTGGTGCATCCGAACGCCGTCTATAGCATTAAGCTGGGGAATCGCGCACTGCCGGAACGTATCCTCGAAGCCGTTTGGGGATTTTTCTCCGCCTATGCATTGGTGTTTATTGTCAGTATGCTGGCGATAATCGCCACGGGCGTGGATGACTTTTCTGCCTTTGCCTCGGTTGTTGCGACATTGAATAACCTGGGGCCAGGGCTTGGCGTGGTTGCTGATAACTTTACCAGCATGAACCCGGTGGCTAAATGGATCCTGATTGCCAACATGCTGTTTGGTCGTCTTGAGGTCTTTACATTGCTGGTGCTCTTTACCCCGACTTTCTGGCGTGAATGATGGAGTAATACGTGAAAACATTAATTCTTTTCTCAACAAGGGACGGACAAACGCGCGAGATTGCCTCCTACCTGGCTTCGGAACTGAAAGAACTGGGGATCCAGGCGGATGTCGCTAATGTGCACCGCATTGAAGAACCACAATGGGAAAACTACGATCGCGTGGTGATTGGCGCTTCTATTCGCTACGGTCATTACCATTCTGCGTTCCAGGCATTTGTCAAAAAGCATGCCACCCGACTGAACTCAATGCCGAGCGCCTTTTACTCCGTCAACCTGGTGGCACGCAAGCCGGAGAAGCGGACTGTGCAGACCAACAGCTACGCACGAAAGTTTCTGATGAGTTCACAATGGCGCCCCGATCGCTGTGCCGTTATTGCCGGGGCGCTGCGTTATCCACGCTATCGTTGGTACGACCGCTTTATGATCAAGCTGATTATGAAGATGTCAGGCGGAGAAACAGATACGCGCAAAGAGGTTGTCTATACCGATTGGGAGCAGGTCGCGAATTTTGCCCGAGAAATCGCTCAATTAACCAACAGATCGGCGTCGAAATAAGCATAAAGAATAAAAAACGCGCATTCGGAAAATTATTTTAAATTTCCTCTTGTCAGCTCAGAATAACTCCCTATAATGCGCCACCACTGACACGGAACAACGGCAAACACGCCGCCGGGTCAGCGGGATTCTCCTGAGAATTCCGGCAGAGAAAAGCAAAAAAAATGCTTGACTCTGTGGCGGGAAAGCGTATTATGCAC
>NZ_VATT01000056.1:0-4731 GCF_005781225.1 Escherichia sp. E4736 | reverse complement strand
ATTGCCAACGCCGGGAGGATGTCGGTTAGCGTACTGCGAAATCCTGCATCGATGGATGACGAAGGCTGGGCGCGCGTTGCTAACGGCATGAGTCAGCTTGCAGATTTGGATGTATGGGTAGTCGATGCCTCGCGGTTATCGGTAGAAGAAATTCGCTCAATCGCAGAGCGGCACAAACAGGAAAATCCAAACCTGTCACTCATCATGGCGGATTATCTTGGCCTGATTGAGAAGCCGAAAGCAGACCGCAACGACCTCGCAATTGCTCACATCTCAGGAAGCCTGAAGGCGATGGCGAAAGACCTGAAAACGCCTGTTATCTCCCTAAGTCAGCTTTCGCGCGATGTTGAGAAGCGACCAAACAAACGCCCGACAAACGCAGATTTACGTGATTCAGGAAGCATTGAGCAGGACGCAGACTCAATCATCATGCTCTATCGGGAAGCGGTATATGACGAGAACAGTAGCGCCGCGCCATTTGCTGAAATCATCGTGACGAAAAACCGTTTTGGCTCGCTTGGTACGGTTTACCAGCGGTTCTGTAACGGACACTTTGTTGCATGTGACCAGGATGAAGCCAGACAGATTTGCACAGCATCAAATGCACCTGCTGCGCGTGGCAGACGATATGCACAAGGGGCTGACGTATGACCATCTACATCACTGAGGTAATAACAGGCCTGCTGGTAATCGCAGGCCTTTTTATTTGGGGGAGAGGGAAGTCATGAAAAAGCTAACCTTTGAAATTCGATCTCCAGCACATCAGCAAAACGCTATTCACGCAGTACAGCAAATCCTTCCAGACCCAACCAAGCCAATCGTAGTAACCATTCAGGAACGCAACCGCAGCTTAGACCAAAACAGAAAGCTATGGGCCTGCTTAGGTGACGTCTCGCGTCAGGTTGAATGGCATGGTCGCTGGCTGGATGCAGAAAGCTGGAAGTGTGTGTTTACCGCAGCCTTAAAGCAGCAGGACGTTGTTCCTAACCTTGCCGGGAATGGCTTTGTGGTAATAGGCCAGTCAACCAGCAGGATGCGGGTAGGCGAATTTGCGGAGCTATTAGAGCTTATACAGGCATTCGGTACAGAACGTGGCGTTAAGTGGTCAGACGAAGCGCGACTGGCTCTGGAGTGGAAAGCAAGATGGGGAGACAAGGCTGCATGATAAATGTCGTTAGTTTCTCCGGTGGCAGGACGTCAGCATATTTGCTCTGGCTAATGGAGCAAAAGCGACAGGCAGGTGAAGACGTGCATTACGTTTTCATGGATACAGGTTGTGAACACCCGATGACATATCGGTTTATCCGCGAAGTTGTGAAGTTCTGGGATATACCGCTCACTGTATTGCAGGTTGATATCAACCCAGAGCCTGGACAGTCAAATGGTTATACGGTATGGGAACCAAAGGATATTCAGACGAAAATGCCTGTTCTGAAGCCATTTATCGATATGGTAAAGAAATATGGCACTCCATACGTCGGCGGCGCGTTCTGCACTGACAGATTAAAACTCGTTCCCTTCACCAAATACTGTGATGACCATTTCGGGCGAGGGAATTATACCACGTGGATTGGCATCAGAGCTGATGAACCGAAGCGGCTAAAGCCAAAGCCTGGAATCAGATATCTTGCTGAACTGTCAGACTTTGAGAAGGAAGATATCCTCGCATGGTGGAAGCAACAACCATTCGATTTGCAAATACCGGAACATCTCGGTAACTGCATATTCTGCATTAAAAAATCAACGCAAAAAATCGGACTTGCCTGCAAAGATGAGGAGGGATTGCAGCGTGTTTTTAATGAGGTCATCACGGGATCGCATGTGCGTGACGGACATCGGGAAACGCCAAAGGAGATTATGTACCGAGGAAGAATGTCGCTGGACGGTATCGCGAAAATGTATTCAGAAAATGATTATCAAGCCCTGTATCAGGACATGGTACGAGCTAAAAGATTCGATACCGGCTCTTGTTCTGAGTCATGCGAAATATTTGGAGGGCAGCTTGATTTCGACTTCGGGAGGGAAGCTGCATGATGCGATGTTATCGGTGCGGTGAATGCAAAGAAGATAACCGCTTCCGACCAAATCAACCTTACTGGAATCGATGGTGTCTCCGGTGTGAAAGAACACCAACAGGGGTGTTATTACTACCGCAGGAAAAGGAGGACGTGTGGCGAGACAGCGACGAAGTATCACCGACATAATCTGCGAAAACTGCAAATACCTTCCAACGAAACGCTCCAGAAATAAACGCAAGCCAATCCCAAAAGAATCTGACGTAAAAACCTTCAATTACACGGCTCACCTGTGGGATATCCGGTGGCTAAGACATCGTGCGAGGAAAACAAGGTGATTGACCCAAATCGAAGTTACGAACAAGAAAGCGTCGAGCAGGCTTTAACGTGCGCTAACTGCGGTCAGAAGCTGCATGTGCTGGAAGTTCACGTGTGTGAGTACTGCTGCGCAGAACTGATGAGCGATCCGAATAGCTCGATGCACGAGGAAGAAGACGATGGCTAAACCAGCGCGAAGACGATGTAAAAACGAAGAATGTCGGGAATGGTTTCACCCTGCATTCGCTAATCAGTGGTGGTGCTCTCCAGAGTGTGGAACAAAGATAGCACTCGAACGACGAAGCAAAGAACGCGAAAAAGCGGAAAAAGCAGCAGAAAAGAAACGACGACGAGAGGAGCAGAAACAGAAAGATAAAATTAAGATTCGAAAACTCGCCTTAAAGCCCCGCAGTTACTGGATTAAACAAGCCCAACAAGCCGTAAACGCCTTCATCAGAGAAAGAGACCGCAACTTACCATGTATCTCGTGCGGAACGCTCACGTCTGCTCAGTGGGATGCCGGGCATTACCGGACAACTGCTGCGGCGCCTCAACTCCGATTTGATGAACGCAATATTCACAAGCAATGCGTGGTGTGCAACCAGCATAAAAGCGGAAATCTCGTTCCGTATCGCGTCGAACTGATTAACCGCATCGGGCAGGAAGCAGTAGACGAAATCGAATCAAACCATAGCCGCCATCGCTGGACTGTCGAAGAGTGCAGGGCCATCAAGGCGGAGTATCAGCAGAAACTTAAAAATCTGCGAAACAGCAGAAGTGGGGCAGCATGAATATCTACGAAAGAATTGATGGCAGCAAATACCGAAATATTTGGGTAGCTGGCGACCTGCACGGATGCTACACGAACCTGATGAACAAACTGGATACGATTGGATTCGACACCAAAAAAGACCTGCTTATCTCGGTTGGCGATTTGGTTGATCGTGGCGCAGAGAACGTTGAATGCCTGGAATTAATCACATTCCCCTGGTTCAGAGCTGTACGTGGAAACCATGAGCACATGATGATTGATGGCTTATCAGAGCGTGGAAACGTCAATCACTGGCTGCTTAATGGCGGTGGCTGGTTCTTTAATCTCGATTACGACAAAGAAATTCTGGCTAAAGCTCTTGCCCATAAAGCAGATGAACTTCCGTTAATCATCGAACTGGTGAGCAAAGATAAAAAATATGTCATCTGCCACGCCGATTATCCTTGTGACGAATACGAGTTTGGAAAGCCAGTTGATCATCAGCAGGTAATCTGGAACCGCGAACGAATCAGCAACTCACAAGACGGGATCGTGAAAGAAATCAAAGGCGCGGACACGTTCATCTTTGGTCATACGCCAGCAGTGAAACCACTTAAATTTGCCAACCAAATGTATATCGATACCGGCGCAGTGTTATGCGGAAACCTCACATTGATTCAGGTACAGGGAGAAGGCGCATGAGACTCGAAAGCGTAGCTAAATTTCATTCGCCAAAAAGCCCGATGATGAGTGACTCACCACGGGCCACGGCTTCTGACTCTCTTTCCGGTACTGATGTGATGGCTGCTATGGGGATGGCGCAATCACAAGCCGGATTCGGAATGGCTGCATTCTGCGGTAAGCATGAACTCAGCCAGAACGACAAACAAAAGGCTATCAACTATCTGATGCAATTTGCACACAAGGTATCGGGGAAATACCGTGGTGTGGCAAAGCTTGAAGGAAATACTAAGGCAAAGGTACTGCAAGTGCTCGCAACATTCGCTTATGCGGATTATTGCCGTAGTGCCGCGACGCCGGGCGCAAGATGCAGAGATTGCCACGGTACAGGCCGTGCGGTTGATATAGCCAAAACAGAGCAGTGGGGGAGAGTTGTTGAGAAAGAGTGCGGAAGATGCAAAGGTGTCGGCTATTCAAGAATGCCAGCAAGCGCCGCATATCGCGCTGTAACGATGCTAATCCCAAACCTTACTCAACCCACCTGGTCACGCACTGTTAAGCCGCTGTATGACGCTCTGGTGGTGCAATGCCACAAGGAAGAGTCAATCGCAGACAACATTTTGAATGCGGTCACACGTTAGCAGCATGATTGCCACGGATGACAACATATTAACGGCATAATATTGACTTTTTGAATAAAGTTGGGTAAATTTGACCCAACGATGGATAAATGCACTCGTTAAATAAAGCCCTGAGTTAATAGCTCGGGGCTTTTTGCGTTTTAAGCACGGCCTTTCTGAAAGCACATCAAACCAAATACCAGACAGACAAAAATAATCACCTTATCCGCTGTGGCTACGGTGCGGTGTGCTTTGCATAAAAGAAAACCAGCGCAATGGCTGGCTTCGTGAAAGCGGGTGGCATGAGGTTGCGCTAACAACCTCATGCCGTTTTGCCCGTGCATAT
>NZ_VATT01000055.1:0-11164 GCF_005781225.1 Escherichia sp. E4736 | reverse complement strand
ACCGGAATGTGGTCACTCCACCGCGATGTGGCCTGAGTCCGGTATTCTACCGGACTCAGGCCCTTTAACTTCTCTTTTACAAACGAGAGGGAAACAACGGTACTTAATACGCCCTTTAGCCAAAATCTGTCTTTTTCTTGATTACCGCTATTTTTTCGTTAAGGCGCATTCTTTATGCTGTATCGATACACCAAAGGTAAGTTAAACAGGGAGTGACGGATGCCAGTGCTACAGTGGGGAATGTTATGTGTTCTGTCACTTCTCCTTTCTATTGGCTTCCTCGCTTTACATCTCCCGGCGGCACTCCTGCTTGGGCCGATGATCGCCGGGATCATCTTCAGTATGCGCGGGGTTACCCTGCAACTCCCCCGCTCCGCTTTTCTCGCTGCGCAGGCCATTCTTGGCTGCATGATTGCGCAAAACCTGACCGGTTCGCTCCTGACCACGCTGGCGGTTAACTGGCCGATTGTGTTAGCTATTTTACTGGTAACGTTGCTTTCCAGTGCTATCGTGGGATGGTTACTGGTGCGCTATAGCTCACTGCCCGGAAATACTGGTGCCTGGGGCTCCTCACCTGGTGGTGCGGCGGCAATGGTCGCGATGGCGCAGGATTACGGCGCAGATATCCGCCTGGTGGCTTTTATGCAGTATCTGCGGGTACTGTTTGTCGCGGGGGCCGCTGTTCTGGTCACCCGAATGATGCTGGGCGATAACGCTGAAGCGGTTAACCAGCAGATAGTATGGTTTCCGCCAGTCAGCATTCATCTCCTGTTCACCATCCTGCTCGCGGTCATTGCGGGTACGGCGGGATGCCTGTTGCGTATACCTTCCGGCACGATGCTTATCCCGATGCTGGCAGGTGCGGTGCTCCAGTCTGGTGAGTTCATCACGATTGAGTTACCGGAATGGCTGCTGGCGATAGCTTATATGGCGATTGGCTGGCGAATTGGTCTGGGCTTCGATAAACAAATCTTACTGCGGGCATTGCGTCCGCTGCCGCAAATCCTGCTGTCGATATTTGCTCTGCTCGCCATCTGCGCCGCGATGGCGTGGGGGCTGACCTGGTTTATGCATATTGATTTTATGACTGCCTACCTCGCCACCAGCCCCGGCGGACTAGATACGGTGGCGGTCATCGCCGCAGGGAGCAATGCCGATATGGCGCTTATTATGGCGATGCAAACCCTGCGCCTGTTCAGTATTTTGCTGACGGGGCCGGCCATTGCGCGGTTTATTTCAACCTATGCGCCGAAGCGAACGGCCTAGTGCTGGCAACCAGGACACCAGTAAAACGGGCGCGATGACAGCGTGGTTTTCTCAATGGTGCCGCCACAGCGTTCGCACGGTTCGCCATCACGATGAAAAACCTTAAAACGGAACAGCGCGCCGTGATGTTTATTTTCATCCACCTGCCCCCGCGTAGCGTAAGAAAGTCGCGGAATATCCAGTAACGCGTGTGCGAGCGCATCCAGTTGCGCCGCGTTGAGATCTTTCGCTTTATGATTTCCGGTCAACCCAACCTGCCAGAGGATCTCCACGCGCAGATAATTGCCAAGCCCTGCCAGAAACGCCTGGTCAAGCAGTAACCCGGCAAACTGACGGTTACGAAAGCGCGGCGACAATAACCGTTCTTTCACCACATCCGGCGTCAGATTCGGGTCGAGCACATCGGGGCCAACGCGTTGTAAGAACGGATGCGTCGTCAGTTGTTCCGGCGTTAACATTTCAATATCAGAGGCGCTATAAAGCAGAATGGTTTTGTCGGCTGTTTGCAGCTTTACCCGCAACACCCGCGTGGTCTGCGGCTCTTCGCCAGTATCAACCACGCGCCAGACACCATAGAGTTGGTTATGGCTATAGAGCGTTAAGCCATCCGAAAAATGGGTCAGCAACGCTTTTCCGCGCGTTTCCACATAAGTGACATGCTGACCAATAAGTTGTGATTGATAAGGTTTTAACTGCGGGAAGGCAAACCAGACATCGGTCAGTGGTTTGCCTTTGATCGCCGCCTCCAGGTTATCCGCTGCACGGCGGATCTCCGGACCTTCAGGCATGGTGATATCCTTTTTTCATTCTTTGTTCAGAGGGATTATGCTGCGACAACAATCCCCTTTTCGGCAAATGCAGATCGTAGCCGGCGGGCGAACGCCAGTGCGTGTTCTCCGTCGCCATGCAGGCAGACCGTTTGCGCCGCGACCGTTGCCCATTCGCCGGTGATACTTTTGACTCTGCCGTGTTGCACCATCTCCAGCGTTTGCGCCAGCGCCTGTTCTTCGTTTTCAATCAACGCGCCTGGTTGGCTTCGCGGCACCAGCGAACCGTCGGCTTGATAGCCGCGATCGGCAAACACTTCCTCGCGCGTTACCAGCCCATATCGTTCGCCTGCACGAATCAGCTCGCTTCCTGCCAGTCCAACGAGAATCAATGCCGGATCGCAGGCGTAAACGGCTCTGGCGATGGCGTCTGCCAGTTGTGCGTCTTTCGCTGCCTGGTTGTATAACATGCCGTGCGGTTTGACATGACGCATTACGCCACCTTCCGCCCGGGCAATCGCTGCCAGCGCGCCAATTTGATACAGCGTCTGGGCGTAAACGGTTTCTGGCGGCAGCTGCATGGCGCTGCGACCAAAATTTTCTCTGTCGGGAAAGCTCGGATGAGCGCCAATAACCACACCATTTTTTATTGCTTCTCGCACGCTTACCAGCATGGTTTGTGCATCGCCTGCATGAAATCCACAGGCAATATTGGCCGACGAAACTAGCGTTAAAAGTTCCGCATCGCTGGAACTCCCTTCGCCCAGATCGGCGTTAAGGTCAATTTTCATTGTGCAGCCGCCACGCTAATTGTTCGAAATAACGTTGCTGATCTTGCCGCGCTTTCAGCGCCTCTTCCAGTGAACACTGGACAAAATGAATCGGCTGACCGAGCGGAATTTGCGCCAGATGGTACATATCAGCCTCAATGATGCAGGCAATGCGCGGGTAACCGCCGGTAGTTTGCGCGTCGTTCATCAACACAATGGGCTGCCCGTTATGCGGCACCTGCACCACGCCTGGCAACAAACCGTGAGATAACAGTTCGCGATCGGTGGTGCGTTTTAAAATTTGCCCCTGTAAGCGATAGCCCATGCGGTTACTTTGCGGGCTAAGCTGCCAGGGCGAACGCCAGAATGCATCCTGCGAGGCGCGATCGAACTCATGATATTCCGGCCCCGGTAAGGCGCGAATCCGGTTACCCCACAGCAACTGTTTAACGCCCTGCGCTTCCATAAAATCACGCTTCGCTTTGCCAATGGGGAGTCGGTCACCATCCTTCAGTAAACGCCCTTCCAGCCCGCCAATCCCCACCTTGAGATCGGTGCTGCATGACCCCATCACTGGCGGCACATCAATACCGCCCGCCACCGCCAGATAGCTACGTACACCATGTTGTGGACGTTTAAGCATTAAACGCTGGCCTGCTTTCATCGGCAAGCGCCAGCCAGTCCAGACAGCATTATCATCCAGCCGCGCCTCGCAACCTGCGCCAGTCAGGGCAAACCAACCATCGCTTTCAAACTCAACCGTTAACTGACCGAGCGTGATCTCCAGCGCGGGCGCGTTGGCATCATTACCCACCAGCAGGTTAGCAATGCGTAGCGCAGGCATATCCAGTGCGCCGCAGTGGCTGATACCCGACTGGCGAAAACCGTGACGGCCGCCATCCTGCACGGTGGTATACATGCCCGCACGAATGATTTTCAGCATACTCCCTCCTTCTGCGGTACAAAGCGCACGCTATCTCCCGGACGCAATAAGATAGGTTCGTCACGCGTCGGGTCAAACAGACTGAGCGAAGTATGACCTATCAACTGCCAGCCGCCCGGCGTTGCCAGCGGATAAACACCGGTCTGCGGCCCGCCAATCCCGACAGAACCTGCCGGAACGAGCAAGCGCGGTTCAGCGCGCCGTGGCGTGTGTAGTTGTTCCGGCAAACTCCCGAGATACGGGAATCCTGGTTGAAAACCTAAAAACCAGACCACGTATTCCACGGAGGAGTGCAGTTCAACGACCTGTTTTTCGCTCAACCCACAATGCGCAGCGACCACCGCCAAATCCGGCCCGCCTGCGCCACCGTAAACCACCGGAATTTCGATAAAGCGAGACTCCGGTTCCAGCGCCTCGCTCTCTTCCCACCAGCGTTGCAAACGCTCTATGGCGTCCAGCGCCAGCGTTTCAGGGTTACGCAAAATCACCGTGATATTGTTCATGCCGGGAATAGCTTCAACGACATTCGGCATATCCACCAGACGCTGGGCCAGCCGCCAGATTCGTTTCTGGCTGGCCAGCGTCACCGGCGGCTCCAGTTCCAGCACTACCGCCGTTTCACCTATCAGATAACAACGCGCTCGTTGCACTTTCGATCCCTCTGACTATTCGTTATGCAGGATTAGGAATATCAATAAAGGTCACATCAAGATCGGTATTTTCATTCAACCACTCGCTCAACGCGCGAATACCGCCGCGTTCGGTAGCATGGTGACCCGCAGCATAAAAATGCAATCCCTGCTCGCGGGCTGAATGAATGGTCTGTTCAGAAACTTCACCCGTAATAAATGCATCCACGCCAAAACGCGCGGCACTATCAATAAAACTTTGCCCACCACCGGTGCACCAGGCGACGCGCTGTACTACCTCCGGGCCGTTGTCGCCACACCACAACGGCTTGCGTCCCAGACGCGCTTCAATCCATGAGGCCAGTTCCAGCCCCGGTACCGGCATGGTCAGTTCGCCCCACGGCACCAACGGCTCAATTTCGCCCATGACCGTGATCCCCAGTAACGACGCCAGTTGCGCGTTATTGCCCAGCTCAGGATGTGCGTCCAACGGCAGATGCCAGCCATACAGGTTGATATCATTCGCCAACAATGTTTTTAAGCGGTTACGCTTCATACCGCGAATTACTGGCGATTCCCCTTTCCAGAAATAACCATGATGCACAATGACCGCATCAGCGCCCAGGCGTACCGCTTCATCGAGTAGCGCCTGGCTGGCGGTGACACCGGTAACAATTTTTTGCACCGTCTCTTTGCCTTCCACCTGCAAACCATTCGGCGCATAATCACTTATCGCCGCGCTGTTCAATTTCTCGTTAATCAGTTGTTCCAGTTCGGTGTTTTTCATCATTGCGCCTTCCATATTCTGATAGCTACTCCGTTAACATAGCGTTCCCTCGCCTGTTCGTCGATAGCCAATCTTTCGACATATTAAGAAACAAACCCATCGCCAAAAGGCGCAAATTGTTTATCTCATAAATGCATAGTTCATGTATATTTATGCAATCAGACAGCATATTGCATAAATAATCAGATCTGTATCAAAGTTTTAACTTTAAGGAAACACACGCACGCCGCGCAACTATTACGTGGTGTCGCATCCAACCGCGGAATTACTATGAATAAACACGCATCACAGCCGCGCGCTATCTACTACGTTGTCGCGCTGCAAATCTGGGAATATTTTAGCTTTTACGGCATGCGTGCCTTGCTGATTCTCTATCTCACCAATCAACTGAAATACAACGACACCCACGCTTACGCGTTATTCAGTGCCTACTGTTCGCTGGTGTATGTCACGCCGATCCTCGGCGGTTTCCTGGCGGACAAAGTGCTCGGCAACCGCATGGCAGTAATGATAGGGGCATTGTTGATGGCAGTCGGGCATGTGGTACTGGGCGCCAGCGAAATCCACCCGACATTCCTCTATCTGTCGCTGGCGATTATTGTCTGCGGCTATGGTCTGTTTAAATCCAACGTCAGTTGCCTGCTTGGTGAACTGTATGAACCGACCGATCCACGTCGCGATGGCGGTTTCTCGCTGATGTATGCGGCGGGTAACGTGGGATCGATTATTGCCCCTATCGCCTGTGGTTACGCCCAGGAAGAGTACAGTTGGGCGATGGGCTTTGGCCTGGCGGCGGTTGGCATGATCGCGGGTCTGGTCATTTTCTTATGTGGCAATCGTCATTTCACACATACCCGCGGCGTTAACAAAAAAGTACTGCGTGCGACAAACTTTCTCCTGCCGAACTGGGGATGGCTGCTGGTTCTGCTGGTCGCAACGCCTGCGCTGATTACTATACTGTTCTGGAAAGAGTGGTCGGTATACGCCTTAATTGTCGCCACTATCATTGGTCTGGCGGTACTGGCGAAAATTTATCGCAAAGCAGAAAACCAGAAACAGCGTAAGGAGCTGGGGCTGATTGTGACGCTCACCTTCTTCAGCATGTTGTTCTGGGCCTTCGCACAACAGGGCGGCAGCTCGATTAGCCTTTATATCGACCGCTTCGTTAATCGCGATATTTTCGGTTATAGCGTTCCGACCGCCATGTTCCAGTCGATTAATGCTTTTGCTGTGATGTCGTGCGGTGTGGTGCTTGCCTGGGTGGTAAAAGAGAGCGTTGCGGGTAATCGTACCGTGCGCATCTGGGGAAAATTTGCTCTTGGCCTCGGCCTGATGAGCGCCGGGTTCTGTATTCTTAGCTTAAGCGCCCGCTGGTCTGCAATGTATGGCCACTCTTCCCTGCCGCTGATGGTGCTTGGTCTGGCAGTGATGGGGTTTGCCGAACTGTTTATCGATCCGGTTGCTATGTCGCAAATTACGCGTATTGAAATCCCCGGCGTGACCGGCGTATTAACCGGCATTTACATGCTGCTTTCCGGTGCGATTGCTAACTATCTGGCGGGCGTCATTGCCGATCAAACATCGCAAGCTTCGTTTGATGCTTCCGGGGCGCTCAATTACTCCATCAATGCATATATAGAAGTGTTTGATCAAATCACCTGGGGTGCGCTGGCGTGTGTAGGACTGGTGCTGATGATTTGGCTGTATCAGGCGCTTAAGTTCAGAAACCGTGCGCTGGCGCTGGAGTCTTAATACGCCAACACCGATGCCTGATGCGACGCTTAACGCGTCTTATCAGGCCTGGATGGCCCATTGAATTTGCACTATTTACCAGGCCGGATAAGGCGTTCATGCCGCATCCGGCATCTGGGCACGAGTCTGTTATTTCCCCTTCCTCGCCGCCTCATACGCTGCCAGCGTTCGCAGCCTCGCCTCTTTGTGATCGACAATCGGTTGCGGATAATCCAGCTTCACGCCCGCTTTCTGCGCCCACTTCCACGGCTCATGCACCGCTTTCCCTGGCACATCGCGCAACTCCGGTAGCCACTGGCGGATAAACTCGCCTTCGCGGTCAAATTTCTCGCCCTGGG
Organism: Escherichia sp. E4736; assembly: GCF_005781225.1. Lineage (NCBI taxonomy): Bacteria > Pseudomonadati > Pseudomonadota > Gammaproteobacteria > Enterobacterales > Enterobacteriaceae > Escherichia > Escherichia sp. E4736. The sequence continues at coordinate 3,912 of NZ_VATT01000055.1, read as the reverse complement.
TTGTCGGGTTGAAAATACGAAAATACGGCGCAGCATCTGTCCCCGTTGAAGCCGCCCACTGCCAGCCACCGTTATTGGCTGCCAAATCGCCATCTATCAGTTGCGACATGAAATACCGCTCACCTTCCCGCCAGTCGATCAACAAATCTTTCACCAGAAAGCTGGCTGTGATCATCCGCAGGCGATTATGCATCCAGCCAGTGCTGTTAAGCTGACGCATAGCAGCATCGACAATCGGGTATCCCGTTTTGCCTTCCTGCCAGGCCTTTAAATGCGCGGGATTACTCTGCCACTGCACGCGGTCGGTCCAGACAATAAACGGACGATGTTTACACAGCGAAGGATAATACGTCATCAAATGGCGGTAGAACTCGCGCCATATCAGCTCATTAAGCCAGACGCTACCCGGTCCGCCTTCCAGCGCCTGCGGCTGTTCCGCCAACAGGCGATGTAAACACTGGCGAGGCGATAATCCACCCGTTGCCAGGCTGGCGGACAAACGACTGGTGCCTTCTACTGCCGGAAAATCTCGTTGTTGCTCATATTCTCCGGCACCGTTCTGGCAAAACTGGCGTAATTGCGCAATCGCCGCTTTTTCTTCCACCGGGAAATGCGCGGTATCGAAAGACTGACGAGGGTAATTCAGCGTAATGGATGGCGCGGGCTCTATCGATCCGCTACTACGAACTTTTGGTGCACCGACGCACTCCGGCATCCCTTCCCGCAACCGTTTCAGCCAGGCGTTTTTAAACGGCGTAAAGACTTTGTACATCTCATGATTGCCAGTCATCACCGCCCCCGGCGGCAGGATCACGCTGTCATCAAATCCTTCACACACCACGTTACGTAGCGCTCTCTCAACCTGCACATCCCGCGCCCGCTCATGCACCTCATACTGATAGTTATAAAACAGGTGGGTAACACGATTTTCCGCGCACACCTGTTTAACTGTTTCGACGCTGGCGACAAAGTCATCCACTTCACGGAACAATAAAGGAATACCTTTTTCCGCCAGCGCTATTCGTAGCCCATTCAGTTGAGCATTGATAAGTTCAGCCTGACGCGGCGACATGTTATGCGTCGCCCACTGGCGTGGTGTAGCGATATACACCGCCAGCACGCGTGCAGACGAATTGCGACAAGCGGTAGCCAGCGCGAGATTATCGTGCAAACGTAAATCCTGGCGAAACCAGACCAGATGGATGGTCATAAAACTCCTGCATGGCGCAAGTTAATCACACGCGGCCAAAGTTCGAAATAACGCTGCCCTGAAAGCCAGGCGTTAGGATAAAGCGCCATATAGTGTTTGATACGCATCAGCGGCGCAAGAAGAGGCTGCTCGCCACGGCGATAACTGTCGATAAGCGCCGCCAGCTGCTGGCGTTCTGTGGAATCAAGATGCGGGCGAAAATACCCCTGAACGTGCATCAAAACGTTGGTGTGGTCACGTCGGTTGGCGGGGTGAGAAAGCAAAACAATTACGCGTTGGCGGTACTGGTTGTAAAAATCGTCCAGATTTTGCCACTGATGAATATCAGCCACGAATGGGCCAAGTTTGCGGTACTCCGGTTGGGAATGAGCCAGAAATACGAGCTTATAGCTGCGGTGATAATCGAGAAGCGCTCCGCGCGTTAAGCCATGTTCTTTCAGTCGATGTAAGTCATGAAGCGCGAAGATACGGATTAGAGTGCTGTCATCAAATCGTTGCTGATTCATTACTGCTCCTGAACGGTTTACAGGAGTAAGTGTAGACGTTGGGAAATGAAATTTTTGAAGCTAATCCTGTTGTAGCAGGGCAAGATTACGAAAGCCCGCTCCCCGCAAGGACTGACGCCAGGTAGTTTCTGTCCATAGCTGCCCTTTCCATTCAAACGTGAAATCAATAAATTCATCAGGGACATCGCAAACAATATGAAGACGGATTTCTTCTCTGCCGTGACTCTTTTCACTAATTGAGTAACTGTCATGCTCTGGATTATTTAATTCTTTCAGCGGAAATTCTTCCTCAAAGGCTTTATTAAGCCGCCCCTGGTTTCCTTTTACAGCGAATAAATAATCACCTCCCTGTTTTTGTATCTTCTCTGCAATATCTTTCTGGCAACCCATAGCATCAGTCTTAATAATTTTTCTTTCAATATACAACATGTTAAGAAGTTCAGGGATAGCTGTAATCTCATTAGATTTCTCATCCGTCTTGATCTGTCCGATGACCAGACTGTGCATTGTTGAGTACGCACTAATGACATGAATCGCTCCCTTGCGGCGACTCTTGTCATAAGAATGCCGGAGTGTTTTTCCATCAATTGCGATGACGTCTTTATCATCTGAAGAATGGCAGTCACGCATCCAGTTAATAAAGCACTCGTGAAATTTCGCAGGACTGATACAGGATACAACTCTGGCAATAGTATCGTGAACAGGAATACCATTTTCAAAATCACCATATTGTTTTAAAAAATCGAGATGTGTTTCCCCGAAATCCTCTTTATCTTCCCAACCTTCTGCACCAGAAATAACGGCACAAATAGTCAACAGTAGAATATCAGACAATTTATGTTCCACTTTCCAGGCTTGTCTGTAATCGGGAATAATAGAAATATGTTCCATCAATTTTTTAAGTTCCATTTTGTTCTCCTTAATAATGTAAGGAGTATTTGATCATGTATAAGCAATGAAAAACAGCTTTAGGTAATAAGGAATGTCTCAATTATCGAACATTTAGTGCGAATTATTTAGTACAAAAAAGCAGCGTTACGTGATCTTTACCTGACGCCAGATGGCTGAGAGAAGCGGGGTTTGAGATCGGCACGGGCGTTACTGTGAAGATCTCGGAAGGCTGCCTGATCCTGCTTGCGGATAACAACGAAGTACAGGAACTGCGCAGGGAGCTTTATCAGGTTAAACAGGCAGTTAAGGGGATGCGTGACGGGATCTTTAGTGTGCTGAACGAGAGTTAAATAATAAAAAGCCGGGAAGGTTCAATTCCCTTCCCGGTAATACAAATAACTAAACCCTAATATACACATCCATATATTTTGATACATTATCTTTATATAAAGAAGAATTTCTAAAGGTCTTTAAATCAATACCATTTAATTTACTGTAACCATCCTCACTCAATGAGTCAGATTGCCAACCACAGACGGGGCATATTTCAAAAACAGAGTCTTCATATTTGTCAAAAACAATAAACCTACAAGCGGCGCAATGAACCCCAGTAATTTCGCTATCAGAATGATCGATGATTTTTATTTCATTCCCAGTAACTTCCTTAACCTTATTTTCTAGATACTTATTTCTTACTAATGGAGATAATTTATAAGCATCAATAATATCGTTATTAAAAATTTGCCTATTAGATAAGGATGATTCAGGAATATCTATTAGTCCATTCTCATACAAAAAAGTAACTCTGCCGTCTGAACTTAAAGTAAATAATGAATAAGAGGAAAGAAAATCAATAACCTCGGAATGAAGGAATTCTATATACATTATTTTTCTCCAGCTAAGTCAATTGCATCCTGAAATGGAGTCTTACTTCGTCCATCATCTATATAATAAGTCCTCATTTCTCTTTTCCCCATATGCCCTACAAATATCTCACCAGTACTTTTATCATGTCTGATTACAAAATTGCCTACCTTTGCTTCTTGCATTGATTCGGTTAAAGGTTTTGAAGCAAATTCTTTCGCTTTTGCCATATATTGATTTTGCGTAATATTACCAAACTCGTGTCCATGTTTTGCATAGTGATATTGTAATCCAGTTTGACCTGTTACAGGGTTTTTGTTCGGGTTAAAGCTTTTCCACTTAACAGAGCCAGCGATACCACAATTATTAAGTCCGAGAGGATCGATCCAACTTAATGGATTTGGTGCATACTGATAAAGATTTATTCCCCCCGCCAGCCCT
>NZ_VATT01000054.1:13572-32052 GCF_005781225.1 Escherichia sp. E4736 | reverse complement strand
GGGCTTGGGGGCACTCCAATAGGAGTAAGAGCCTGTCCAGGAAAGCGTTGTCAGAATACTGTCACTGTAGTGGTCATATGATTGTGACCACTATTCTACGGCAAGAGCAATAACCGCACTCTGATTCTTCACATGTCAGCCCGCCGTTGGAAAAAGAGAGAGCCGACACAATAGTCGTCGCCCACTACATAACCTCTGTTTTACTGCCAGACCTTGTCTTTAGTCGCTTAACCATTTACGGGACCCCATTTTGTTTCCAGACGTCTGAAGAGCTCTTCATGGCGCTTTTCGTCCTGCTATTCCCTGCTGACTGGTGATGCAGCCCTGACGTTTTCGTCTGAGATACTCCAGCCAACGTTTATCACTTCACTGTCTTTCCTGTCTGAATAACCTGATATCAACGAAAATCGGCAATGCATACAAAAATGGGTATTTGTCTGATAACTCAACTGAAAGGTGGATGACAGCTTTTAAGAATGAAATCTCTCTAAGCCAGTTGAATTTACTGTAAAGTATCATTTGTTAGTACAAGATACTTAATTACAACTTAAATATCATTAGGAATGTTTTTATAGTACACACATAACATCTTGTTTATATTAAAATAATATTTTATCATGAAATGATTCCTAAGGTCTTTTGATAGCGAGATCATTTGTTTAAAATCTAACTCATGAAATAACTCAACGGCATTTTGCTTTTCTGGAAATAACCCATAGTTATCACCATTCATAAGAGTTATGACCTTTTATGTAAAATTGAAATCATCCTCACAGTGCTGTGATGCCATCTCGACCTATCATAATAGTGGCATGTCTGCGTATATACTATGATTTTTTTCTTTTAAAATAATATGTTAGATGATTTTTTGCACTTAATAGCAGAAAACCATAGGTTTCCCAACACCAGGATATTATTTTGAAGCAGTCATCTTTAAATATTTATCAGTAAGCCAACCTGATGTGTTCAGTAGAATCAGGCGATAATATAATGTTTTATTTTGTGTCTAAATATTAATAGCTGGGCTCAATAAGAGTCTGTCTGGAGAAATAACATAATGAATGCGATTGAACTTTCTGAACAATCACAAGCAATCCATGATTTGAATCTGACTTACCTTTTATTGGCACAACGATTAATTTTGGAGGATAAAATATCTGCCGGCTTCAGACTGGGACTAAATGAAGCGACAATGGAATCTCTGGTGGGTTTATCTCTTCCTCAGTTGATTAAATTATCGTCTACCGGACAATTAATTTGTCGTTTACGTATAGACAGTGAAATGATACTTAATTGTTTAACCAGAGATTCAAGGATTGATGCTCTGCAACGTATTCACACTGGAATTATTCTTTCCACAGAATTACTGGATTCATTGTCCGAACAGAAAAACATTGCCATCTGAGGGTACGATTATGAGTGATAAAAGCATTATTAATGAAGTTAAGGATGCTCAAATTGCAATGGAACTGATTAATCTTGGCGCAAGAATGCAGGTTCTTGAAAGTGAAACGAATCTGAGTCGTCGGTGGTTATTAAGACTTTATAAAGAAATTAAAGGGTGTTCGCCTGCAAAAGGTATGCTGCCATTTTCTGCTGACTGGTATATGTCATGGGAACAGAACATTCATTCTTCGATTTTCTATAACATCTATCGCTTTTTGCAAAAGAAAAACTTTGGCCGTCCAGTCGAAGTCATGCTTAAAGCTTACCGACTGTATCTGGACCAGATTCAGAAGGAATCCGGTGAGAAGTCTATCCTGAGCTTAACCAGAGCCTGGACGCTGTTACGCTTCATTGACTGCGGAATGGTAGAATTGACGCGTTGTTGCGGTTGCGGTGGCAGTTTTGTCACAACACCAGGATACAGTTTGCACACCTTTACCTGTAGCCTGTGTTTTCCACCTTCTCGCGCAAGCAAAAAAATGAAAGAACAATCAATTGAACATGTAAGCCATGAGATTTAATGAAAACTAATACGCATATCTTCCTGCCATCTGTGGATTTCAAATGCACAGAATGGCAGGGATGGGGGCGATTATAAAGACGTGGAGTGACAGAGGTTTTCTGGCTGCTATCTTCACCAGACTCATACAGAAATCCGGTAACTATTTCCAACGTGATGATGAGAATGATCGCCGTCTTCTCCATAAAGTGATGGCATATTTCCAGTCTGAACTATTAATTTTCGCAGAGTGGTTACTCTTTCCATATGGATTTCGAGTAATTGATTACTCCTTTGATTCAAATCACTTGCACGACGTAGCACCAAAGTAATCCCTTCCCAACGAGTGGCAAGTCTGGCATTATTTTTATAAGGAATATAAAGCTGTGCATTTTTTTCTGCATGCTTACGTTCTTCATCATAAAAATTAATTGCAGCCAACAAACGACTTTTATTATCAGAGATAACCTGAAGCGAGACTGGATTTATTCTCGCGCGGCTGAGCTGGGAAACTTCTTCCAGCAAGGTACCTTCCAGTTCATCAAGAAGTGTTTGCAATTTAATAAGATTTTTTTCTAACTGATCTTTCACTTTGTTACTCCTGGTTTATGAAAATCGAATAATCTCATCAACCAACCGGGCGGCGATATGATCACTGTCCAGGGTTAATTCACCGGCGGCTATTTGCGCAGAGATTTTGGCGAGGCGGGCGTGGTCTACATCGTTGGAATCATCTGAGGTAAATCTGTCAGACAGATGACTTAATTCAACATGCACACTGGCATCTTGATCGTCGGATCGCAGTGATCCACCCTGCGGTTGAGGCTGACGTGAATCCGTTGATTGTCGGATGTCAGCTCCCTGTACAGGAGAGGTCTGGCAAATACGCTCGATACTCATAGTTATCCTGATTCGAAATAATAATGAATGGGTACTATGTATATCGGCGTACAGGGAAATAACTGAAGTCAGTCGTTCTGGCTGATAAATGCCTTACCGTTACCTACGGCTGTCGCCAGCAGGGTTTGCCCGGAGTGCATTTGTACGCGAAATGACTCTCTGAGGGTTGCATTGTCTAATGCTTTTCCGGTGGTATGAATCTCATAATCATCGCCTTTGGTCATCACATCAACTTTTTCACCTGTGTGGATCACCCATTGCTGGCGTAGTTCGCTGAAAGTCAGAGGATGATTTGGTTGTATCCATCGGGTTGGCGTTGCACCAATAATCTTCTGTGGGTCGAGGATGAGATCGGCTGGAAGATGGTCAATATTCCCTCGTTGTGACTGGATATCATTCTGACTTACCGTTTGCCCAGGTGTAAGTTCATGTGCTGCCAGCCAGTATGTCGCCGTGGCACTTACAGAAACCTGGATGAATTTCTGATGTGTTCCGCAAGAGGCAATAATGCTGTGATTGCCGCTTAGTTTTTTTGTATGGCCAGGTAAACGTAATGCCGGGTTTCCACAAAGTGTTGCCAGTTGAGTGGTAGGGGTCAGGATCGTAACCTGTAATTGTGGCATTCCCTGACTATAAGGGGCCAGCAGCAATGCGATACGCGACGACAGCGACTGACCGGTTGACTGTGAGGCATGAGCCAGGATTGTCAGATTAAGATAAACGATCAGGAAAAGTAATAAAACGAGGGGTAAACGTTTAAATAACATTTGTTATCGACCTTTCGTCAGAAAAGCTTTCGACTTAAGACATGCACAATAATATATCCTGAGAAGCAATTTTTTTACTCGCTAATGTGATGCCGTAAAAGCGTTTGTTTGCAGGATAGACATTTCAAAATATATCAAAGTGTTTTTTGTATGCCATTTTGGGGAACAATCTGGTTAATTGACGTCATTGCTGTCGCATATTTGCGTTATGGTTTTTTCGACCTCTCACCATAAAATGCACCGCAATATTGTTAATAAACAAGAAAGGTTTTATCTCATGCTGGATAAACTCGACAGTGAATTCCGGTTTCAGCAGCATGCGTTGAGTCTGCTGACGCAACGCCAGGGCATCCTTGCTTCTAATATCGCGAATGCTGATACACCAGGATATCTCGCACGGGATATCGATTTTTCGCAACAGTTAAAGGAAGCCGTTAACCGCAGTCAGGCGACTGACAATAATATGAGTCTGACGGTTACCTCTGAAAGACATATTGCTGACAGTACGCATTTAATGACTGATCCACGACCTCTTTATCGTATACCCGATCAACCCAGCGCTGATGGTAATACCGTAGATATGGATCGCGAGCGTGTTAATTTTGCAGATAACTCAGTGAAATATCAGTCCAGTTTAACGTTTCTGACATCACAGATTAAAAACATGATGACGGTTGTTAGTCAGGGATAAATAAAATTATGTCACTTCTAAGTATTTTTGATATTTCCGGTTCAGCGATGGCCGCCCAGTCTCAGCGTCTGAACGTCAGCGCCAGTAATATGGCCAATGCCGACAGTATCGCCGGGCCGGACGGTAAACCATATAAAGCCAAACAGGTCATTTTTAGCGTTGATCATGCTGCGGATCAGGAGATCGGCGGAGTGAAAGTCAGTGATGTGGTGGAAAGCGATGCGCCGGATCGTCTGGTCTATGACCCTGACAACCCTCAGTCAGATAACAAAGGCTATCTCCATATGCCGAATGTCGATGTGGTGGGCGAAATGGTTAATACCATCTCAGCTTCCCGCAGTTATCAGGCCAATGTCGACGTAATGAATACCGCGAAAACCATGATGCTCAAAACACTGACTTTGGGTCAGTAAGGAAATAGTAATGTCGGTTTTACCCGTCATGACACAACGCAGTTCTGCCGCAGTTAATAAAGCCAGTCAAGCAGCAACCAGTAATAGCGCGGCCTCCGCCACCAATGGCAGCAGCGCCGAAGATATTATGAATAACTTTATGCAGTTGCTGGTTGCGCAAATGCAGAATCAGGACCCCACCAATCCGATGGATAACAACCAGCTTACGACTCAGCTGGCGCAGTTTAATACGGCGGCGGGTGTGCAGCAGTTGAACGGCACAGTGAATAGCGTCGGGATGCTGGTCACCAGTATGCAGCAGATGAATGCTGCCGAATGGGTAGGGCGCCAGGTATTGGTAGAAGGTGATACCACTGTTTCTACCGCACAGGGTGGCAATAATCAGTTTGCGCTCTCTGTCAATCAGGATGCGAGCGACGTCACTGTCACGCTGACTGATGATGCAGGAAATGCTTACACCGGAAAATTGAAAGATGTTAAAGCCGGCGTGCATGAATATACCCTGGACGATCTCAGTGATTTCGAGCCTTCCGATCCACGCACAGTAAGCGATACGAATTTTACCGTTTCGTATTCCGCTACCAACCCGGACGGCAGCACTCCTGACATCGTGTCGCTGAAAAAATCAAAAGTAGACAGTGTTTCTTTCACCCAGACAGGGGCTGTTCTGCAGTTAGGTAATGATGAGACGGCCACGCTGGCCAATGTCTATCTCATTGAATAATCAATTTCATTATGTTGTTTTTCGGGAAATAAAATGAGTTTTTCACAAGGTCTTAGCGGGTTAAACGCCGCATCACAGGCGCTGGATGTCGTCGGCAACAATATTGCCAACTCGCAAACTGTCGGGTTTAAGTCCGGCTCTATTTCATTTGCCGACGTGTTTGCAGGTTCGCAAATCGGTATGGGCGTTCAGGTCGCTGGCGTTGATCAGAATTTCAGCGATGGTGTTCTTGGCGCTGGCGCCAGCCCGCTGGATATGGGTATTCAGGGCAATGGCTTCTTCCGTATGGAAACCGAAGCGGGGAAAATATTCTATAGCCGTAACGGTCAGTTCAAGACCGATGCCAATGGCTATATCGTGAACAGTCAGGGGATGCGCCTGAGCGGTTATATGGCCATTGGTACACCGCCAACTGTCCAGGCTGGTTCACCGGTCGGGCCTTTGCAGATCCCAACGGGCGCGATGCCGGCAAAAGCCTCTAATGCAGGTAGCCTGAGCGGTAACCTGGATTCCGGAAATACAAAAATTGATACAGTAACGCATCCGTTTAAAACGACTGATGGCGATTCCTATAACTATTCTACCCAAGTGAATGCGTATGACAGCCAGGGTAATGAGCATGCCATTAATGTTTATTTTGTCAAAACGGCAGATAACACATGGTCCGTCTACTCTAATGACTCTACCGCTCCGGGCGCTACACCTCAAAAACTTGACATAACATTTGATTCCAGCGGAAAGCTCGTTACGACCCCCGCAAATCTGAAAGTCGATGGCGCTTCGTACAACGGTGCCGCAGCACTTAACTTCGATCTCGATTTATCCAAACTGTCGCAGCAGGCTTCTGATAACTCGATGGATAGCCCGAAAACTACGGGTTATGCGCCGGGTACGATGACGGGTTATGTCGTTGGCGATAACGGCCAGATTGTTGCTTCTTACAGCAACGGGCAGCAGCAGTTACTGGGCCAGGTTGTTCTGGCTAACTTCAATAACCCAGGCGGGCTGCAGCCAGCAGGGAACAACTGTTGGTCTGCGAGCCCGGAATCCGGCCAGCCGGTCGTTGGGATTTCTGATACCGGGAACCTCGGTACGCTGCGCGGTAACGCACTGGAAGCCTCAAACGTGGATCTGAGTAAAGAGATGGTCAACATGATCGTCTACCAACGCAACTATCAGTCCAACTCTCAGACCATCAAAACACAGTCTGAAGTCCTGCAAACGCTGGTTAACCTGGGTTAATAGCAAAACATGGATCACGCGATATATACCGCTATGGGGGCCGCAACGGCGGCCCTCGATCGCCAGGCCGTGGTGTCTGATAACCTGGCTAATGCCTCGACGCCGGGGTTTCGCGCACAGATTGCCGCTTATCGTGCCGTTCCGGTAGACGGCCCGTCAATGGCGACCCGCACGCTGGTGACCGAATCGACTCCTGGTAGTGACTACTCCTCGGGAACAGTCGAAAAAACCGACCGCACGCTGGATGTCGCGCTGCCAAAAGAAGGGTGGCTGGCAGTACAACTGCCGGATGGTACCGAAGGTTACACCAAAAACGGCAATATCCAGATGACGGCGGACGGGCAACTGCAAGTCCGTGGTCTGCCACTGATGGGCGATGGTGGTCCGCTGACCGTACCTACTCAGGCAAAGTTAACTATCGCGCCAGACGGCACCATTTCTGCGTTGGGTGCCGGTGAAGAACCGTCAGCCGTAGCGCAAACCGGGCGCATCAAGATTGTCAATGCGCTACCAGGCGAACTACAGCACGGCGATGACGGTGTATTCCATACCCGTGATGCCAGTTCGCTGGCGGCGGATACGAGTCTGCAGCTTATGCCGGGGATGCTGGAAGGCAGCAATGTCAGCCCCGTCAATTCAATGGTGAACATGATCACCACCGCGCGCAGCTTTGAAATGAATATGAAGGTCATCACAACCGTTGATGACAATGAACGTAACGCTAATCAGTTATTGAGCGCCAGCTAATCACTGGTAAGGAGTAATAACGCATGATCCGTTCCCTGTGGATTGCAAAAACGGGCCTGGAAGCACAACAGACCAATATGGATGTTATATCCAACAACCTGGCTAACGTAAGTACCAATGGTTTTAAACGTCAGCGAGCTGTATTTGAAGATCTGTTGTACCAGACGCTACGCCAGCCGGGCGCTCAGTCATCTGAACAAACCACTATTCCTTCCGGTTTACAGTTAGGAACAGGGGTAAGACCGGTGGCCACTGAGCGAATTCATAGCCAGGGCAGCCTGGCCCAGACCAACAACTCGAAAGATGTGGCTATTGAAGGGGATGGATTCCTGCAAGTTATGATGCCGGATGGCACCACAGCGTATACCCGTGATGGTTCGTTCCAGCTTGATCAGAACGGTCAACTGGTGACTTCCAGCGGTTATCCGGTTCAGCCGGCGATAAACGTACCGCAGGATGCAAAATCTATCACCATCGGCAACGACGGTATTGTCAGCGTCACCATTGCCGGGCAGGCGCAGCCACAACAGGTTGGGCAGCTTACCCTGAGTACTTTTATCAATGATACCGGTCTGGAAAGCATTGGTGAAAACCTGTACCGGGAGACGCAATCTTCCGGTGCACCGAATGAAACAACACCTGGTCAGAATGGCGCAGGTACGCTGCGACAGGGCTACGTGGAAACGTCGAACGTCAACGTGGCCGAGGAACTGGTCAACATGATTCAGACTCAGCGTGCCTATGAGATTAACAGCAAAGCTGTCTCTACTTCGGACCAGATGCTGCAGCGTTTAACGCAGCTTTGATTTGTGCCTTTGAGCCGCAGGTGGTTTCGCGGCTTTTTTTTATTATGTGATCGTTATGACCTATCCGATAGATTCTGGCCGCTTACTGCGGCGTCTGTTAACGCATGTTGCCCTGGTCGCGCTTCTTTCAGGATGCGCGTATATCCCTCATAAACCGTTGGTCGAAGGTGCAACATCTGTGACGCCGCAGATCCCGTATCAGCCTGCTAATAATGGCGCGATTTTTCAGCCTGGCGGCACGATGAACTATGGCTTTCAGCCGATGTTTGAAGATCGTCGCCCAAGAAATGTGGGTGATACATTGACCATCGTGTTGCAGGAAAATGTCAGCGCCAGCAAAAGTTCGTCTGCCAATGCTTCTCATGGCGGTTCGACAGGGCTTTCATTCAAGACAATCCCGCACTTTATCGAAGGATTGTTTGGTGGCGATCGGGCTAATACGGAGATCAGCGGTAAAAATGAATTCTCGGGTAAAGGCGGTGCGGCTGCTCGAAATACTTTCAGCGGTACGCTCACCGTCACGGTCAGCGATGTCCTCGCTAACGGCAACCTGCGCGTGGTCGGGGAAAAGCAAATAGCGATAAACCAGGGGACTGAGTTTATCCGTTTCACCGGTGTGGTTAACCCACGGACAATCAGTGGTAGCAATACAGTGGTTTCCACGCAGGTTGCCGATGCGCGTATCGAATATGTTGGTAACGGTTATATCAACGAAGCCGAACAAATGGGCTGGTTACAGCGTCTGTTCCTGAATCTTTCTCCGTTCTAAAGGTGTCGGTGATGAATCGTTATTTTTGGCATAAATTTACCCGTCTGACCGGCCTGTTATTGTTAATTATGCTCTCCCTGTCGGTCAGGGCAGAGCGTATCCGCGATTTGGCTTCGTTGTCAGGTGTGCGTGGTAACTCTCTGATGGGGTACGGTCTGGTCGTTGGTCTGGATGGTACAGGCGACCAGACCATGCAAACACCGTTTACGACGCAGACGCTAAACAACATGCTTTCGCAGCTGGGGATCACCGTCCCGCCTGGGTCGAGTATGCAGTTGAAAAACGTTGCTGCAGTAATGGTAACGGCAGAACTGCCGCCTTTTGCCCGTGCGGGTGAAAAATTCGATGTGGTCGTCTCGTCTATGGGTAACGCCAAAAGTTTGCGTGGCGGCACATTGCTGATGACGCCGCTGAAAGGCGCGGATAATCAGATCTATGCGCTGGCGCAGGGCAATTTGCTGGTTTCCGGCGCCGGAGCTCAGAGCCGCGGAAGCAGCGTACAGGTGAATCAGCTCAACGGCGCACGTATTACCGACGGCGCAACCGTTGAACGTGAAGTACCGATGGATTACGCCAACCAGCGCCCGTTAAAACTGTTGCTTAACGCGAGTGATTTCTCTGTTGCCCAGAAGATTAGCGACACCATTAATCGCCGTTTCTATTCCGCAGCTGTGGCTGAAGATGCGCGGACAGTAAAACTGTATGCGCCAAATGGCGAGGCTGCCAGAGTCCGTTTTCTGGCTGCGGTGATGGATTTGTCACTGAATGTTGGTTCCGGAGATGCTCGCGTCATTATTAACTCGCGTACCGGGTCGGTGGTCATAAACCGCCATGTCACGCTTGATACCTGTGCTGTTGCCCAGGGAGATCTGAGCGTGGATATCGCCCATTCCAGTCAGGTGAGTCAACCGGACACGCCATTGGCTGGCGGACAGACGGTAGTTGTGCCGCAAACTCAAGTCTCTGTTCGTGAGCAGGGCGGTTCTTTGCAACGCGTCAGCACCAGTGCCGATTTAAGCCATGTAGTACGGGCGCTGAACAGTCTCGGTGCGACGCCGAATGATTTGATGGCGATCCTGCAAGCGATGAATGACGCCGGTTGCCTGCACGCACGCCTGGAGATCAATTAATGAACAGCCTGTCAATGATATCTAATGGTGCCGCATTTGATGAACATAGCCTTGACGGGCTTAAGCGGGACGTAAAAAGTAATTCGGCAAACGGTCTGAGAGCCGCGGCACAACAACTCGAAGGGTTGTTTGTACAGATGATGCTGAAGAGTATGCGCGATGCCTCGTTGGGAAGCGGGGCGATGGATTCACAACAGTCCTCGATGTTTACTTCGATGTTCGATCAGCAAATTTCGCAGAACATCGCGCAAACGGGGAAACTTGGCTTTGCGGATCAGATGGTCGCCCAGATGGGCGGTGGTGTTCATCCGCAGACCGCCACTTCTCAGCCGTATGTCCCGTCCACGTCGCATTTTAATGCGGCGCTGCCTCATTTACCGGCGCATTCTTTCTCGCTATCGCAATTAGTGCCTCGTTCTGTTCGGGAGCTACCCGAAACGGCACTACGGGAAGGGGGCGGTTTTATTTCACGCCTGCTGCAACCTGCTCTGGCCGTTGCCCGCAAAAGTGGGATCCCGCATCAGCTTATTATTGCGCAGGCCGCGCTTGAATCAGGCTGGGGAAATCGTGAAATCCCAACACAAAGCGGCAAACCCAGCCATAACCTGTTTGGCATAAAAGCCGCATCTGACTGGCACGGTGAAACGACGGAAATAACCACTACCGAATATAAACATGGGGTGGCGAATAAGACCAAAGCGCGATTTAAGGTTTATCCGTCTTATACAGCGGCGCTGGAGGATTACGCGTCATTACTGGTTAATAACCCGCGTTACCGACATGTCTGCAATGCCGTAAAACCAGAGGCGGCGGCAAAAGCGCTTCAGTCAGCCGGTTATGCTACCGATCCTGCATACGCACATAAATTAATTAACATTATTCAACAAGTTAAAGGTCGGGCTGAGCATGCTGTGAATGCCTATAACACGGACCTTTCATCAATATTTTAAATACAGTCTTTAGGGAATTTCACTCAGGCCGATTTATTAGTAAAGCAGCGTTTTTATAACCTAAAGATTTCAATCAGCGTCGACATGGCGGGTACTTTATGAATTTATTATATCTGGCTCAGAATGGATTAAGCGCGGCGCAGTGTGCCCTTAACGTCGTCGGAAACAACCTGACGAATGCCGTAACGGCAGGGTATAGCCGTCAAAACATTATGCTTGGAGAAGCGGGCGGCCAGTCTACTAATTATGGTTTTTTTGGTTATGGTGTCGCCGTGGATGACGTTCAGCGCATGTATGACGGATTCCTGAATAATCAGGTACGTGGTGCAACAACAGAATTTACCACCATGCAGGGCCGTTACCAGCAGGTCAGCCAGATTGATGACATGTTAGGGGATGATACCAATAACATCTCCACGACGCTTGGCAATATGTTTACGGCAATGGAAGCGGTCAGTGATAACCCGCTCGATCCTGCTGCGCGTCAGGGTGTATTGTCGCAATTTGAAGCGCTGGCGAATCAGTATCGTTCTAACAGCAAGACTCTGAATGGCCTTGATAAAAATACCAACACGCAAATCAGTCAAAGCGTTGAAGATATCAACTCCTGTACCACTCAGTTAGCAAATCTGAATGCGGAGATCGACAAGATTCATGGCCAGACGGGCGGAATGCCTTCCGATTTACTCGATAAACGCGATCAACTGTTAAATAAACTGAGTACGCAGATCGGCATTAATGTCACGGAAAATAAAGACACGGGCAGTGTGAATGTCTCAATGCAAAACGGCATGTCACTGGTCAATGGCAGTAAGTCTTACAATTTAAAAGCGACTCCGTCAGATAAAAATCCGTCTCAGATGCAGGTTGCTTACATCGATGCCACCGGTAATCCCCAGTTGCTGGATGAAAATGCCACGACAGGTAATCTCGGCGGTTTGTTTAAATTCCGTAATACCGATCTGGTCGATGCCCGTAATCAGCTTAATCAGTTAGCGCTGAAAATGGCGTCGAGATTTAATGAGGTCAATAAAGGTGGCTATGATCATAACGGTAATCACGGTGGCGATATTTTCAGTCTCGATGCTCCGCAGGCAACAGGCTATAACTCTAATAGCGGCAGTGCTTCCCTGGGAGTGACCATAGATAACGCCTCAGCGGTTAATGCCGAAGATTATACTATCACCTGGAATGGCACATCTAATGCCTGGGAAGTGAAAAACAGCGAGGGTAAAGCCGTTACGCCAACCGTTAATCCTGGTGGTTCACTCTCATTTGACGGCATCACCGTGACACCGACAGGTACACCCAATGATGGTGACAGCTTTACGCTGAATCCTGCTTCCGGCGCGGCAGATAGCATTAAAGTGGCGATTACCGATGGCGATGGAATTGCTGCCTCCGACTCGCAAGATGTGACAGACCAAAGCAACAACAAAAATATTGCGATACTGCTCGGTCTTAAGGATGAAAAGATTGTCGGAGATATGACCCTGACCGGTGCTTATGCCAACCTGGTAAGTTCTGTGGGATCGACGGTCAGCACCCTTCAGGCAGAACAGGATACCGCCGGAAAAGCCTGCGACCAGTGGGCAATGCAACAGCAGGCGGTTTCAGGGGTAGATATGAATGAGGAATACGTCAACTTACAGATGTTTTCTCAATATTATCAGGCCAATGCCGAAGTGCTTAAAACAGCTAACAGTCTTTTTGACACACTGTTAAGCCTTAAATAATACGTCACTGACATATTCTATTTTGAGATAATCGCTATGCGCCTTAGCACCAGTTTTATGTATCAGCGTCAGTTAGACAGTATGTCTAAAGCCATGACCAATTATAACGATCTCTCCGTGCGCCTTTCTGCCGGTCAGACTCTGTTGAAACCGTCTGACGATCCAGGTCAGGCATCACAGGCGGTGATGTATCAAAATGCGCTTTCACGTCTGGGCGAGTTTGATACTGCAAGAAAATATGCTCAGGATGCCCTCGGGCAGGAAGATAACACGCTGACGTCTATATCCGGCTTACTGACCGAAGACCTTGCTGGCAAAATTGTTCAGGCGGGATCTGAAACGTACAGCAAAGCGGACCGCGAAGCGCTGGCGACAGAATTATCCGGGATCCGCAGCCGTTTGCTCGACCTGGCGAACAGCAAAAACAGCGATGGACAGTACATTTTTGCGGGCTATAAAACAGGTGCTGCACCGTTTCAGGCCGATGGCACCTACGTTGGCGGTACGACGCCAATGACACAGAATGTGTCAGACAGTACGGAAATGCAGACCGGTACGACAGGTGATGCGCTTTTCCCGACTGATGCGGTAACGGGCGATAATATCCTGCAATCCTTACAGAAGACCATTGACGCGTTAAATAATCTGCCGGAAAACCCGAACGACGCTGAACGTAAAACGTTTGAAGCAACCATTGGGCAAACCAATACTGATGTACATAAAGCCATTGATAACCTGGGAAAAATCCAGGCGCGTGTAGGCTCAAGTCTGCAACAGCTGGAAACGCTGGGAAGCAGTGCTGATACTCAGGCGATTACCGTACAGAGTCGACTGCAGGAATCAACCGGTTCTGACTGGGACACCATGATCAGCGTATTATCTGAATCGAAAATGTCTGAATTTGCTTTAAATTCATCCATGAGCGTTTTTCAGGCAATGCAGCAGCTTTCTATATTCAAAACGCTTGGGTAAATATTGAACCCTGACCTGATTCAGGGAAGGGGAAATATATCTATTATTAGGGTAATCACTTACCAGTAGGGTATTTTTTACTTTGGTTAAGAAATCATGTTAAAACACTTTAATATTTCGACCTGGATGAATATCCTGCTGGGTATGTTCATCTTATTTCTCGTGTTGGTATCCGGTTTGAGTTATGTGAACTCAAATAACGCATCAAGGAATTTTGACAGAGCCATCTTATCTCTGGATAAGAATGAATCTCTGATGATGGCGGCTATCTATACGCTTGACAGTTTCAGCGGAATTAATTCGCTGATGATGCACAATATTACCAAACAAGAAATTACTCAGGATGAAATAGATACTTATCGTGATGTGTTAAATAAATCACGTAAGCTAATCAGCCAGTTTATGGATAAGCCGTTCACCACCCAGGAAGAACATAACCGGGCGCTGGTTGTCAAAAAAAGCTTTGAGGATGCTCTGGACAGAGAAACCAATAAAATGGGATTCATCACGCATCCGGAAGATTATCCAGGCAATATCGTTGCTGACGATATGGACGTGCAACATGCATTACGCACTAGTATTGACGCTTATCTGGACGAAGCCGCTCGTGTTACCAACAAATTTAATGTCGAGTCAGACATAGAAACGCAAAGAATAACCACCATCTCGGTGATTACGCTATTGCTGGGCTTTGTAATATTTTTAGTTTCGCGGATCTGGTTGAAACGCAATCTTTTTCAACGACTTGAGATGGCAAAAGAGGCGTTCAGGGCAATAGCCAGCGGTGACCTGAGCCATCAGACAAAAATTGGTAATCTGAATGAAATCGGCTTAATGCTGGCTGAAGTTGAAAAAATGCGTTTGTCGCTGACGGAAACGGTTAATGGCATCCGTGGCGGCGTGAAGCAGATTTACCATAATGTTCATGAAATTGCTAGTAGCAACAATGACTTGTCATCACGCACGGAAGAACAGGCTTCTGCACTGCAGCAAACTGCTGCCAGTATGGAAGAGCTAAAAATCACCGTTCGTCAGAACGCCGATAACGCCCACAGCGCCAGACAACTTGCAGAAAGCGCCAGCATTAGCGCACGCAACGGCGGTGATGTGATGAGTAATCTTGACGGAATTATGCGTGAAATATCAGACAGTTCCCGCCAGATTGCAGATATCAACGGCGTTATCGACAGCATTGCTAATCAGACCAATATTCTGGCGTTGAACGCGGCAGTAGAAGCGGCGCGTGCAGGTGAACAGGGGCGCGGGTTTGCCGTTGTTGCCGGTGAAGTTCGCAACCTGGCTAAACGTAGCGCAGATGCAGCAAAAGAGATTCGTTTGCTGATTAATACTTGTGTCGCCAACATGAATACCGGTTCTCAGGAGATGGTTGTCGCCGGGGAATCGATGAAGGAGATCGTCAAATCTGTCATTCAGGTTACTGATATCATGGCAGAAATTACCTCAGCTTCTGATGAGCAAAGTATCGGCATAAGCCAGATTGCGCAGGCAATCAATGAAATGGATCTGGTTACGCAACAAAATGCTGCGATGGTAGAGCAGGCCGCTAAAACCACCAGTGATGTCGAAACGAATGCCGGGGAATTGGATAATATGGTTTCTTCTTTTGTTGTCGAAGAAGAAAAAGATAAACGTTCCTGGAATGTTAAAAAACAAACCAGAAAACATGTATTACCTGATGTATCGAAAAAAACACCAATTCAGTCAGATGATGAGTGGGAATCATTCTAAATTAAAATAATAGTAAGATACATATCAGGATAATTATTAGGTATATAAAAGATGAATTTACCTTTGATTATTGAAGTCCTGATATGTTTCACTTTAATCGCTTTTATCAGGCTATGTGATTACCCGGGAATGCCGAATAATAAGCCTTCATTGTAATAATACGGAATATGGTAAAGTGAAGGGGTTATATAATCTGGCTGTAACATATAATAAGAGTGATTTATGGGCGCAATTTGGCGGATTGGTCCGCCACGAAGCCCTTAAATTGCAAGCTCGACTCCCTGCCGGGGTTGAACTGGATGACCTGATGCAGGCTGGTGCAATAGCAGTGATGAACGCAGTCGATCAGTTTGATCCCAGTATGGGGGTGAAACTGAAAGTTTTTCTGGCGCAGCGTGTTCGCTGGGCATTCATTGATGAACTGCGTGAAAATGACTGGGCGCCGCGCCGCATAAGGCGAAAATCGCGTGAAGTTAGCGCAGCGATAGCTCGCGTGGAACAGCGAACCGGCAATGCAGCGACAGAACAAGAAGTCGCAGCGGAACTGGAAATGTCGCTGCAGGATTACCAGACTGTTTTACAGGAAACAAACTCAAGCCTGATATGTTCGCTTGATGAGCTGATGGAAGATGGGGTTGAAGGGTTCGAACTTTCTGAATTTCAAACTGATGAGGAAAATCCTTTAAACGATATTCTGCGTAAAGATCTTATGCAGAAAATTAGTGAAGAAATTCAGAAGTTACCCGAGCGAGAGCAGTTTCTATTAAATCTGTATTATCAGCAGGATCTTAATATGAAAGAGATTGGCCTCTTGTTATCTGTGACAGAAACACGCATCAGCCAATTACACAGTCAGACAATCAAAAGATTAAGAGCAAGGCTTGAAATGCATGCAGATATTAATCTGCAATAACTTGATGTCCTGAGGTTGGTCATTCAGTTACAGATATTATTATCTAATATGTGATTGTCGTACCTCCTGTACAGATATGCAACCATGAGCATTCGCCTTCGTGATTTTATTATCACGATAGAGATTTCTCTTTGTCGTTGTTTACGCTGCCGTCGGGATGTTCGGTAGTTTTTCATCGTAGTGAACATCTCTGTCAGCCTTTTTTATACCAGGCATGACCGATGGTAAGGAGCGAACATGCTTGTTTTATTAGGATATTTTGTAGTTTTTGTGACTGTGTTTGGTGGTTATGTCCTCGCCGGAGGATATCTGATGTCATTATATCAGCCAACCGAATTTTTGATTATCGCTGGCGCAGGTCTGGGTGCATTTATCGTTGGTAATAATGGCAAGGCTATTCGTTCAACTATAAAAACATTTCCTGTCTTATTCCGGGCTAAGGCACTTTACTCAAAAGAAATGTACATGGATTTACTGGCCATGATGTTTTTACTGCTAAGTAAAGGACGTCAAAAAGGGCTAATGTCACTGGAAAATGATATTGAAGATCCTGAAAGTAGTGATATTTTTTCTTCTTATCCACGCTTATTGAAAGATAAAAGCGTGATGAATTTTATGGTTGATTACCTGCGACTGATGATCAGTGGCAGTATGAACGCCTTTGAAATGGAATCTTTAATGGATGAGGAAATTGAAACCTGCGAAATGGAATATGAAACAACGGTTCACAGTTTGCAGACTGCAGGTGATGCTTTACCGGCATTCGGTATTGTGGCGGCCGTTATGGGGGTCGTAAACGCCCTTAGCGCAGTAGATAAACCCGCCGCTGAACTTGGTGCTTTGATAGCCCATGCGATGGTGGGAACCTTTTTAGGGATCCTACTGGCCTATGGTTTGGTGCTTCCGCTGGCGTCTCTGTTACGGCAGAAAAGTGCCGAGCAAATAAAAATGCTTCAGTGTATTAAAACTACGTTGCTGTCATGTATTCATGGTTCTGCGCCGCAAATTGCGGTTGAGTTCGGTCGAAAAACCCTCTTTACCAGCGAACGTCCGGGCTTTGCCGAGCTTGAGGAACATGTTCGCCAGGCGAAATATTCGGCCAATAATTCTTCCACAGGTGAGGCCCCATGAAGAACAACGGGACCGGCAACATTGTTGTTGTAAGACGCTCAGGTAATAAAAAAGAAGGTTTACATGGTGGTTCGTGGAAAATCGCTTATGCCGATTTTATGACTGCCATGATGTCCTTTTTTTTGGTTATGTGGCTGGTTTCTTCCTCCACGCCAGAGCAGCGTCATCAGCTTGCAGAGTATTTCAAAATCCCCATCGGCGTACCTATGGCCGAACATGGCGACAAAGATACTCAGAGCCAAAGTATTATTCCCGGCGGTGGCGAGGATGTTGTTCATCAGAATGGGGAAGTTCAGAAAACTGTTTTGCAAAAGCAGGAAGATCATTTCTATTCGGGAAATAAAACGCTGAAGCATGCAGAGTCAAAGCTGCACGACATCATGAAGACGGATGCCCGTCTGAACAAATTCCGTTCAAATTTACGTTTATCGTTGACCCCGAATGGACTGTTGATACAGATAACGGACAGCCAGGAACGCCCGATGTTTAAAGTTGGTAGCTGGACACCGGAAACCTATATGGTCGGAATTCTGGAGGCATTAGTGCCTGTTTTGAACCAATTACCGAATCACATAATGGTAACCGGACATACTGATTCGTTGCCTTATGCCGGCGGCGACGCAGGCTATAGCAACTGGGAACTTTCCGTTGATCGTGCTAACGCGGCGAGAAGAATACTTATTAATCATGGTCTGGAAGTTGGCAAATTCTTACAGGTTATCGGTGATGCTGACAGTATGAATCAGACCGGTACAGCGAAAGACGATCCCGTCAACCGTCGCATCAGTATCCTCGTGCTGAGTGAAGAGAAAGAACAAGAAATTATGAACGAGGATAAGTTGCTTAACAGTGATGTGACAGAACAAAAACTCTCTGCGCCATCCAGCAAACCTGA
>NZ_VATT01000054.1:0-13486 GCF_005781225.1 Escherichia sp. E4736 | reverse complement strand
ACCTGATATTGCGCCATCCAGTAAACCTGATATTGCGCCATCCAGCAAACCTGGTATTGCACTATCCAGTACACCTGATATTGCGCCATCCAGCACACTTGGCACCGCTAACCCGCCGTTACACCCCGCGTCCGAAATTCCTGTTCAGGAGAAGACGAAATAAGATGGATATCAGCGATTTTTATCAGACTTTCTTTGATGAAGCCGATGAGCTATTGGCAGATATGGAAGGGCATTTGCTTGAGCTTAATCCGCGAACGCCTGATAAGGAAAGCCTGAACGCTATCTTCCGAGCCGCTCATTCGATTAAAGGCGGCGCGGGGACATTTGGTTTTACCATATTGCAGGAAACAACGCATATTCTGGAAAATATTCTGGATGATGCCCGCAGCGGAAAACTCCAGCTCAATGAAGGCATCATTAATCTTTTTTTAGAAAGTAAGGATATTATGCAGGATCAACTTGATGCATATAAATCTTCCCGCTCGCCGGATGAGGACAGCTACCGGTATATTTGCGAGGCACTGA
The DNA here is from genome assembly GCF_005781225.1 of Escherichia sp. E4736. Lineage (NCBI taxonomy): Bacteria > Pseudomonadati > Pseudomonadota > Gammaproteobacteria > Enterobacterales > Enterobacteriaceae > Escherichia > Escherichia sp. E4736. The sequence continues at coordinate 12,958 of NZ_VATT01000054.1, read as the reverse complement.
GACAGATGGCCCTGGAATCCAGGGAGGGCACTGTTAATAACAACACTCAGTCCGAGCCGATAAAAGAAAGTAAAAAAGATACAGGAACGGGAGAAGATATTTTAAAGATTACCCTCAGGGATCTGGGAGAAAAGGATTTCGAACCTCTTGTTGAGGAACTTAAAAATCTTGGCGAGTTGCAGGATCTTAAAATTGAGAAAAGCAGCCTGCAGGCTCGTATGTTTACCACTACCGCTGCGGATGATATTCTGGCGGTATTATGTTTTATTCTGGAACCAGAACAAATCACAATTGATGTTTGTGATGACGATTTTGTAGAAAATACCTGTCCGGATACAGGCGGTGTTGCGGGAGAAACAAACGATAGTGGATTTTCTGCAACAGCCAGTTCCCCGACTGGCGCTGCGCCAGCAAGAAAACTGCGTGGTGCCAGCGAATCCCGTAAACAAGGTACTGAATCCGGTAGTATTCGTGTCGCCGTAGAAAAAGTAGATCAGATAATTAACCAGGTCGGTGAACTTATTATCACCCAGACCATGCTTACACAGTTATCTGCGGGGCTGGATCCTGCTCAGTACGATTCGCTGATTAACAGTATTGCGCAACTCGAACGTAATGCACGGGATTTGCAGGCATCGGTGATGTCGATCCGTATGATGCCGATGGAATATGTCTTCAGCCGTTTTCCGCGTTTAGTTCATGATCTTGCTAATAAATTAAATAAACAGGTAGAACTGACGCTGTGGGGCGGTTCTGCTGAACTGGATAAAAGTTTAATCGAACGCATTATCGACCCTCTTACACATCTGGTACGTAATAGTCTGGATCACGGTATTGAGCCGATTGATGTCAGGCTCGCTAATGGTAAACCTGCTACCGGTAGCCTGACGCTATCGGCAGAGCACCACGGCGGTAATATTGTTATCGAAGTCGTGGATGATGGCGCCGGCCTCAACAGAGAAAAAATCCTTAATCGCGCTCATGCGCAGGGCGTCGCTATTAGTGATAACCCCAGCGATGAAGAAGTCTGGATGCTCATTTTTGCAGCGGGTTTCTCCACCGCAGAGAAAGTTACCGATGTCTCCGGTCGTGGTGTTGGTATGGATGTCGTGAAACGAAACATTCAGGATATGGGCGGCCATGTGACAATCCATTCAGAGCAGGGGCGTGGAACCACTATCCGGATAATATTACCTCTGACGCTGGCAATTCTGGACGGTATGTCTGTACGCGTTGGGTCAGAAATTTATGTTCTTCCGCTTGGCGCAGTGATGGAATCGCTGATGTTACTGGAAATGCCGTTAAACAGAATGTCCGGCGGTGAGCTGGTATTGAAAGTCAGAGAGGAATATCTGGCCCTCATAGAGCTGAATAATCTTTTCGGTATCCAGAGTGATTTACAGAGTGTAAATGAAGGTATTGCGGTCGTCGTGCAAAGTGCTGGCGTTCGTTATGCGCTACTGGTTGATCAACTGATTGGTCAGCATCAGGTTGTCGTCAAAAATCTCGAACAAAACTATCGTAAGGTGCCGGGAATTGCTGCTGCCACTATTCTGGGGGACGGCAGCGTAGCTATGATCCTGGATGTTGCTGCGCTTTATTCCAGAACAGCAATAACGCCTGCAATAGTGGATTCCGGCAAGGTTCTCAATTAAGGAATACATTATGAAACTCACAGATAACGATAAGCAGTCGGCAAAAGAAAATGTCGGTAATGAATATTTAATTTTTACTCTTGGACAAGAAGAGTATGGGATCGAGATATTAAAGGTTCAGGAAATTCGCGGCTATGAACGTGTTACACGCATTGCGAATACCCCTGATTTTATTGCCGGTGTGACAAACCTTCGCGGCGTTATTGTACCTGTAGTTGACTTTCGCGTTAAATTTCATCTCGACACTGTCGCATTTGATGAAAACACAGTCGTTATCGTGTTAAGTTTTTCTAATAAAATAGTTGGGATAGTGGTCGATGGTGTCTCTGATGTGCTCTCCTTGTCACCCGAACAAATTCGCCCGGCACCTGATTTTAGTGGCGCAAAATTAGCTACGGATTACTTGCTTGGCTTAGGTACGCTTGATTCCAGAATGCTTATTCTCGTAGATATTGAAAAATTGCTTAACAGTGAAGAAATGCAATTGGTTGAGCGTACAGCAGAAATATCAGTTGACTAAAATGTTGCTTTAGTAATTTTCATGCTTACAGGTCAGGTGAATAATGATTTTTTCATCAAAAATCAGCGAGAAGCTCAGGTTCTTACCTGACTCATTATCTCTAAAAACAACTTTTATTATTGCCGTTTCTTTTGTTGTTTTGCTCTTCACTATGTCAAATATTATAACATTATATCATTTTATTGAGATTAAGAATAACGTTTTCAGGCTAACGACAGGTTTAGATCAGATCAATAAATTGTCAAAGACACGGCAAGCGCTTGAACTTGTCTTTGAAGAATGGGATTACCGTGACAATAGTAAATCCATGCATAACATGGAATCTGCTAAAAATTATTTCCATGAGTATCTGAATGTAATTTCTGATGATGCTAAAGTTGGTTCGAAATCCACTCAGGCAGTCAGTAATGCTTTTGCAAATGTTGAAAAGGCGTTTAGTTCGGGTCGACTGAGTGAAGTGCAAAAAGAGGTCGATAATTTTGTTATTCAGGAAAATGCTCTGGATGATTATGTCTATAAATATGATGAGCCTGAAGCTAAGGATATTATTAACTGTCTGTTAACTGACTCTTATTATGTTAGTATATTCTCTTTCGGTTTTTGGATAATATTATCGGTTGTTGGCTGGCTATGGTTAAAAAATAAAGTATTCTCACGATTTGAATACATTAAAGAATGCTTTTCTTTAATTTCTAATGGCGAACTTAACCATACCTTAGACATCGGTCAGAAAAACGAAATTGGCGAAGTTATTGAGCAACTGGATACTATGCGGCTCAATTTAAGCGAAATCCTTACAACGTTTAAAAGTTCAATTGAATTAATCAGTGACAGTACTGATGAAATGGCGCATGGCAACAGCGACCTGTCAACTCGTACAGAGGAGCAGGCGGGGGCATTACAGCTTACGGCTGCCAATATGGAAGAGATTAGTACGACAGTCGCGCATAATGCTGACAACGCAAAAAAAGCGAATGAATTTGCCAGCGCGGCAAATACGACGGCACAGGAAGGGCTGACGGCGGCGCAGGCGGTTACGGAAACCATCCGTACTATTGAGCAAAGTGTTAAAAAGATATCGGAAATTAACAAAGTTGTGGATGACATCGCTCGCCAGACATATATCCTGGCGCTTAATGCTGCTGTTGAAGCGGCAAGAGCCGGAGATCATGGACGTGGATTTGCTGTCGTTGCCAGTGAAGTACGGCATCTGGCTCAAAACAGCGCCAGTGCGGCAAAAGAAATCAATGAATTGATAACCACAGCCGTTGAACATGTTAATACAGGCAATGCGCTGGCTTCCAATGCGGGTAAGACGATTAATGAAATGGTAGATGCCATTTATGATGTCAACAGCATTATGAATGATATCTCACAGGCGTCTGAAGAGCAGAGCAAGGGAATTCAGCAGGTTGCGTATGCACTGACTGAAATGGATAACGTGACGCAGCGTAATAGCATATTGGTCGGCGAATCGGAAACCATCGCACTGAGTCTGCATGATCAGGTCAGACAATTACAGGAAATGATCGCCTTCTTTAAATTACCGATTAATGATCTTTGATTATCCCCGATGCACATCAGATATAGCACCCTACCAGGGTGTTATATCTGCCATCGTTGTCGATAACTACGATTACTATTCCTGTTTTTCTCGTTACTACTCCTGGTTTGGACTGGTTAATTTTTAGTAGTAGGCTTAATCTATTTATATAGGATTAATATAAATGCCTTTATATTAGCCAGGGTAAACACCTGAGTTAATCTCATTAAATATCTTAAGTTGGTTTATTTTTGCTACAGATTTAACTTATTTTATGGTTAATAATATGGAAACAGATGCAACAATTGAAGAGGGTGTTAATATCTGCATATAACAAGCCGTTTTTTGGAGCTAATTTTATGCAGCAACCTGTCGTTCGAGTGGGCGAATGGTTAGTCAGTCCCGATGTTAATCAAATCAGCTGCAACGGGCGGCGGACAACACTCGAACCGCGATTAATCGATCTTCTGGTTTTTCTTGCTCATCACCCCGGAGAGGTGCTTACGCGCGATGAGTTGATTGACCATGTGTGGAAGCGTAATATCGTTACCAGCCACGTTGTAACACAATCTATTTCTGAATTACGCAAGTCATTAAAAAATGGCGATGATGATGAAAATAATGAATATATCGTTACTATCCCCAAGCGTGGATATAAACTCACCGCGCCGGTAATATGGTGTGCTGAAGAAATGGAATTGACGCCTGAACAATCCGATATTATGTCTGATACTCCGCCACCGACCAATGCCCCCACCATTACCGCACCTCAATTAACGGATAATCAGCCGCGTAAATATCATCATTTCCGTGTTGTTATCGTTTGGGCTATATTTTTACTAGCCGTGCTCAGTTGTGTATTTATGGTTGCAAAAACAGCAATTAAATCTAATTTAACGACGACCAATACTCAGCTTCTGCTGAATCCACTTGATATTGATATACACCTCGTTAATGGAAATGCATGTAATAACTGGAATTTACAGCTTTTTTATGCCGTTGGCTTAGGAAGCCTGGTGACATCCACGCTTAACACATTTTCTAATTATATGGTGCATGACAAAATAAACTACAGTGGCCATGTTTCGGGAAATTCAGGGAAAACGTTAACGCTGGAGTTTCTCAATCAACGTCACTATCGCGCACAGCAATGTTTTATGTCTGTCCGCCTGGTCGATCATGCGAACGGCGAGGTTATGCTGGATAAACGTTACTTCATTACGGGGTCTAATGAGGTTGCGATCCAGAATGATTTACTGAGCAATTTATCATCGGCGCTCTCGCTATCCTGGTCAGACAAAATGACGGAAATGATGAACCATTATCAACCCATTAAAAGTCAGTCTCTGGCACATTTTTTTGAAGCACATCAGTTGTTAATGCAGGGGGATGCTGCATCGCTAAACAAAGCCAGTGAAATCCTCGAAGACGTGGCGAAACAGTCCCCGGAATTTACCTATGTTAATGCTGAAAAAGCATTGATCGATATTTTTCGCCATACGCAGCAGTTGCTTGATGACAAACAGCTTAAAACGTTATATGCCTCGATGGAGAAAATTCGTAACAGCCCAGGGATCAAGGATTCAGCGATTTACTATCAGATTAAAACTGTCGATTTGTTAGATCGTGGCAACGTGGAGGAGGCGTATCAGGCAATTAATCTTGGTATCCGAAATGAGCTCTCCTGGCTAAACTATATCCTGCTGGGAAAAGTCTACGAAATGAAAGGCGAAAACCGTCTTGCTGCTGATGCCTATATTACCGCATTTAATTTGCGTCCTGGTGAAAACACGCTGTACTGGATTAAAAACGGAATATTCCAGACATCACTAAACCGCATCGTACCCTACCTTGAAAATTATTCTTCAGCAGAATAAATGAAGCCTTATCATATTTTTTCTTAAATAATATGATAAGGCGTTTTTTTCATGTCATCAGTCACCGTATTTATATTTTACGTAATCCATCATAAGTCAGATGAACTACGGTTTTATTCTTAAGAAAGTTACTTTAATTTGTTGATATTCAACAAGATTTATCTTTTCATGATAACCGTAGATAATCCAGATAACCTTTATGGTTCTCTAAAAAACATCATTTATATATCGTTTATTGTTTATTCATTTTATCTTTAGGACTTCATTCTCCTGAATTAGTACTCTTTTCTGTAGTCGGCCAGTCTGCAGCGTTGTTTACATGTTGATTAGTGCCTTGAATATTAAATCCAGGAGATTGAAAATATGAGTTCTGCCAAACAGATCGGGCTATTTGCCTGTACTGGCGTGGTAGCCGGTAATATGATGGGCAGCGGGATTGCATTATTACCCGCGAATCTTGCCAGCATTGGTGGTATTGCTATCTGGGGATGGATTATCTCTATTATTGGCGCGATGTCGCTGGCCTATGTTTATGCCCGCCTGGCGACCAAAAACCCGCAACAAGGTGGTCCAATTGCTTATGCGGGGGAAATATCTCCGGCATTCGGTTTCCAGACCGGTGTTCTTTATTACCATGCGAACTGGATCGGTAACCTTGCTATTGGTATTACCGCAGTCTCTTATCTTTCTACTTTCTTCCCTGTATTAAATAGCCCAATTCCAGCCGGCATTGCCTGTATTGCTATCGTCTGGATCTTTACGTTCGTCAACATGCTTGGCGGTACCTGGGTGAGTCGTTTGACGACGATTGGCCTGATACTGGTACTGATTCCTGTCGCGCTGACTGCTGTTATTGGCTGGCACTGGTTTGATCTGGCGACTTACCAGGCGAACTGGAACACCTCCGGTACGACTGACAGCCGCGCTGTGATTAACAGTATTCTGCTCTGCCTGTGGGCTTTCGTTGGCGTTGAATCTGCTGCGGTGAGCAGCGGCATGGTGAAGAATCCAAAACGCACCGTTCCGCTGGCAACCATGCTTGGCACGGCAATGGCCGGTATTGTTTATATTGCCGCAACCCAGGTGCTTTCCGGGATGTTCCCTGCCGACCGTATGGCTGCTTCTGGTGCTCCGTTCGCCGTTAGCGCCGCGACGATGTTTGGCGGCTGGGCCGCACCGGTGGTTTCTGCTTTTACCGCTTTCGCCTGTCTGACTTCCCTCGGTTCCTGGATGATGCTGGTTGGCCAGGCGGGTGTCCGTGCGGCAAACGACGGCAACTTCCCGAAAGTTTATGGTGATGTTGACAGTAATAACATCCCTAAAAAAGGCCTGCTGCTTGCAGCGGTGAAAATGACAGCCCTGATGGTGTTGATCACGGTGATGAACTCTACCGGTGGTAAAGCTTCTGACCTGTTTGGTGTGCTAACCGGGATCGCCGTGCTGTTAACCATGCTTCCTTACTTCTACTCCTGTGTTGATCTGATTCGTTTCGAAGGCGTCAACCTGCGTAACAGCGCCAGCCTGGTTTGTTCAGTGCTGGGTTGTGTCTTCTGCTTCATCGCTCTGTCAGGCGCCACGTCCTTCGAGCTGACCGGGACATTTATCGTCAGCCTGATAATCCTGATGTTTTACGGTCGTAAATTGCACCAGCGCGAACATGCTGCTGACGACGTTAGCAGCGTAGACACCCACTAATTCCCTTCGTTTCTCTGCGTTCCTCTCGTTCTCCCACAACGAGACGGGAGGAGCCAGCTCTATCAGGAGATATAAATATGAACGTTATCGCGATAATGAATCAGATGGGTGTTTACTTTAAAGAAGAGCCTATCCGTGAATTGCATTGCGCCCTTGAAAAACGGGGCTTCCACGTTGTCTATCCAAACGACCGCGAAGATCTGCTGAAGCTGATTGAAAATAATGCTCAACTTTGCGGCGTGATCTTCGACTGGGATAAGTACAATCTTGCTCTGTGCGAAGAAATCAGCGCCATGAATGAGTACATGCCACTGTATGCGTTTGCAAATACTCACTCTACCCTGGATGTCAGCCTTAACGAGCTGCGTATGCAGGTGCGTTTCTTCGAATACGCGCTGGGCGCGGCAGAAGATATCGCCTTAAAAATCAAGCAAAATACTGACGAATATATCGATACCATTCTGCCGCCACTGACCAAAGCCCTGTTCAAATATGTTCGTGAAGGTAAGTACACATTCTGTACCCCTGGTCATATGAGCGGTACGGCATTCCTGAAAAGCCCTGTCGGTAGCATTTTCTATGACTTCTTTGGTGCAAACACCATGAAATCAGACATCTCCATCTCGGTATCTGAGCTGGGATCTCTGCTGGATCACTCTGGTCCGCACAAAGAAGCGGAAGAGTATATTGCTCGCGTGTTCAACGCTGAACGCAGCTATATGGTCACCAACGGTACGTCAACCGCTAACAAAATCGTCGGTATGTATTCCGCTCCGGCGGGCAGCACTGTGCTGATTGACCGTAACTGCCACAAATCGCTGACCCATCTGATGATGATGAGCGATATTACGCCGATCTACTTCCGCCCGACCCGTAATGCTTACGGTATTTTAGGCGGTATTCCGCAGAGCGAATTTCAGCATGAAACCATCGCCAAACGCGTGCAAGAAACTCCGAATGCCACCTGGCCTGTACATGCTGTTATTACCAACTCGACTTATGACGGCCTGCTGTACAACACCGACTACATCAAGAAAACGCTGGACGTAAAATCCATCCACTTTGATTCCGCCTGGGTGCCTTACACCAATTTCTCGCCAATTTACAAAGGTAAATGCGGGATGAGCGGTGGTCGTGTTGAAGGTAAAGTGATTTACGAAACTCAGTCTACGCATAAATTGCTCGCAGCGTTTTCTCAGGCATCCATGATCCATGTGAAAGGGGATGTCAACGAAGAGACGTTCAGCGAAGCCTATATGATGCACACCACGACTTCACCGCACTACGGTATTGTCGCATCGACTGAAACGGCTGCGGCAATGATGAAAGGTAATGCCGGTAAGCGTCTGATTGATGGCTCTATTAATCGTGCAATCAGGTTCCGTAAAGAGATTAAACGCTTAAAAGGTGAATCAGAAGGTTGGTTCTTTGATGTCTGGCAGCCAGAGCAGATTGACCAGGTTGAATGCTGGCCGCTCAATTCTGACAACGGCTGGCATGGTTTCCAGAACATTGACAACGAGCATATGTATCTGGACCCGATCAAAGTCACTCTGCTGACGCCGGGTATGACGAAAGACGGCACGATGGACGATTTCGGTATTCCAGCGAGCATTGTGGCGAAATACCTTGATGAGCATGGCATTATCGTTGAGAAAACCGGTCCTTATAACCTGCTCTTCCTCTTCAGCATTGGTATCGATAAAACCAAAGCTCTGAGCCTGTTGCGTGGTCTGACCGAGTTCAAACGCGCCTTTGATTTAAACCTGCGTGTGAAAAACATGCTGCCGTCACTGTATCAGGAAGATCCTGAATTCTATGAAGACATGCGTATTCAGGAACTGGCACAGAATATTCATAAACTGATTTCTCACCATAATTTGCCGGATCTGATGTATCGCGCGTTCGAAGTTCTGCCTGAAATGGTGGTAACGCCGTATCGTGCATTCCAGAAAGAACTGCATAGCGAAGTGGAAGAAGTTTATCTGGATGACATGGTCGGTCGCGTGAACGCCAATATGATCCTGCCGTATCCTCCGGGTGTACCGCTGGTGATGCCTGGCGAAATGATCACCGCTGAAAGCCGTCCGGTACTGGAGTTCCTGCAGATGCTGTGTGAAATTGGCGCGCATTATCCGGGCTTTGAAACCGATATTCATGGTGCGTATCGCCAGGCCGATGGCCGTTATACCGTGAAAGTACTTAAGTAATTAAAGTAGTAAATTGATATAACAGTTTATTTCCTTCTGTCTTATATCGATCTATTGGAAGGGGCCGGTGAATACATGCTGTCGTTCACCGGCTTTATTTTTTTCCGCTGCTCATTCCTCTTTAGCAATATTTTCAACATCTCCTGGCCGTTAAACTAAGGCCAAATCCTGATGGTTTTCTCTTACGCTGAGTGTCAGTATGTGATAGTGCGCATACTACAAAAAAGTTAATTTCGAGAAGGAAATTAAACATAATTAAGAAATAAGATAAAAACTTTCTTTTCACCCAGAAAAGTATTGTAGATAAATGTTGCTCTGTAAAATATATACCTGCTATTAACCAGCACAGAAAAAGGAGAAGCAAGATGGAAGGATATGAGATTATGTTCAGTAACCGAAAAATTAAGTTTAGTCATCAGGTATCGATCAGTTTGTTACTCGGCGTTATCGGTTTTTTTGTTGTCATCGCAGGAATAGTTCTGTTGTGGCACAATTATAATTCATAGGTAATGCCTGAGTATTTCGTTTCACCATCAGGTATTTGACTGCTGATATAGCTGATGTGAAGGGTAATTCATTTTCCTGCACGTCAGCTCGTTGAATTATCTGATGTTAACGGGATATTTTTTGTTGAAATTGTCAGCAATATCAGGTTATTACATGAAGTAAGCGCTTACATTTACATAAATCTGTAGGCCGGATAAGGCGTTTACGCCGCATCCGGCAAGAAACTACGTCGGGCTAAATAGCCATTACCGCGCACATTCATGATGTCCGCGCGAAAACACCTACTCAAGATGTCTGGCGAGTACGTCATTAATTGACTGCTCCAACTCGTCCATAACTTCTTTTGTCAGACGATTAAATTCAAAAGAGATTGTTCGGCCATTAACGCGTTTACGCGCGTATCGGTCTTTGTCATCAAAAGCCCACAGCGAAACGACCTTCGCTTTCTCTTTTTTAGGCAGCGAGATCAGCAAAGACGATTTTTTCTGAATAAGCTTCAGCAGCTTATTTTTAATCTCATCTTCCGCAAGGCCACCTTCGCTCAGAATAAGATCAATATCTTCTGAAATTTGTTCGATCAGCGTGCTCAGTTCGACATTTTTCTCGGCGAGACTTTCGTCTACCGCAGCCAGTAATTTGTAATCGGAAAAATGAAGCTCCGACTGCACTGGGAACAGTGAAACCAGCTCCTGCGGAACGGAGGCCGCCTGCATGGCGCGGGAGACTTTGGCCGGTGACAGTTTTTCCTGTGCGGCTATCTGTTTCTGATTCAGCCCTGATGCCTTAAGCGCCATCAGGCGTAACCCAACTTCACGCAGGTTATGTTCTTTCGCCGTCTGAATATCTGCCGCCAGTTTACGAGCCTCATCGGCAGACACCGTTGAAGTGGTGACCAGTACTTTCAGCGGGGTATGGCACAAAATTGCCGCCGCGCGTCTGCGGGAACCATCAATAATTTCCACACCATCTTCCCGCTCAATACCGATGCAAGGGAAAAACTGTTGCAGGCGGAGCGTGCGGGTAATGTCTTTCAGGGACTCGCTGGTCAGCGAGGTCTGATCGCGACCGTTTATCTCCTGAATGACATAGGTTCCTTTTTCGACCTCATTGGCCGGGATTGTGCGCAACGAAAAAGTAACATGACGCCCAGTGGAGAGAGTAAAGATTTGCTCCTGAGACGGTCCGCCATCATCCTCGTGCAGCGCAGGGGTTTTGAAGGTACGGCCTATGGTGACTCTCTTGGCGCTCATCATACAACTCCGTTGGTTCTGATAAATTCAATGCGGTCGAATACTGCCCGGGCGAAATCTTCAGCGGCGTGGCGGGCATTTTTCAACGCTTCGCTGCTGCCGATATAGGTGGCTGGGTTTGCCGAGACAACGGTGTCGAAGGACTCGCCGCAACGCTCAAAGCCATCCAGTCGCGGTAACGCGACATCGAGCATATCGCCGCCAAAAATCTCTTTTGCCAGGCTATGGCAAAGCTTATGGTCGGATTTATTTGACAGTTTTGACATGAAGCCGATATTGCCCCGTAGATTACACTTCATGCCGGATTCATTAATAATTTCAACCAGTTCAGGGAGTCTGGTTAAATATTTCAGCGTCGAGTGGAAATCGACCTGTGCAGGCGGAACCGGCGTTAACAGCAGATCGGCTGAGGCGATGGCATTTTTGAGAAACGCGTCAAGGTGTGGGCCGCTGTCGATAAAGATGAAATCGTAATCCTTGCGCAGTTTATCAATCACATTCTCTTTCAGCACAGCGTGAACATTTTGCCCCGGCAGGTGTTCGGCGCATAACTCATCCCAGCGTGAGGCGATAAACGCATCTTCAATTGAGGCTGGCAGTACATCTACGCCCGGCACAATGGAAGGCACGATAAATTCTGAGAGTAACTCCTCGCGCGACACATTTTGCAGCATGGCCTGTGCGGAGGTGGCCTCCACCATGCCAATGGCCCGGGTGTGGTTGAGGAACATGGTTGCCGAAGACTGCGGATCGAGATCAACCACCAGGATGCGTAAGTCTTCATAAAGCAGGTGAGGGTGGGTGCGTAGCGCATGGGCCAGAGAAACGGTAGAGACCGTTTTAGACACGCCACCTTTCAGGTTGCCGATGAAAACGGCGAATGCCGATGGATAGCGGTCGCGATATTTAGGAACGCCACGGTGATGGTAAATGTCGATAATGTTCTGAATCGACATGGCGTACTTGGTGGAGCTACCAGCGGGGCGCTTATCAAACACATAGCCGCTTTCTTCCATCTCGTTGACGGCGTAGTCCACGCTGGCGCGCGTGAGACGGGGCAGCCGGGCAAGCGCCGCCTTGGCATAGACCTGATAAAACTTGTTTTCCTGCAACTCTTCTTTCTGTGACTGAATTTGTTCGGTAAGAGAAAACAGCATTTTCTCTGAACGTTGCGCAACTTTTAACAGATGGACAGGCGTATCCATGATTTTCTGCCTTTATGCTGAAATGATGAATTTCGTCAAGAATGCTACATACAAGTGGCAAAGTAAACATTTCAGATGCAATAAGGTAAAAATAGCGGGTAGCGGCTCACTTATCTGTTGAGTTGTGAGCATCTTTGGGCGTTATTCGCCAGATCGGTGTGGGGCAGAAGGCCGGGTTATGTCGTGCTGACGACGTACATAAAGCGCCTGTCTGGATAATATCGTTGTTGTATTGCGTTCAACTTGATGGAACTCTGATAGCACTATTTTCAGTCAATACGCGTCAGGGCTATAGTCCAAAAACATCGGTAATATCAGGGTATTTTTGATAAAAAAAGCCTACGCAATAGATGTTGCTCAGGCTATTGGTGGTTGTTCAGATCCCACTACCGACAGAGGGGGCTGGATCTGCTACGTATGAAAGTGGAAGACGGTGATGTTATCCTGGTGAAGAAGCTAAAACGTCTTGGTCGTGGTGATCTCCTCCCTGAAAACA
>NZ_VATT01000053.1:0-5537 GCF_005781225.1 Escherichia sp. E4736 | reverse complement strand
ATATGCACGGGCAAAACGGCAGGAGGTTGTTAGCGCAACTTCTTGCCACCCGCTTTCACGAAGCCAGCCATTGAGCTGGTTTTCTTTTATGCAAAGCACACCGCACCGTAGCCACAGCGGATAAGGTGATTATTTTGGTCTGTCTGGTAGTTGGTTTGATGCGCTTTCAGAAAGGTCGTGCTTAAAACGCAAAAAGCCCCGAGCTATTAACTCAGGGCTTTATTTAACGAGTGCATTTATCCATCGTTGAGTCAAATTTACCCAACTTTATTCAGTAAGTCAATATTATGCCGTTAATATGTTGCCATCCGTGGCAATCATGCTGCTAACGTGTTACCGCATTCAAAATGTTGTCTGCAATTGACTCTTCCTTGTGGCATTGCACCACCAGAGCGTCATATAGAGGCTTAACAGTGCGTGACCAGGTGGGTTGGGTAAGGTTTGGGATTAGCATCGTTACAGCGCGATATGCGGCGCTTGCTGGCATCCTGGAATAGCCGACGCCTTTGCATCTTCCGCACTCTTTCTCAACAACTCTCCCCCACTGCTCTGTTTTTGCTATATCAACCGCACGGCCTGTACCGTGGCAATCTCTGCACCTTGCTCCCGGCGTCGCGGCACTACGGCAATAATCCGCATAAGCGAATGTTGCGAGCACTTGCAGTACCTTTGCCTTAGTATTTCCTTCAAGCTTTGCCACGCCACGGTATTTCCCCGATACCTTGTGTGCAAATTGCATCAGATAGTTGATAGCCTTTTGTTTGTCGTTCTGGCTGAGTTCGTGCTTACCACAGAATGCAGCCATTCCGAATCCGGCTTGTGATTGCGCCATCCCCATAGCAGCCATCACATCAGTACCGGAAAGAGAGTCAGAAGCCGTGGCCCGTGGTGCGTCGCTCATCATCGGGCTTTTTGGCGAATGAAATTTAGCTACGCTTTCGAGTCTCATGCGCCTTCTCCCTGTACCTGAATCAATGTGAGGTTTCCGCAGAACACTGCTCCGGTATCGATATACATTTGGTTGGCAAATTTAAGTGGTTTCACTGCTGGCGTATGACCAAAGATGAACGTGTCCGCGCCTTTGATTTCTTTCACGATCCCGTCTTGTGAGTTGCTGATTCGTTCGCGGTTCCAGATTACCAGCTGATGATCAACTGGCTTTCCAAACTCGTATTCATCACAAGGATAATCGGCGTGGCAGATGACATATTTTTTACCTTTGCTCACCAGTTCGATGATTAACGGAAGTTCATCTGCTTTATGGGCAAGAGCTTTAGCCAGAATTTCTTTGTCGTAATCGAGATTAAAGAACCAGCCACCGCCATTAAGCAGCCAGTGATTGACGTTTCCACGCTCTGATAAGCCATCAATCATCATTTGCTCATGGTTTCCACGTACAGCTCGGAACCAGGGGAATGTGATTAATTCCAGACATTCGACGTTCTCTGTACCGCGATCAACCAAATCGCCAACCGAGATAAGCAGGTCTTTTTTGGTGTCGAATCCTATCGTCTCCAGTTTTTTCATCAGGTTCGTGTAGCATCCGTGCAGATCGCCAACTACCCAAATATTTCGGTATTTGCTGCCATCAATTTTTTCGTAATAGCGCATCTCTTTCACTCCATCCGCGATGAACCATGAGAACGTCGTTGACGATGGCGTGCATTTTCCCGTCTTTATCATCAACGTATTTTCTTACCGTACCGCGACTACATTTCAGTCTGCGTGCTACTTCTGTCTGGTTTCCGTATGCTTCAACGAGCATGTCTGGAATGGTTTTTACTGAGAACGTCATGCGGCCTCACTTCTGCTATTTCGCAGGTCTTTGAGTTTCTGCTGATACTCCGCCTTGATGGCCCTGCACTCTTCGACAGTCCAGCGATGGCGGCTATGGTTTGATTCGATTTCGTCTACTGCTTCCTGCCCGATGCGGCTAATCAGTTCGACGCGATACGGAACGAGATTTCCGCTTTTGTGCTGGTTGCACACCACGCATTGCTTGTGAATATTGCGTTCATCAAATCGGAGTTGAGGTGCCGCAGCAGTTGTCCGGTAATGTCCGGCATCCCACTGAGCAGACGTGAGCGTTCCGCACGAGATACATGGTAAGTCGCGGTCTCTTTCTCTGATGAAGGCGTTTACAGCTTGTTGGGCTTGTTTAATCCAGTAACTGCGGGGCTTTAAGGCGAGTTTTCGAATCTTCAGTTTATCTTTCTGTTTCTGCTCCTCTCGTCGTAGTTTCTTCTCTGCTGCTTTTTCCGCTTTTTCGCGTTCTTTACTTCGTCGTTCGAGTGCTATCTTGGTTCCACACTCTGGAGAGCACCACCACTGATTAGCGAATGCAGGGTGAAACCATTCCCGACATTCATTGTTTTTACATCGTCTTCGCGCTGGTTTAGCCATCGTCTTCTTCCTCGTACATTGAGCTATTCGGATCGCTCATCAGTTCTGTGCAGCAGTGCTCACACACGTGAACTTCCAGCACATGCAGCTTCTGACCGCAGTTAGCGCACGTTAAAGCCCGCTCGACGCTTTCTTTCTGGTATTGAATGGATTGGGATGGGCTAAGCATTATTGGATTCTCTGCATCATGAGAAAGACAATCATGGCGGCGCGGAGGGGATTTTCATGTATAGCTCGCTTAGATTTACAGTAGGCCACACCGCGTGCACCCCACTCGTCTTCATCGAGATTGATAATGCTAATCCTGTATTTTTCAATAATCGGCCATGCGTCTGCTGGGTTTGCGCATGGGTTAAAGGATCCGCGCTCAACTTCTACTTCAACTGCGTCTCCGTTTACAATGTCTCCCTCAAATGAGACAAACACCATATCGCCATTCTCACCTTCTTTGTAATCCGGTGATCCGTTATGAATGGCTTCGAATACCGCCACGTTAATTTCAAAATCACTTAACTGTGAATAATCCATTGTCATTTCCTCGCACGATTTCTTAGCCACCGGATATCCCACAGGTGAGCCGTGTAGTTGAAGGTTTTTACGTCAGATTCTTTTGGGATTGGCTTGCGTTTATTTCTGGAGCGTTTCGTTGGAAGATATTTGCAGTTTTCACAGATTATGTCGGTGATACTTCGTCGCTGTCTCGCCACACGTCCTCCTTTTCCTGCGGTAGTGGTAACACCCCTGTTGGTGTTCTTTCACACCGGAGACACCATCGATTCCAGTAAGGCTGTCCTGGTCGAAAGCGATCGTCTTCCTTTCGCTCTCCACATCGATAACAGTGCTTCATGCGATCACCATTTTGCATGGTTTAATCGCCATGCCGGGAGCCAGTTCAAAATCGGAGTCGCACTGATTTCCCCACATATCCCACCCGGTCACTTTGTCGCGGCTAAATAACTCACAGCGCGGCACGTCGCCAAGCAACTTAGCTAACATGTCTCTTACGATCGGTGGTTTTGCACTGTGCTCCATTCTCGGTGCGGTAAAGTGCTGGCATATTGAAGCGTCCATTCTCTCAGGTAACCGCCCTCGAACGGCAAACAAGCAATCCTCGCTATTTGCCCGGGTCATATGCCCCATTCCGATCGCACTGTTGCCTTTGTGCTTATTGGTTTTGTGCCAAGTAAAGCCTTTCATAGTCATCAACCTGAATCCCCACGCCTCAATTACCTTTAGCGCTTCGGCTGGCTGTGTCGGCACCCACCACATCGCTAACAAGCAAGATTCTGGATCCGCTAAATCCCATACTGGCAGTCGGCAAATGTCCTGAACATTCATAACATCGTATTTATGTCCAGCACCGCGATTGCCATCGTTGGCTTTGTCGCGATATTGCCATGGCGGATCTGCGTAAATAAGTTGGTATTTGTTCATTCAGTTTTATCTCCCCATCTCGCTTTCCACTCCAGAGCCAGTCGCGCTTCGTCTGACCACTTAACGCCATGTTCTGTACCGAATGCCTGTATAAGCTCTAATAGCTCCGCAAATTCGCTTACACGCATCCTGCTGGTTGACTGGCCTATTACCACAAAGCCATTCCCGGCAAGGTTAGGAACAACGTCTTGCTGCTTTAATGCTGCGGTAAACACACACTTCCAGCTTTCTGCATCCAGCCAGCGACCATGCCATTCAACCTGACGAGAGACGTCACCAAGGCAAGCCCAAAGCTTTCGATTCTGGTCTAAGCTGCGGTTGCGTTCCTGAATGGTTACTACGATTGGTTTGGTTGGGTCTGGAAGGATTTGCTGGATAGCTTGAATGGCGTTCTGCTGATGGATGGGGCTTCTTAGTTCAAACGTTAGTTTCCTCATGGGATGAACTCCAGTGTGCGATGTTAAATTCCCATTTAATTACCTTTGCATACCCAATTTTGAACCCATCAATACCTATCCACCGCTTGCCACTCCAATAAGCTGTACCACTTTGCTTGAAATGATGTGGATGCTTAGATTGAGTGGTCACTGTTACAGGTAAATATGGCTTCGGGTATTCCCCATTCCCTGGATAACCAGATTTAATTCTGCTCATTGATACCCTCTCTCACTTAATCGCGCCCACGCTTCGTTAAACTCTTCTCGGGTTGCGCCGGATTTTCTTTCTTCAAACATCATGCATTCGCTGATGTCTCCCCATGACTTTGGTCGCTTTTCAGCGAACAGATCATCCCATTCGAATACCCAGCGTCCTGATTTTCGGTAGTGGTAAATGGTCAGCCATGTTGTGCTGTTCGCTGGATACCCATAGAGAACTTCGACTTTTTGATCACGGTCTTTATGCTTTTTCAGCAGGATAAAGCCAGCAACCAGCGAAGCTCCGGCAAGAATGATGATTGGAATTTGCCAGTCAGCCACACTTCCCTCTCCCCCAAATAAAAAGGCCTGCGATTACCAGCAGGCCTGTTATTAGCTCAGTGATGTAGATGGTCATACGTCAGCCCCTTGTGCATATCGTCTGCCACGCGCAGCAGGTGCATTTGATGCTGTGCAAATCTGTCTGGCTTCATCCTGGTCACATGCAACAAAGTGTCCGTTGCAGAACCGCTGGTAAACCGTACCAAGCGAGCCAAAACGGTTTTTCGTCACGATGATTTCAGCAAATGGCGCGGCGCTACTGTTCTCGTCATATACCGCTTCCCGATAGAGCATGATGATTGAGTCTGCGTCCTGTTCAATGCTTCCTGAATCACGCAAATCTGCGTTTGTCGGGCGTTTGTTTGGTCGCTTCTCAACATCGCGTGAAAGCTGACTTAGGGAGATAACAGGCGTTTTCAGGTCTTTCGCCATCGCCTTAAGGCTTCCTGAGATGTGAGCAATTGCGAGGTCGTTGCGGTCTGCTTTCGGCTTCTCAATCAGGCCAAGATAATCCGCCATGATGAGTGACAGGTTTGGATTTTCCTGTTTGTGTCGTTCTGCGATTGAGCGTATTTCTTCGACCGATAACCGCGAGGCATCGACTACCCATACATCCAAATCTGCAAGCTGATTCATGCCGTTAGCAACACGCGCCCAGCCTTCGTCATCCATCGATGCAGGATTTCGCAGCACGCTAACCGGCATCCTCCCGGCGTTGGCAAT
>NZ_VATT01000052.1:0-9423 GCF_005781225.1 Escherichia sp. E4736 | reverse complement strand
CAAATTTACTATGCCACTACAAATAAAACTATATTAGATTATTAATTAGATCATAATAATAATATTCTTTATATCTATATATATGATCTTTTGCCTTCCGGCGTTAGCTTCACTCCCTGGCAAGCAGCCTTACTCCGCTACCTTTGGGCTACGTTGGCTGGCCCGTTCCGCTCACACCGAAAGCAAAGCGTTACTTTCTTCGTGTAACTATCGTGGCGGTAACGCCCACGAAGAAATACTATTGCGCTGTGCGCAGTAAGAGTAATCACCTAACCAATCATACTGATTGCTTACGTGTTAACTCTCTCTAACTCTTAATTACCCTCCTACATTTAATAACTCTCGTTATTCTCTGTAGTCGTGTAATTGTTTTCGGTGGAAAAGCCAGAGGCGACACCGAAAGAGAATTCTGATCTTATTAATCTTATCTATCTTAGTTAATCTTCTTACTTATCTTACTTACTTTATCTACTTTATTATTAATAATAGCTTTATAAGCTCTGTGTAGCTCTCTGACGCAAGAAACAGCATTCAGGAAGGGAATCACCTTAGAAAAGGTGTTCTTTGCGTCATAATGTGTTTTATGAAGGATTCAGAGGTGTTTCATAACAGGAATGTATAGAGGATACTTTAATTAATTAAAAATAAGGGGTCTAAATGCTTCTCTAACAGCATTAAGCAGGGTAGGGAATGGAAACGCATTGTCTACATATAATAAGCTCACTACAGAGCTTTACAGAGCGTTTTTATAAAGTGACTCTCTATCTTATATCTACCATTACCTTTTCATATACCTAACAAATACAAAATAAGCCCCTTAAATAAGCCTCTGGCGAGCTAAACAGCCATTACATAAGGGAATGTATTGCTTTTATCAAAATCTCGTTATAACGCGTTTTAGACAATAATGAAGAATGGCACTACACAGAAGAGCACGAGTTGCTCGTAAGTGCATGAAAAAGATCGATTTTTTTCGGAAGGGGTATTGACAAACGTCTCTTTCTGTGCAATAATAGGAATTAGAGGGGACAGGAATAGATTCTTATCCTCTAAATAATTAAACCAATGCACCGCACTTTGAAGCCCAAGGCTTGCAAGGTGTTTTTTCTTTTAACCAAATAGAATAAGGAGGCTAATTAATGAAATATTTTACTCCACAGGATGTAGTAGAAGCCTGGAAACGTGGTGAGATCAACCGCTTTAAAGTAAGGATGTATAGAAACACCGCTCGCCGTTGTGGTTATCCAGAGCGTGAAAAATGTTTTGACGATGCACTGAAAATTATTGATGAACTGCGTAAAGCTGAGAAAGAATAATAGACAAGAGAAGGAGAAAACTATGAGCGAAACTAAGAAACCAATTCCGCGCACTTACCTACACGTTGACCCTGAAATCTTCAAGGTTTTATTTGCTGAAGCCAAGAAAAGGCAAATTATGGTCAGTGATTTGATGTTAGAAATCATTACTGAAGCAGCAGAGAACATCAAACAAAAAAAGGGTAAGTGATCCTCATTCACTTTAGTAGCGCATTAAGCGTGATTTATAAGGAGATTTTTAATGATTAATCAACTAACTTTTACAAAACACTATGACACGTTTGATAATGTATCAAAGATTTATTCTGATAAATTCCCTCAAGGAAAAGATTTAGATCTATTACATATTGTGCTTTATTTTCGATTCCTTAGTTATCAGGAAAACAACCTTAATTGTTATGAAAGTCACGAAACATTAGCTAAGATTTTTAAGTCTTCAGCGTCAACAATTAAACGTAAGATAAACGATCTTAAAGAGATGGGATTATTAGAAACATCCCCACATCCTGATCCGTATATTTCATCTTTGATTTACAATGCTCTCCCTCTCACAGATGCACATATTACTCCCCCAGGAGAATCATCACTCTCTGATCTTTCTGAGGCAGAAGAAGCACAGGAACAACCTAAAGGCCATAAACAGCCTTCTTTTGATGCTCTTGATGATTGGGATACGCCTTTACCCTGGGAGATGGAAGAAACACCTGTTTCATCAAGTGAAAAGGTAGCTAATGATAATGAGGAGGATGTGTTAAAGAATTTTGCCTCTCTTATCATCCAGGAGAAACACACAAGAACAGGAGGAGCATCATTTATTGAGTTTGCAAATTCACTAGCTTGTAGATACGGGCTAAAACGACCAAATGGTATTGAGGCATATTTTGCTAAGAAACATCCCAAAGTATATGAAGACTTTGATATTCCATTTTAATAAGGAGGGTTATGATTCAATATTTAGTAAAAAATCAAGTAGACAGAATTCAGTGTAATGACACAGGAAAACGCATCTACGAGACACTTGCTTACCTCTATAAAGGAAAGCCAACACCGCTAAAATATAGCGATGTGTTACATCGAGCAGGTTGCTCTGAAGCTGGTTTAAAATTCTGGCTGAAACAGCTATCAGATTTCGGTGTTATAGAGATTAAAGAATTATCTTTCTCTACATTCAATCTCAAAAGATTAGATAAAGAAATAGACTTCATCTATTCCACTCTCTAAAATCTCTCTATGTAATTAAAATATAAAAGGAAAACATTATTATGATAGTAGCTATGTATTGGTTATTGTTCTTTCTCACGTTAGAAGCATATTTCGGGGTGTTTTCCTTTAAAAGAAAAGGAAAAGTAAATGGCAAAAAGAAAAAACAACGTTGTTAAGAAGATCGGTGATTCAGCTTCTCTTCTAAGTAAACCTAAATCTATTCTAAGACGCAAAGACTTTAAAGAGCTAGTTACGCTCACCAAGCAAAATAGCGCCCCTGGCGAATGGAAAACAGAGATCATAGAACATTCTCCCTCTGTGCCTTGTGGAGATGAATTTAACGCCTTACAAGAAATCTTATCTTCAACACCTGGCGTATTCTGGAAACCCAGGAAAAGAAAAGAGTATATCGTTGATAGCTCTGATTTACGCAAATACCAGATTTTAGGATTTGAAGATTATAATCACTACGTTGGTTATCTCGCTACCAATGGCCTAAATAATTTAGTTCCAGAATTCCAGATTTTAGATAATGCTGATCACTATGGAGACTTTTAATATGAACAAAAACACGTATGACACAATTTACTCACTAATTAATTATTATGAGGATGATTACCTCCTGCCTTTAAACCGCGCTGAACTTGAAGCATACAAAGAAAACACGCCAGCGGCACTAAATGAGGCGTTTAAACACTGGGATTTAGCTGTGAATGCCTTTGAGCACCTCTCTAAGCGTGTAGAGATGCTCTGTAAGCGCGAAAACGCATATCTGACAGCCGATCAGATATGGGAGCTATCAAACTGGATAGAAGATATTGAATCTGATGTTCGCTATGTAGGGGATGGCCTTGTTGAACTCGCACAACGCTTAGGCGCTGCTATCACAGAAGAATAAAAAAAGCAACAAAAAAGTTGTAAAATATCTTGACATTTCATATATTGTATGTTAATATAATTATATAGGGGTGATTATTTTTCCTTTATTGGTTCGATATTAAAAATTCTTCTTGTCGTTAAAGGGGAGTAAAATCTCCGCTCCCCGCTTCTCCTCCTTAAGTAATACTGTGTCATACCTCTTTTTTCCTTTGTTATGCATACATCTTGGAGTGTGCATAACATAGGGTAATTACAAAGGCGGCTTTAAATGCTGCCTTTTATTTTGCCCGTTATGCAACTTAAAAGTTGTATTTCTTACTTTAAACAAGGTAACAAGGTTTATATAAATGTTGTTCTTAAATGATAAAGAGCAAATCATCAAGTATAAAGATGAAATGCTGCGAATTACTCCACAAATTACCGAAATGGTAGCTAAATACGCTGGGTGTTCTGTCGAGGAAGTAGAAAGATGTGTTGAAAAATATTTTTCTCCTTCTTCTCCGTCTACACCTTCCCTTAATGAATTAATCAAATTAAAAGCTAAGGAGATTACTAAATGATTATTGATTTAGACACTCTTTTTCCAGTTCGAAAGACTTTCACAGATATTGTAAGTTACTGTACTGATCCGTTTGCTTCTGTAGAAAGCAAGGTTTTTGCTTCTCTTCCTGCTGATGTTGAATGCGGAGACTTGATCACCAGCACGGGCGCTAAATATGAATCAGGAGATGATATCTATGTTGTTATGAGTGAATTTGTAACGGCAGGAGAAAACAAGCCTGTAGATGTGCTACGTAGCAATGCTGGCCTTGTGTGCATTAAAGCTGATGCGCTGAATGCTGTAAGTGAAGCAGCAAAAACAGCATTAATTAAAAAAGGCTTCCAGCTTGAAGGCTTTAACACGGTTTTCACTTCTTAATAAAAGGAATAATAATAAATGATTCTAGGTAATGATTACGTTGATTTAGCTCCGCTTTTCCAGACACACAGCACGCGTAACTTTCTGCTCTCTACCCTCGACTTCACTGATCCGGTGGGCGTTAGTTCTCATAAAGTAGCTGTTTCCCAGCTTGTCGAAAGCAACGAATCTCTCTTTAACAAAGAGACAAGCCGTTTTAGTTCTGAACACAATGTTACTAAGCGAGAACAAGGTAAAGAATGGCTGATTGAAATCCCGTATTTTCTTCGTGAGGATGTGATCCGTCCTTCTGATGTTCAAGGCAAGCGTAAGCCTGGCACTGATTTTCAGGAAACACTTACTGATATCTATGCTGACTATGTTGCTAAACACCACGTAGCGTATCAGCGTACAAAAGAGAGCGTGTTGGCGGCTTCTTTGTTCTCTGGCAAAACTTACACGCCTAAAACTGACGATGTGTTAATTGAGTGGGGCAAGCTGTTTAACGTATCAGCTATGAAAGCCACTGTTAACGCCTCCAGCACTGACACCACGAAGATTTTTAAAGAATTTGATCAGATTGCTACTGACATTATCGAAAAAGCACAAAGCCAGGCGGCTGCTGTAGAGCGTATTGTTGTTTTCTGTAAGCCGGAAGCCTTCTCTGCAATTCGATTCTCTGCTGGTATGGCAAACGCATTCCAGTATGTAAGCCCACTGGAAGAGGGGAACGTTGTGTATCAGCGTCGTGACCTGCTACCAGGAGTGACAGCGTTCACTATTCCAGGAACTAACATTGATGTTGTTAAACTGGTAGATCCGCTACACCTGGCACATATGACCGCAGACGC
Source organism: Escherichia sp. E4736 (assembly GCF_005781225.1). Classification (NCBI taxonomy): domain Bacteria; kingdom Pseudomonadati; phylum Pseudomonadota; class Gammaproteobacteria; order Enterobacterales; family Enterobacteriaceae; genus Escherichia; species Escherichia sp. E4736. The sequence goes on along the minus strand of NZ_VATT01000052.1, from coordinate 4,276 downwards.
TGTAGCTGTGCCTAAATTCGCTAAAGGCTCTAACGTATATCAGAACATTTACGGGGCTGCTTCCAGCACTTTTGAACTGATTAATGCCGCTCCTGCTGAGGTGTATAGCTATAGCTATGAATCTTCTCGTGGTGATGCTGTTAACGTTGTTACAGAGAATAGCCAGATGGTGGTAAACCACGGCGTTGGCTTCTCCGTTCAAATCACTGTTAAATAATATTTTAACGTGTAATAGAGGCGTGGCGTGTATTCACGCTTCGCCTTTTTTTATTTATTTTTTAAGTTTTGAGAGGTGATTAAAATATGGAAGTGATTTTGAAATCAAAAAATGGTGTACACGTACATTTAGATGCTAATGATTCTAGAGGCTTGTTAAATCTGAAATATCTATGTTCTCTTTTAGATGTTCCCTATGAAGGCGTAAAAGCCCGTATGTTCAGATTAAACGAGAGTATTGATCAGGCTCTACACCATTTCTTAAGCAAAGAAGGTGGTAAAAATGATTAATAAGGGGATTTTAAATGTTAGAAATTAACACTTCCAAGATTAAAAATACAGTAACATTTACTGTAGATAAAGACAGCTTGAAAAAAGCGAAAGACTCTATTACAGGCTTAAAGGAATTCGCAGAGAACATCAAGCCAGCTAAATTAAGATTTGATAGTGTCACTAAAGGCTATAAGAAAGCACAAAGCGAAGTAGACAAGATTGCTCAACAGAAAGCTAAAACAGAAAAGCAAAATCAAAGAGCACAAGCTGCCGCAGCAAGAGCACAGGCAAGGCAACAGCAACAAATAGCAGCACGTAAGGAGAAGGCAAACTTAAAACTGTTAGACGTTGGATCAAGCATTAGTGCATTGCACCGCCTCTCTGTAGCGGAACAATACAAAGCTATTGCACAGGCTAGAGAGATAGCGAAACAATATGAGCAAGGGGCTATCTCGCTTGCACGTATGAATAGCCAGATGAAACGCTTACAACAGCAACAACGTAAGATTAATGGCAATAGAAAAACTCAATTAGCCCCCGTTAAGGGAGGAGGATCAGGGAATGCCGCCACTATGGGCGCTCTGTTATTTGGAGGCGCTACGGCTGCTGCTGGCGTGATGGCTGTTAGTAAAACCTCTGAATTTATGGCTAACAGCTTTGCGAATGCTGAAACACAAGGCGAGCTAATTCAACGTGCAAGGCTTGGCGGTGTAGACGTTAACCAGATGTATAATATTACAGAATGGGCCTATAGAAACGGGATCGACTCTATGATGGGTGATCAAGGGGCTAGGAAATACCTGGATCAGATGAAAGATGTTAGGGAACGTGCCGCAAAATCCTATAGTGAAGCTGAATTAGTGAAAGATAAGAAAACAGGAAAATCTGAATGGAAAGGCGGTGATAACGCTATTAATGAACTTCTAAACATCGGTGTTATTAACAAAAGCGACCTTAAAAAATTTGCTGATAATCCAGCCGGATTAATTTCTAAGGCTGTTAATGGAATGATGAAAAAAGGGTTTTCAGACTCCCAAATTGGACAACGTTTAGAAGACCTGGGCGATGATTTGATGCTTACGTCAAAATATTGGCAACGTTCCGTTAAAGATGTACAAGAAAGCATTAACCAGCAAAAAGCCGCCGGACAATGGCTAACAGAAACACAGCAAGACTCTATTGTTAAATTCAGAGAACTAAACAGACAGCTTTCACAGCTTTCTGATGCAAGACAAGTAGCATTCGTAGACGGCTTTATGAAATCTCTTGATCCAAAAGTAACGGAAGAGTTTATGAAAAACCTTTCTAATCTCACTCCGTATTTTACGAAGCTGGGAGAAGCTACAGGAAGTCTCTTTGAAGCCATTATGAAGATTGTAAACTGGTTTAATCGTAATGATGATAAGACAGATGCTATTCAGAAAAATATGGGTGATGCACCGCCACTATCTAACGATGGAATGAAACAGAATCTTTCTAACCTCGTTCCTGACCAATATAAAGGCGCTGGCACTGCAACAACTACACCTGATAATAGTCGTTCTCTCTTTAACACGATTAAGGGATTGCTTTTTGATGATAATTCTTCTGTGTCAGATGTAAAAATGTCAGTCAATGAAGCACCGATAACCAATCTCAAACAGGGTGCTTTAAATAATCTTGCAATGACAACTCCGGCTTATAATTTATCTCCTGTGTTTAATCTGAATCCAACGTTTGAAGTGGTAACAGAGGTTCCGCTTACTATTAATTCTGACACGTCCAGATTAAGTGATTATGTGGATTTTACAGCGAGAGCAAGTCGGGATATCTTCTTGAAATCATTAACATTAACCAGCTTATCAGGACAATCTAACGGCGGGTAATTCCCGCCATAACATTACAAGGAAATTATTATTATGGCGACGGCGGGAATTTTAACCATACGTGCAGCAAATACTCCAGAACAACACGTTCAGGCTGTTTACAAAGCAGAACAAGATATAAACTCTACAAAAAACGAAAATAGCAAAGCTAATAAAACAAAAGGAGAAAATGGATTTGCTATTGTCACCAGTGGGCTGGCATCTTCTGTAAGTGACGTTTATGAAAATTATATGGCGTTATCCTTTGACAGTGTTGACGATGTGAACGTGAGACGTTCGGCAGATGTCACAAGCTATCCTGTAGAAAATGGAGCTAATGTATCGGATCACGTTCAAGTTAAGAATAATAAGTTTGCTCTTAAAGGGCGTATCTCTGAAACACCGATTAAAAGCGATCCTGGCTTGTTAAAGAGTGCAGGGGTGAACGGGAACAGAAGATCATTAGCTATCGACTACCTGAATCAGATTATGGACAGTAGACAGCCTTTTCTTCTTGTTACAGAAAATAAAACTTTTGAGAACGTTGTTTTAACAGGCATCGAATACACAGAAGAGGCAAGCGAATCTCTGGTATTTGATTTGGAATTTGAGCAAATCAGATTAGTTTCTTATGGCACTGTAAACACTGTAGCTATCAAAACACAGCCATCTAAGAACATCGGGGCTAATATGAAAAAACGTGTTAACACTGAAAAAACAAGTGAAGGTGAAGACACTATTACTCCTGCCTTTAAGCAGGAATAGCCGTAAACGCCTCTAAAACGCTCTGTAACGATGTAATTATAAAAGAGGCTACCAATCTATGTTGAAGCCTCTTTATTGCGTCTATGGCGTTGTTTTACGCCTTAAATTTGATTTTTTATTGATTGATAAGCCTTTCTCTATTTCAGGGTAGCGTAGAAGCTCAATATATTTTTTAAGCTCTACTGGAGAAGCTGCATTCTTGCTATATGTGCGGAATGTCTCTGTATTGCCGCGTGTATGGCCCAGGAGAAGGGCGATCCTGTCTTCTGGAATTTGATTTCGATCAAGAAGCTGTGCTACTCCGTGTCTCAGAGAATGAAACACCTTCCTTTCTGTTCCCTTTTCCCCTAAAGCCTTTCGTTTAGCTCTTGTAAATCTCTGCGTGTGCCACGTGGAACGTTTACCATCAGCACGCTCTGTAATGCTGGCGTGATAGAACAAAAAGCCATTGTGAGGCTTTTCACGAAGAGATAACACCAACGGAGTGATAAGGCTATGTACAGGCACAAGACGTGCCGCAGCTTTCGTTTTTCCCTGTGTGATTTCAAAACACAGCACACCTTCGATCTCTTTCACATCGTCTATTGTGAGACTTGCTATCTCATTGATCCGCATACCTGTATATAAACCGATAAGACACAAAGCCGTCATTTCTTTGTTTTCTGCTGAATTACCGGAAAATACTTGCAACACCTGCAATAGCTCTTTGTTAGAAAATGCCTCATAGCTCTCTCTACTTTGTGCCACATCAAGCCTATGCCCTCGCCAGGGGGAGAGCGCCCTTTCTGGCGCATCGTGGTAACGTGATGAAGCTAACTCCCATAGCTGGGCCATTGGGCTGATATAATTTGCAATTGATTGTTGTGAAAGGGTTTTTTGCATGCGTTCTATCCAGCCTGTAACAGTGGTGCGGCTCACATCTTGCAATGCAATATCAGGCTTTTTACGGTAGGAGAGAAACATCTCTACCGCTTTTCTTGCCTTAGCTAAAGTGGCTGGCTTCTTCTTCGTGCTGTTAATTGTCAGGTAGATTTCAAGAATTTTAAGCAATGACGGACACGAAGACGCTGTATCTTGCATTCTGGTAGCTGTTTTGGCGTATTTAGCCTTACTTCGTAACAGTTCCAGCGTGTTCTCTATTGTGCTGTTTACAGGAGTGATCTTGACCCGCTATCTCC
>NZ_VATT01000051.1:0-4621 GCF_005781225.1 Escherichia sp. E4736 | reverse complement strand
ACAAATCTATGTACAGGCTCCGAAGCTGGGCTGAACCGTATACTTACAGTCGACTACTTCGATGCTTTAGGCTTCCCTCGACTCGCATAATCTCAACTTCTCGAACCGCCCGGTGCGGACCCGCATGCCGGGTGGTGTGGCAGGGGCGCAGCCTTGTGCTGCCCCCTATGCCGATCAATAACTCCACTTCTTAAGTGTTGGTCCCATATAACTCACGTAGCTTTTCGGCTACTGAAGATACGGGGATCTCACCAGTGGCCGCACCCACGGTAAGGTCTACCAGCACGGGAGAATCATAGACCTGCACAACGTTACGGCGCAGAAATAACAGCGCACTGTTTAGCGCGGTGCGCTTATTTGCATAATTGAAGATACGCCATCTCGCAGTAGCCACCAGGTAGGTTGCGGAGACTTCAAAAAGGGCGATGATCTCTTCATATACAACTCTGGCTTGGGCTCTCCCGATAATAGTTTCTGCCCTATCCGGATCCGACATGCCCGGAAGGCCGTAGTGGCTTATATTCGTATCATGAAGCGCAATAAGCTCTTCCTGTGATATATATGCCTCATTATCGGTTAACCAGTTCCTTGTTGGTGGAATCCAGTGTGTCAAACAGGGATGCAAATTCGGCATCCTGCGTCGCTTTTTTGTAGGCTTCGAAAGTAACCTTGTTGACAATTACAGCTGGCTCGCGGCCTCTGCGGGTGATTTCAACCTTTTCCCCGGCTTCAACATTGTTGAGCACTTCAGTAAGGTTGCCGCGTGCGGTACGGAAGTTGATGGATTGCATAAAAACCTCGTGTACTCGTTATGTGTATACAATCATGGGTTTTAATGACACGAAATACCACTTCTTTGCGCCTTAAATTATCGGGCAATCGTCAAATTTCCCCACTCCTGGCATCATTGATGTGAGTGATCACACCAAACACGGCATTACTGCCCATGCATCCATCGTCATCCTTTGGCAACCTTCCTCCTTCCAGGCTCTTAAATTCTTCAGGTGCTGACGCGGATACTTTCGGTATCTCTTTACGCTATAGCACATACAAGCAGTGAACTATCAACTGGTGCGAGTGTAGGGGCTCAATGCTAATGTCTATTTGAGGACTGCAGATGTTTTCCTCGGCTGGGTAAGTTGTTAACCCCAGAATTTGGGCCAAGTATTGTATGTGGCGAAGCTGGTACAGGAACAAAGGGATAACCGTCGTTTTAAAGCTCTTCCATCGGTGAATAGCCCCGATGTGACCCGGAACAAGTCTCAGCATTCACGGGATGAAAACGATTTGCTTGATGCGATGATAAAACTACAGAACGGCTCTGGGCAGAAGGTCTAAGAATACACGCCTTGCTCTAGTCGTGTTATTAACGCTATTACCGTTTGGATTCCTGATTCGCTCCCCATAAGTTCTTCAGGGGTTTGCCACCGTAACGCTCGGTTGGGTTCATGGCACCACTTTTGGGCCGCACTTTCGTTACCTTCAAACAATTGCGTAGCCAGTTGATGGACATCTTCTCTGTTCAAGGAGTCAACTCCACTATTTAGTTATCGTTTTCTTAATCTGTTTAATGACTGGATATGAACTTCGCTACTCATTTTAGCAATGAGTAACAAGTCAATGTATCAGATGCATTCGTGACTAATACAAATAAATGCGTATAACCATTTGACAATAAAGGTTTAGATGAAAAAAAGAGAGAGTGAAATCGAATTTCACTCTCTCCATTCGGGCGCTAGGCTGGTTAGCCTCATTAAATATGATGTAACCAACGCGTCCCCCTGTATGCTAGACGCTTACAACTATAATCACTGTACATCATGGATGCAACTTTTTTGCTAATAACATTCAGCAGAGGTTGCAATGAAGTGTATGTATGTCGAACGCTACCAACCTGCATCAGTCAATGGAACCTGTTGAGTTGTTCAGCTATATCGACGTTGTTTGATTTACTTTCCATTGCCCATACAGTACTGACCGCGTATCTATAGAAAGGAGTGGTTTATCATTGATTGTAAATCATAAAAATGGCAGCCTCACCAATTATCAGACTCTGTTTGTCCGACAATATCTCAAATGATACAACCAGTTCTAATCAAGATAAAAGAAAGGTGGTTTAATATAATAACCTAGGCAGCACTCCATTATATCCCTTTTATTATTAACGAAAACAACCGAACAATCGTTGGACATGATCTTTTACATCCAGTATACCAAACAACTCTCAATTTAAACTGAGAATGTAATTTGATAATAACTATCCAGATACTGGCTGGCGAGAGAATTTAACATATGGTAATTATATGTTCTATAAATAATTATTTCGCCATTTTAAATCCTATTAATATTATCGGGGTTATTTACGCTGAAAGGAAAATATTTACTTTATTAGTGGATGGTGAGTGGAATTGTAAGTGTTTTAGTTGGTGCTTATATTTTTCTTGATATTAAAAATATATGATTAATGTCTATTATTTCCTCAACAATCTGTTCCCTGGTGTTACCATTTAAAATAGCCATGGATAATAGCAAGTAGCCCGTTTTAGTTCCAAGTGTTTTTTATCGCGCCCAATAAAATAATGGTGTTGTTGATATTCTTCAGGCCTAATATGAAGAGGTAATGACATTAGATGTGCACGGTAGGTACGAATAATAGAAATATCGGTTCGTTATATTTTACAGAGTAAGTTATGCGTTAAACTATCAGATTCTTATATGAGCACATTGCCCTTGCATAAATACAATTGCAATAATTTTCTACTCGAATTAAAAGATCGGTTTTGGAGATGGAAAAGTAACTTTTATAAATTTTGAACTATCGATTTAAGCTTCTAAACCATCCATTAAACTATTGTCCTTACTTGTATCACTTTTTAACCAAAGTCTCCAGGGTTTTCTCAAAACCCCTGAGCCTGCTAACGAAAATTTTACTGCTTAAAAAAACGCAATACTGCAATCAGTATCTGCGATATGCCGAGAAACTTTCGCGAAAAAAACGTCTTTGCGTGATTATATCTCTGATTGCTTAGGATGACTACGACATAGGGTCACTTTTTCCTTAAAAATGGCCCTATGTGCACCTCGCATAGGGTCACTTATTGATGAAAAGTGACCCTATGTAATCACGATATAGGGTCACTTTTTTTAAAAGTGGCACTATGTACAAAAATCATAGGATCATTTTTCTCGAAAAAGTGGCACTAGATATATGTATAACTTAAATGGCAAAACAGTACTTATCAACTCACAATAATACCAATACCCATTGTCAAAAAAGCTACTTTTATGTAGCATTAGAAAACATCCTCATACGACCCTCCCATTCCCATCTGACGTGCTTTTCAAACTGTTAACTTCCAGCTGCATTCCAGGCATTCAAAATGCCTCAAAAAAACACAAAAAAAAGTCCCATTTGTGAAAAAAAACTGATAATCTCTTCGGTATGGTTATTTTAAATCAAGAGGTCGCATATCTAATTCGAAACTATTAAAGTCACCGGAGATATCACTCAGTTTGTTGTGTTCACAAATTTATGTGTTTCGGGAAGAAACTGAAGACATGATCACAATTTACTGGATCGTGTGGAAGGAAAGGAGTCATCAGGAGATAAATTTACCGTGACCAGGCAATACGGTGAAGAAGGAGTATCTGGGGGTGTATGTACCAAAAGTTGCATTATAATTGGTAATGCAAAGAAAGTTACAATTACATGGCATAAGTTTAGCACGTATAAAACGAGGTCACTGAGTTACATTTAAAAACTTGTTTTTGTAATGAAGAGCGAAAATATGCGAAAAACACATTTTGTGAACCATGCGATCTGGGAATATTGGATGGTTGCGGAGACGGACGGATTACTATAACCATTACGGCAAGAACGTTCTATTTTAACAGCACGAAATTAAGAGGCTTTGATGATGTAAGTACCGCTATTTCATTATTGTTTAGAACAGTTAATGTTGACGAGTGTGCCCCAATTTTCTTATCTGCTAAATTTTCTCCTGCACAGTTAAACTTCGGCAATCAGAATACTATACACTTTTACAAACATATTTTTGAAATGAACAGCTCGTTTACTCTGGAATATAAATTAAATTTTCTGGATTATTTGTCGGTTAGCGATTATAACGTATATGGTTTACAGTATTACTCGAAGTCTCAACATGTAAAGAGAACGCATAAAGAAAATACCTAACGTTTATTTTATTTACCTTTTTGATTATTTTGTCGAAAAAAAATAAAACAGAACTAAAGCGTGCGGATATATATATCTACGGGATTGTCCACCACACTGAACATCAAAAGAGAAAGCTGCCGGTTAAAGGAAAAACGCAAAGTGGGAATGCTGGCAAAAAACGCTACGCCAATCAGTGATGATGAAATGGCGGAAACAGACATCTGAACCTGGCTCTTGACAGATTGTGTAATGGTTCATGCTAATGTCACACGTGATAATACCCAGCCAGAAAGGCTGGGTATTTCCGATGACTACGGATACATATCAATGAACACTTCGCGCAGATAAGAGTATTCCTGCTTATTCTGACAATAGTATTCCACTCTCAGCGTGCTCTGATCCACGCCCTGCGGGGGCATATCACAGCCCGCCAGATCGTCTATG
>NZ_VATT01000050.1:0-2103 GCF_005781225.1 Escherichia sp. E4736 | reverse complement strand
CGCCTCAGGCGATTCGAATTTCGGGTTTCGCCCATGACTACTGCGGGCCTCCCAAAATCGGTTGCCCTTTGGTGCTGCCATATTCATCTCACTTATTTGTTATTTCAGGTTGAGCATCATGCTCCGGTAGTGAACAGGTCTAACGCTTCCTTCGATTTACGCACCGCTTCAAATGTGCGGATCGTGATATCCGAATTAGCGCCGCCTGACTGGAAGTGAATTTTGAATAGCTCAAGCTTCAGTTCGTCAGTGCCGATGAATTGAAATGCTTCCTCTGCTGCTGCGTTCTGGTTCATGACCAGCTTGTAAATCTCTAACTGGAATTTCTGTTCTTCAGTCATGGGAATAATCTCTGCCATTGTTGGCTCCGTTTATCCGTTAAAAGGGATATCAGTTAAGTTATCCCGTGTAGGGTATAAGCCATTGTCGAGACCACTCATTGAATGGTCTCTGCAATAACCGATGTCTTTCCATCAGTCCGCCACCACAAAGAATTTTTTTTGCCATAAGGCAGGAGGTTCATCTTTCAGTGGCTGCCAGTGTTATTTCCCCACTTACTGGCTTGGGTTGTTTCGCGGTACTGCCGTTAATTAGTGAGCCCGGGGATTACGGTTTGCCCGTGCTGTTCAAGGCGTTCAATTCTCGCCAGTAGCTGAGGCTTCTTAATTTTTCCCCAGCGATTGAGCAGGCGGCCAGACATACTGGCGACATCCTTCTCTTTCATATACTCCAGCATTATGGCGTTGCGTTCTGCTTCATAACTTTCGCTGTACTTACGGAGTTCTGCTGACATCCAGTTAAAGGCATTTATATAGGCCTCTTTAACAGCGTCGGCTTTTGCGCCATTAAATCCCATGACCAGCATAACGAAGCCACTAAAGTCCATGCGGTAGTAAATCTGTTTCTTGTCGAAAATCCCTAAGTCATTGATTTTTTCGGCAACGCAAAAATGCGCTCTACGGAAATCTTCAGAGCAATGACAATTTTTCAGCGCCCTCAATACGTCCGCATGACGCTTACCAAATGCCTTTGCGATCTGGAAGGTGTCAGTTACCGGTTGACCTTCTGCTGCGGTAACTAACTGGCGAAAGTCAAAGTCATGATTCACAATTAATTCATTCATGGCGTTACCTGCTACTTCGAAATGAACCTTTGCCGCACAGGAAACCAGCCCACCGAGGCTCGCCAGCACTAACTGGTATCCTCAAAGGCCCATTCCAAAGGGTCAGGTTCGGTGGTTATTGTGCGCTGCGGTGCGCGGTGAAATACCTATACAAAAACGCCCCGCATCTGCGAGGCATTTTCCTGAAAGTCACTTGTTAAATTTCAGTGAAATTAAAATTATTTTAAGCACTGCGTCCTAATGTACTCCTGCAAGTAGTTAACCTGCGCGGTTATCCTGTCGATTCCACTTCGGAGACGGTAATAATTGAGTTCAGCATCTGCTGTAAGTCTTGGGCTTTCTCCATCGCCCATGCTGCTGGCTCCGGTCGTTGGCTTTGCACAGGTGGCGGCGACTTGCAGGCGCTTACGCCCAGCAGAAACATCAGCACGGAGACTTTCGATAGTCGCGTTAGCATCAGCAAGCTCCTTTGTATATCTGGCATCAAGTTCTGCTACATCACGTTTACGCTTCTGCATATCAGAGATGATGGATGCGGCCTTATCGCGCTGCTCTTTGTAGGCGATGGCGTTATCTCGGTAATGGTTAACAGCCCATGACAGGCAGGCGATGATACAAATAACCAGAGCGGAGATAATCGCGGTTACTCTGCTCATACCTCAATCTCTCTGACCGTTCCGCCAGCTTCTTTGAATTTTGCAATCAGGCTGTCAGCCTTATGCTCGAACTGACCATAACCAGCGCCCGGCAGTGAAGCCCAGATATTGCTGCAACGGTCTATTGCCTGACGAATATCACCGCGATCAATCATCGGTAAAGCGCCACGCTCTTTAATCTGTTGCAGTGCCACAGCGTCCTGGCTTTTCGGAGAGAAGTCTTTCAGGCCAAGCTGCTTACGATAGGCATCCCACCAACGGGAAAGAAGCTGGTAACGTCCGGCTGCTGTTGATTTGAGTTTGGGGTTTAGCGTGACAAGTTTG
>NZ_VATT01000049.1:0-2203 GCF_005781225.1 Escherichia sp. E4736 | reverse complement strand
CGCCTCAGGCGATTCGAATTTAGGATTTCGCCCATGACTACTGCGGGCCTCCCAAAATCGGTTGCCCTTTGGTGCTGCCATATTCATCTCACTTAGTTGTCATTTCAGGCTGAGCATCATGCTCCGGTAGTGAACAGGTCTAACGCTTCCTTCGATTTACGCACCGCTTCGAATGTGCGGATCGTGATATCTGAATTAGCGCCACCTGACTGGAAGTGAATTTTGAATAGCTCAAGCTTCAGCTCGTCAGTGCCAATGAATTGAAATGCTTCCTCTGCTGCTGCGTTCTGGTTCATGACCAGCTTGTAAATCTCTAACTGGAATTTCTGTTCTTCAGTCATGGGAATAATCTCTGCCATTGTTGGCTCCGTTTATCCGTTAAAAGGGATATCAGCTAAGTTATCCCGTGTAGGGTATAAGCCATTGTCGAGACCACTCATTGAATGGTCTCTGCAATAACCGATGTCTTTCCATCAGTCCGCCACCACAAAGAATCTTTTTTGCCATAAGGCAGGAGGTTCATCTTTCAGTGGCTGCCAGTGTTATTTCCCCACTTACTGGCTTGGGTTGCTTCGTGGTACTGCCGTAACTGGTTGCCAAGAATAAATTCCGGTTTCATTATCAAGCCCACCCGTAGATGGGCTTTGTAATGGATAGCCGTTGCTCAGTTCTCGTAATGCTTTGATTTTTCCGATAACGCAGTTTTGCGTTTGCCATCAGCACGCGATATCGAGAGTCAACTGCAGTTGCTCGCGCCAGTACTCAACATTTGCTTCAATAACCGGCTTATCCCATCGCCAGCGAGCCATCTCTCTTGCCCCATTGCTGGCTTTTGATTTCCGGTCATCGCGAATGCGACATGCTTGCTCATATTTCTGCTGCTCAGTCAGTTCACCGCGAAGCAGACTATCAATGTGCAGGTCGCACCACACAGCAAAACGAGCATCACACCAACGGGCAAATGCAACTGAAAGTTTTGGATGTAGCCACGTACCACCACCCCTGTCCTTTCGTGCCTTGCTGGTTTTTACATACCTCGATTGTGAGGGATGTAAAATTTGAGATTCTTTCCCGGTCAACGCTTCGTCTAAAGCACGAACGTATTCAAGCGTTTCTGCCAAACGCATCCAGTTATCAATGCGTTTCCCAAATCTCTCAGCAACACCTGTGACGTTGATCCAACCATCAGTGTTGAAACTGACAACTTCGCCTTTGTAATTAAGTGGCACGATATTCATAACGTTTACCTACTCTTTGAAATGAACCTTTGCCGCACAGGAAACCAGCCCACCGAGGCTCGCCAGCACTAACTGGTATCCTCAAAGGCCCATTCCAAAGGGTCAGGTTCGGTGTAAAAAAACATGCGTTGCGGTACGCATTTATTGCAAAAAAGCCCCGCATCGCGAGGCTCATTAAATGGACTTTGTGATTTGCAAAAAAATTATTTCAAACACTGCGTCCTAATGTAATCCTGCAAGTAGTTAACCTGCGCGGTTATCCTGTCGATTCCACTTCGGAGACGGTAATAATTGAGTTCAGCATCTGCTGTAAGTCTTGGGCTTTCTCCATCGCCCATGCTGCTGGCTCCGGTCGTTGACTTTGCACAGGTGGCGGCGACTTGCAGGCGCTTACGACCAGCAGAAACATCAGCACGGAGACTTTCGATAGTCGCGTTAGCATCAGCAAGCTCCTTTGTATATCTGGCGTCGAGTTCTGCTACATTGCGTTGACGTTTCTGCATGTCAGCGATAATGAATGCGGCCTTATCGCGCTGTTCTTTGTAGGCGATGGCGTTATCACGGTAATGATTAACAGCCCATGACAGGCAGACGACGATGCAGATAACCAGAGCGGAGATAATCGCGGTTACTCTGCTCATACCTCAATCTCTCTGACCGTTCCGCCAGCCTCTTTGAATTTTGCAATCAGGCTGTCAGCCTTATGCTCGAACTGACCATAACCAGCCCCCGGCAGTGAAGCCCAGATATTGCTGCAACGGTCGATTGCCTGACGGATATCACCGCGATCAATCATCGGCAAAGCGCCACGCTCCTTAATCTGCTGCAGCGCAACAGCGTCCTGGCTTTTTGGAGAGAAGTCTTTCAGTCCAAGCTGTTTACGGTAAGCATCCCACCAACGGGAAAGAAGCTGGTAACGTCCGGCTGCTGTTGATTTGAGTTTTGGGTTTAGCGTGACAAGTTTG
>NZ_VATT01000048.1:0-26110 GCF_005781225.1 Escherichia sp. E4736 | reverse complement strand
TGAAGGCGGCCGTACCGTTGGTGCGGGCGTTGTTGCTAAAGTTCTGAGCTAATTACGCGTTAATTAGTTTTGAATTAAAAAGGGCGCTTAGGCGCCCTTTTTGCTGCCCGTAATTTGAGTTCGAAATATTTCGTCGTAATTTCGCTGGCTGAACTGTGGCGCAAATAAAACTGTGCTATTGTAATCATAACTATTCTCATTTACACTTTGCGCAGAATTTGAACGGGAGTAATCATGTACGTTTGTTTGTGTAATGGTGTAAGTGACAAAAAAATTCGCCAGGCAGTCCGTCAGTTTCATCCTCAGTCTTTCCAACAATTACGCAAGTTTATTCCTGTGGGAAATCAATGTGGTAAGTGCATTCGCGCCGCACGCGAAGTGATGCAGGACGAGTTGATGCAGATGCCCGAATTTAAAGAGATTGCCTGAAGCTCACGCTTATTTTTTGACATCCCGCTAGCCCCATCTACGCTCTAATAGTGGAAGCGGAGGGACTATAAAATGAAAGGTGATGTTAAAATCATAAATTATCTCAATAAACTATTGGGAAATGAGCTTGTCGCGATCAATCAGTATTTTCTTCATGCCCGTATGTTTAAAAACTGGGGCCTGATGCGCCTTAATGATGTCGAATACCATGAATCTATCGATGAGATGAAGCACGCCGATAAATATATCGAGCGTATTTTGTTCTTAGAAGGGATTCCTAACTTACAGGATTTAGGCAAGCTAGGGATCGGTGAAGATGTTGAAGAGATGCTGCAATCCGACCTGCGATTAGAGCTGGAAGGTGCGAAGGATCTTCGTGAGGCTATTGCTTATGCCGACAGCGTTCATGACTATGTTAGCCGCGATATGATGATCGAGATCCTTGCTGATGAAGAAGGTCATATCGACTGGCTCGAAACTGAACTGGATCTCATCGGTAAAATCGGCCTACAAAATTACCTGCAATCACAAATTAAAGTTAAAGATTAACGGTCTGCCAGCAGACTATCCCAGCCTACAACGAAACCCGCAGCTGCCAGAAATGGCCCAAAAGGCAGCGGGTTTTTTAATGATTCTTTTCCTCTCATGAGCAGACCAATAACTACGGCTCCGCAAGCGAATGAGGCGGCAAGGAAAACCAGCCGTGGCAAGAAGGCCCATGTATGCCAGGCGCCAAGGGCGGCGAGAAACTTCACATCACCATAGCCTAATCCTTCTTTATGACGCAGTATGCGATATCCCCAGTAAATGACAGCGAATGTGCCGTAACCAATAATCGCCCCCCATAACGCATCGGCTAAACCGTCAGGATGACAAACCTGATAGAACAAAAGACCTGACCAGAGTAACGGGCAGGTAAACCGGTCAGGTAACAAGCCATGCTTTGCATCCCAGAAAAAAAGTAGGGCTGATAAGCAAACGTACAAAATCAGAAAGGGAAGGGTAGCAACCATAAAACATCCTCTGTAATTGGAGTATCACCATCGAATAACTCCGGATACTCAGCAACAGCGAAATCGCTGATTTGTTAACCTGGTTCCGGTGAAAAACGCTATCTTCACGACCTTACAAATTTCGTGGAATGCAGCTCGCAATCTGTGCGTTGCGATTAATTTCTACCCGATGCTTGCGTCAATCTCAGATTTGCGTATAATGCGCGGGCTTGTCGTAGTTGACAGCAGGTTCAATCTGAACCTCAGTTAGCCGAATTTGGCTACCTAACAATGCTCCCAATCGGGGGGCTACGTAAGAACGGTTACACTCTCCCATCAATCGTAATGGGTCTGAGGAGTAATCATTTTCGTTTATAAAATAATTGGAGCTCTGGTCTCATGCAGAACCAAAGAATCCGTATCCGCCTGAAAGCGTTTGATCATCGTCTGATCGATCAAGCAACCGCGGAAATCGTCGAGACTGCCAAGCGCACTGGTGCGCAGGTCCGTGGTCCGATCCCGCTGCCGACACGCAAAGAGCGCTTCACTGTTCTGATCTCTCCGCACGTCAACAAAGACGCGCGCGATCAGTACGAAATCCGTACTCACTTGCGTCTGGTTGACATCGTTGAGCCAACCGAGAAAACCGTTGATGCTCTGATGCGTCTGGATCTGGCTGCCGGTGTAGACGTGCAGATCAGCCTGGGTTAATCAGGTCATTGAGCGATTGAGAGGTTGAAACAATGATTGGTTTAGTCGGTAAAAAAGTGGGTATGACCCGTATCTTCACAGAAGACGGCGTTTCTATCCCAGTAACCGTAATCGAAGTTGAAGCAAACCGCGTTACTCAGGTTAAAGACCTGGCTAACGATGGCTACCGTGCTATTCAGGTAACCACCGGTGCTAAAAAAGCTAACCGTGTGACCAAGCCTGAAGCTGGCCACTTCGCTAAAGCTGGCGTAGAAGCTGGCCGTGGTCTGTGGGAATTCCGCCTGGCTGAAGGCGAAGAGTTCACTGTAGGTCAGAGCATTAGCGTTGAACTGTTTGCTGACGTTAAAAAAGTTGACGTAACTGGCACCTCTAAAGGTAAAGGTTTCGCAGGTACCGTTAAGCGCTGGAACTTCCGTACCCAGGACGCTACTCACGGTAACTCCTTGTCTCACCGCGTACCGGGTTCTATCGGTCAGAACCAGACTCCGGGCAAAGTGTTCAAAGGCAAGAAAATGGCAGGTCAGATGGGTAACGAACGTGTAACCGTTCAGAGCCTTGACGTAGTACGCGTTGACGCTGAGCGCAACCTGCTGCTGGTTAAAGGTGCTGTCCCGGGTGCAACCGGTAGCGACCTGATCGTTAAACCAGCTGTGAAGGCGTAAGGAGATAGCAATGGAATTAGTATTGAAAGACGCGCAGAGCGCGCTGACTGTTTCCGAAACTACCTTCGGTCGTGATTTCAACGAAGCGCTGGTTCACCAGGTTGTTGTTGCTTATGCAGCCGGTGCTCGTCAGGGTACTCGTGCTCAGAAGACTCGTGCTGAAGTAACTGGTTCCGGTAAAAAACCGTGGCGCCAGAAAGGCACCGGCCGTGCGCGTTCTGGTTCTATCAAGAGCCCGATTTGGCGTTCTGGTGGCGTGACCTTCGCTGCTCGTCCGCAGGACCACAGTCAAAAAGTTAACAAGAAGATGTACCGCGGCGCGCTGAAAAGCATCCTGTCCGAACTGGTACGTCAGGATCGTCTGATCGTTGTCGAGAAGTTCTCTGTAGAAGCACCGAAAACCAAGCTGCTGGCACAGAAACTGAAAGACATGGCTCTGGAAGATGTGCTGATCATCACCGGTGAGCTGGACGAGAACCTGTTCCTGGCTGCGCGCAACCTGCACAAGGTTGACGTACGCGATGCAACTGGTATCGACCCGGTTAGCCTGATCGCCTTCGACAAAGTCGTAATGACTGCTGATGCTGTTAAGCAAGTTGAGGAGATGCTGGCATGATTCGTGAAGAACGTCTGCTGAAGGTGCTGCGTGCACCGCACGTTTCTGAAAAAGCGTCTACTGCGATGGAAAAATCCAACACCATCGTACTCAAAGTTGCTAAAGACGCGACCAAAGCAGAAATCAAAGCTGCTGTGCAGAAACTGTTTGAAGTCGAAGTCGAAGTCGTTAACACCCTGGTAGTTAAAGGGAAAGTTAAACGTCACGGACAGCGTATCGGTCGTCGTAGCGACTGGAAAAAAGCTTACGTCACCCTGAAAGAAGGCCAGAATCTGGACTTCGTTGGCGGCGCTGAGTAAGTCGGAGGAGTAATACAATGGCAGTTGTTAAATGTAAACCGACATCTCCGGGTCGTCGCCACGTTGTTAAAGTGGTTAACCCTGAGCTGCACAAGGGCAAACCTTTTGCTCCGTTGCTGGAAAAAAACAGCAAATCCGGTGGTCGTAACAACAATGGCCGTATCACCACTCGTCATATCGGTGGTGGCCACAAGCAGGCTTACCGTATTGTTGACTTCAAACGCAACAAAGACGGTATCCCGGCAGTTGTTGAACGTCTTGAGTACGATCCGAACCGTTCCGCGAACATCGCGCTGGTTCTGTACAAAGACGGTGAACGCCGTTACATCCTGGCCCCTAAAGGCCTGAAAGCTGGCGACCAGATTCAGTCTGGCGTTGATGCTGCAATCAAACCAGGTAACACCCTGCCGATGCGCAACATCCCGGTTGGTTCTACTGTTCACAACGTAGAAATGAAACCAGGTAAAGGCGGTCAGCTGGCACGTTCCGCTGGTACTTACGTTCAGATCGTTGCTCGTGATGGTGCTTATGTCACCCTGCGTCTGCGTTCTGGTGAAATGCGTAAAGTAGAAGCAGACTGCCGTGCAACTCTGGGCGAAGTTGGCAATGCTGAGCATATGCTGCGCGTTCTGGGTAAAGCAGGTGCTGCACGCTGGCGTGGTGTTCGTCCGACCGTTCGCGGTACCGCGATGAACCCGGTAGACCACCCACATGGTGGTGGTGAAGGTCGTAACTTTGGTAAGCACCCGGTAACTCCGTGGGGCGTTCAGACCAAAGGTAAGAAGACCCGCAGCAACAAGCGTACTGATAAATTCATCGTACGTCGCCGTAGCAAATAATTTTAGAGGATAAGCCATGCCACGTTCTCTCAAGAAAGGTCCTTTTATTGACCTGCACTTGCTGAAGAAGGTAGAGAAAGCGGTGGAAAGCGGAGACAAGAAGCCCCTGCGCACTTGGTCCCGTCGTTCAACGATCTTTCCTAACATGATCGGTTTGACCATCGCTGTCCATAATGGTCGTCAGCACGTTCCGGTATTTGTAACCGACGAAATGGTCGGCCACAAACTGGGTGAATTCGCACCGACTCGTACTTATCGCGGCCACGCTGCTGATAAAAAAGCGAAAAAGAAATAAGGTAGGAGGAAGAGATGGAAACTATCGCTAAACATCGCCATGCTCGTTCTTCTGCTCAGAAGGTTCGCCTTGTTGCTGACCTGATTCGCGGTAAGAAAGTGTCGCAGGCTCTGGATATTCTGACCTACACCAACAAGAAAGCGGCTGTACTGGTCAAGAAGGTTCTGGAATCTGCCATTGCTAACGCTGAACACAACGATGGCGCTGACATTGACGATCTGAAAGTTACGAAAATTTTCGTAGACGAAGGCCCGAGCATGAAGCGCATTATGCCGCGTGCAAAAGGTCGTGCAGATCGCATCCTGAAGCGCACCAGCCACATCACTGTGGTTGTGTCCGATCGCTGAGACTCTGGAGACTAGCAATGGGTCAGAAAGTACATCCAAATGGTATTCGCCTGGGTATTGTAAAACCATGGAACTCTACCTGGTTTGCGAACACCAAAGAATTCGCTGACAACCTGGACAGCGATTTTAAAGTACGTCAGTACCTGACAAAGGAACTGGCTAAAGCGTCCGTATCTCGTATCGTTATCGAGCGTCCGGCTAAGAGCATTCGTGTAACCATTCACACTGCTCGCCCGGGTATCGTTATCGGTAAAAAAGGTGAAGACGTAGAAAAACTGCGTAAGGTCGTAGCGGACATCGCTGGCGTTCCTGCACAGATCAACATCGCCGAAGTTCGTAAGCCTGAACTGGACGCAAAACTGGTTGCTGACAGCATCACTTCTCAGCTGGAACGTCGCGTTATGTTCCGTCGTGCTATGAAGCGTGCTGTACAGAACGCAATGCGTCTGGGCGCTAAAGGTATTAAAGTTGAAGTTAGCGGCCGTCTGGGCGGCGCGGAAATCGCACGTACCGAATGGTACCGCGAAGGTCGCGTACCGCTGCACACTCTGCGTGCTGACATCGACTACAACACCTCTGAAGCGCACACCACTTACGGTGTAATCGGCGTTAAAGTGTGGATCTTCAAAGGCGAGATCCTGGGTGGTATGGCTGCTGTTGAACAACCGGAAAAACCGGCTGCTCAGCCTAAAAAGCAGCAGCGTAAAGGCCGTAAATAAGGAGCGTCGCTGATGTTACAACCAAAGCGTACAAAATTCCGTAAAATGCACAAAGGCCGTAACCGCGGTCTGGCGCAGGGTACGGATGTTAGCTTCGGCAGCTTCGGTCTGAAAGCTGTTGGCCGTGGTCGTCTGACTGCACGTCAGATCGAAGCAGCACGTCGTGCTATGACCCGTGCAGTTAAGCGTCAAGGTAAGATCTGGATCCGTGTGTTCCCGGACAAACCGATCACTGAAAAGCCGCTGGCAGTGCGTATGGGTAAAGGTAAAGGTAACGTGGAGTATTGGGTTGCCTTGATTCAGCCGGGTAAAGTCCTGTATGAAATGGACGGTGTTCCGGAAGAGCTGGCCCGTGAAGCATTCAAGCTGGCAGCAGCGAAACTGCCGATTAAAACCACCTTTGTAACTAAGACGGTGATGTAATGAAAGCAAAAGAGCTGCGTGAGAAGAGCGTTGAAGAGCTGAACACCGAGCTGCTGAACCTGCTGCGTGAGCAGTTCAACCTGCGTATGCAGGCTGCAAGTGGCCAGCTGCAACAGTCTCACCTGTTGAAGCAAGTGCGTCGCGATGTCGCACGCGTTAAGACTTTACTGAACGAGAAGGCGGGTGCGTAATGACCGATAAAATCCGTACTCTGCAAGGTCGCGTTGTTAGCGACAAAATGGAGAAATCCATTGTTGTTGCTATCGAACGTTTTGTGAAACACCCGATCTACGGTAAATTCATCAAGCGTACGACCAAACTGCACGTACATGACGAGAACAACGAATGCGGTATCGGTGACGTGGTTGAAATCCGCGAATGCCGTCCGCTGTCCAAGACTAAATCCTGGACGCTGGTTCGCGTTGTAGAGAAAGCGGTTCTGTAATACAGTACACTCTCTCGATACGAATAAACGGCTCAGAAATGAGCCGTTTATTTTTTCTACCCATATCCTTGAAGCGGTGTTATAATGCCGCGCCCTCGATATGGGGATTTTTAACGACCTGATTTTCGGGTCTCAGTAGTAGTTGACATTAGCGGAGCACTAAAATGATCCAAGAACAGACTATGCTGAACGTCGCCGACAACTCCGGTGCACGTCGCGTAATGTGTATCAAGGTTCTGGGTGGCTCGCACCGTCGCTACGCAGGCGTAGGCGACATCATCAAGATCACCATCAAAGAAGCAATTCCGCGTGGTAAGGTCAAAAAAGGTGATGTGCTGAAGGCGGTAGTGGTGCGCACCAAGAAGGGTGTTCGTCGCCCGGACGGTTCTGTCATTCGCTTCGATGGTAATGCTTGTGTTCTTCTGAACAACAACAGCGAGCAGCCTATCGGTACGCGTATTTTTGGGCCGGTAACTCGTGAGCTTCGTAGTGAGAAGTTCATGAAAATTATCTCTCTGGCACCAGAAGTACTCTAAGGAGCGAATCATGGCAGCGAAAATCCGTCGTGATGACGAAGTTATCGTGTTAACCGGTAAAGATAAAGGTAAACGCGGTAAAGTTAAGAATGTCCTGTCTTCCGGCAAGGTCATTGTTGAAGGTATCAACCTGGTTAAGAAACATCAGAAGCCGGTTCCGGCCCTGAACCAACCGGGTGGCATCGTTGAAAAAGAAGCCGCTATTCAGGTTTCCAACGTAGCAATCTTCAATGCGGCAACCGGCAAGGCTGACCGTGTAGGCTTTAGATTCGAAGACGGTAAGAAAGTCCGTTTCTTCAAGTCTAACAGCGAAACTATCAAGTAATTTGGAGTAGTACGATGGCGAAACTGCATGATTACTACAAAGACGAAGTAGTTAAAAAACTCATGACTGAGTTTAACTACAATTCTGTCATGCAAGTCCCTCGGGTCGAGAAGATCACCCTGAACATGGGTGTTGGTGAAGCGATCGCTGACAAAAAACTGCTGGATAACGCAGCAGCAGACCTGGCAGCAATCTCCGGTCAAAAACCGCTGATCACCAAAGCACGCAAATCTGTTGCAGGCTTCAAAATCCGTCAGGGCTATCCGATCGGCTGTAAAGTAACTCTGCGTGGCGAACGCATGTGGGAGTTCTTTGAGCGCCTGATCACTATTGCTGTACCGCGTATCCGTGACTTCCGTGGCTTGTCCGCTAAGTCTTTCGACGGTCGTGGTAATTACAGCATGGGTGTCCGTGAGCAGATCATCTTCCCAGAAATCGACTACGATAAAGTCGACCGCGTTCGTGGTTTGGATATTACCATTACCACTACTGCGAAATCTGACGAAGAAGGCCGTGCTCTGCTGGCTGCCTTTGACTTCCCGTTCCGCAAGTAAGGTAGGGTTACTAAATGGCTAAGCAATCAATGAAAGCACGCGAAGTAAAACGCGTAGCTTTAGCTGATAAATACTTCGCGAAACGCGCTGAACTGAAAGCGATCATCTCTGATGTGAACGCTTCCGACGAAGATCGTTGGAATGCTGTTCTCAAGCTGCAGACTCTGCCGCGTGATTCCAGCCCGTCTCGTCAGCGTAACCGCTGCCGTCAAACAGGTCGTCCGCATGGTTTCCTGCGGAAGTTCGGGTTGAGCCGTATTAAGGTCCGTGAAGCCGCTATGCGCGGTGAAATCCCGGGTCTGAAAAAGGCTAGCTGGTAATTGTCACCAATTGAATCACGGGAGTAAAGACAGATGAGCATGCAAGATCCGATCGCGGATATGCTGACCCGTATCCGTAACGGTCAGGCCGCGAACAAAGCTGCGGTCACCATGCCTTCCTCCAAGCTGAAAGTGGCAATCGCCAACGTGCTGAAGGAAGAAGGTTTTATTGAAGATTTTAAAGTTGAAGGCGACACCAAGCCTGAACTGGAACTTACTCTGAAGTATTTCCAGGGCAAAGCTGTTGTAGAAAGCATTCAGCGTGTCAGCCGCCCAGGTCTGCGCATCTATAAACGTAAAGATGAGCTGCCGAAAGTTATGGCGGGTCTGGGTATCGCAGTTGTTTCTACCTCTAAAGGTGTTATGACTGATCGTGCAGCGCGCCAGGCTGGTCTTGGTGGCGAAATTATCTGCTACGTAGCCTAATCGGAGGAAAAAATGTCTCGTGTTGCTAAAGCACCGGTCGTTGTTCCTGCCGGCGTTGATGTAAAAATCAACGGTCAGGTTATTACGATCAAAGGTAAAAACGGCGAGCTGACTCGTACTCTCAACGATGCTGTTGAAGTTAAACATGCAGATAATACCCTGACCTTCGGTCCGCGTGATGGTTACGCAGACGGTTGGGCTCAGGCTGGTACCGCGCGTGCCCTGCTGAACTCAATGGTTATCGGTGTTACCGAAGGCTTCACTAAGAAGCTGCAGCTGGTTGGTGTAGGTTACCGTGCAGCGGTTAAAGGCAATGTGATTAACCTGTCTCTGGGTTTCTCTCATCCTGTTGACCATCAGCTGCCTGCGGGTATCACTGCTGAATGTCCGACTCAGACTGAAATCGTGCTGAAAGGCGCTGATAAGCAGATGATCGGCCAGGTTGCAGCGGATCTGCGCGCCTACCGTCGTCCTGAGCCTTACAAAGGCAAGGGTGTTCGTTACGCCGACGAAGTCGTGCGTACCAAAGAGGCTAAGAAGAAGTAAGGTAACACTATGGATAAGAAATCTGCTCGTATCCGTCGTGCGACCCGCGCACGCCGCAAGCTCCAGGAGCTGGGCGCAACTCGCCTGGTGGTACATCGTACCCCGCGTCACATTTACGCACAGGTAATTGCACCGAACGGTTCTGAAGTTCTGGTAGCTGCTTCTACTGTAGAAAAAGCTATCGCTGAACAACTGAAGTACACCGGTAACAAAGACGCGGCTGCAGCTGTGGGTAAAGCTGTCGCTGAACGCGCTCTGGAAAAAGGCATCAAAGATGTATCCTTTGACCGTTCCGGGTTCCAATATCATGGTCGTGTCCAGGCACTGGCAGATGCTGCCCGTGAAGCTGGCCTTCAGTTCTAAGGTAGAGGTGTAAGATGGCTCACATCGAAAAACAAGCTGGCGAACTGCAGGAAAAGCTGATCGCGGTAAACCGCGTATCTAAAACCGTTAAAGGTGGTCGTATTTTCTCCTTCACAGCTCTGACTGTAGTTGGCGATGGTAACGGTCGCGTTGGTTTTGGTTACGGTAAAGCGCGTGAAGTTCCAGCAGCGATCCAGAAAGCGATGGAAAAAGCCCGTCGCAATATGATTAACGTCGCGCTGAATAACGGCACTCTGCAACACCCTGTTAAAGGTGTTCATACGGGTTCTCGCGTATTCATGCAGCCGGCTTCCGAAGGTACCGGTATCATCGCCGGTGGTGCAATGCGCGCCGTTCTGGAAGTCGCTGGGGTTCATAACGTTCTGGCTAAAGCGTATGGTTCCACCAACCCGATTAACGTGGTTCGTGCAACTATCGATGGCCTGGAAAATATGAATTCTCCAGAAATGGTCGCTGCCAAGCGTGGTAAATCCGTTGAAGAAATTCTGGGGAAATAAACCATGGCAAAGACTATTAAAATTACTCAAACCCGCAGTGCAATCGGTCGTCTGCCGAAACACAAGGCAACGCTGCTTGGCCTGGGTCTGCGTCGTATTGGTCACACCGTAGAGCGCGAGGATACTCCTGCTATTCGCGGTATGATCAACGCGGTTTCCTTCATGGTTAAAGTTGAGGAGTAAGAGATGCGTTTAAATACTCTGTCTCCGGCCGAAGGCTCCAAAAAGGCGGGTAAACGCCTGGGTCGTGGTATCGGTTCTGGCCTCGGTAAAACCGGTGGTCGTGGTCACAAAGGTCAGAAATCTCGTTCTGGCGGTGGCGTACGTCGCGGTTTCGAGGGTGGTCAGATGCCTCTGTACCGTCGTCTGCCGAAATTCGGCTTCACTTCTCGTAAAGCAGCGATTACAGCCGAAGTTCGTCTGTCTGACCTGGCTAAAGTAGAAGGCGGTGTTGTAGACCTGAACACGCTGAAAGCGGCTAACATTATCGGTATCCAGATCGAGTTCGCGAAAGTGATCCTGGCTGGCGAAGTAACTACTCCGGTAACTGTTCGTGGCCTGCGTGTTACTAAAGGCGCTCGTGCTGCTATCGAAGCTGCTGGCGGTAAAATCGAGGAATAAGTAGCAGATGGCTAAACAACCGGGATTAGATTTTCAAAGTGCCAAAGGTGGCTTAGGCGAGCTGAAACGCAGACTGCTGTTTGTTATCGGTGCGCTGATTGTGTTCCGTATTGGCTCTTTTATTCCGATCCCTGGTATTGATGCCGCTGTACTTGCCAAACTGCTTGAGCAACAGCGAGGCACCATCATTGAGATGTTTAACATGTTCTCTGGTGGTGCTCTCAGCCGTGCTTCTATCTTTGCTCTGGGGATCATGCCGTATATTTCGGCGTCGATCATTATCCAGCTGCTGACGGTGGTTCACCCGACGTTGGCAGAAATTAAGAAAGAAGGGGAGTCTGGTCGTCGTAAGATCAGCCAGTACACCCGTTACGGTACTCTGGTGCTGGCAATATTCCAGTCGATCGGTATTGCTACCGGTCTGCCGAATATGCCTGGTATGCAAGGCCTGGTTATTAACCCGGGCTTTGCATTCTACTTCACCGCTGTTGTAAGTCTGGTCACAGGAACGATGTTCCTGATGTGGTTGGGCGAACAGATCACTGAACGAGGTATCGGCAACGGTATTTCAATCATTATCTTCGCCGGTATTGTCGCGGGACTCCCGCCAGCCATTGCCCATACTATCGAGCAAGCGCGTCAAGGCGACCTGCACTTCCTCGTGTTGCTGTTGGTTGCAGTATTAGTATTTGCAGTGACGTTCTTTGTTGTATTTGTTGAGCGTGGTCAACGCCGCATTGTGGTAAACTACGCAAAACGTCAGCAAGGTCGTCGTGTCTATGCTGCACAGAGCACACATTTACCGCTGAAAGTGAATATGGCGGGGGTAATCCCGGCAATCTTCGCTTCCAGTATTATTCTGTTCCCGGCTACCATCGCGTCATGGTTCGGGGGCGGTACTGGTTGGAACTGGCTGACAACAATTTCGCTGTATTTGCAGCCTGGGCAACCGCTTTATGTGTTACTCTATGCGTCTGCAATCATCTTCTTCTGTTTCTTCTACACGGCGTTGGTTTTCAACCCGCGTGAAACAGCAGATAACCTGAAGAAGTCCGGTGCATTTGTACCAGGAATTCGTCCGGGAGAGCAAACGGCGAAGTATATCGATAAAGTAATGACCCGCCTGACCTTGGTTGGTGCGCTGTACATTACCTTTATCTGCCTGATCCCGGAGTTCATGCGTGATGCAATGAAAGTACCGTTCTACTTCGGTGGGACCTCACTGCTTATCGTTGTTGTCGTGATTATGGACTTTATGGCTCAAGTGCAAACTCTGATGATGTCCAGTCAGTATGAGTCTGCATTGAAGAAGGCGAACCTGAAAGGCTACGGCCGATAATTGGTCGCCCGAGAAGTTACGGAGAGTAAAAATGAAAGTTCGTGCTTCCGTCAAGAAATTATGCCGTAACTGCAAAATCGTTAAGCGTGATGGTGTCATCCGTGTGATTTGCAGTGCCGAGCCGAAGCATAAACAGCGCCAAGGCTGATTTATTCGCATATTTTTCTTGCAAAGTTGGGTTGAGCTGGCTAGATTAGCCAGCCAATCTTTTGTATGTCTGTGCGTTTCCATTTGAGTATCCTGAAAACGGGCTTTTCAGCATGGAACGTACATATTAAATAGTAGGAGTGCATAGTGGCCCGTATAGCAGGCATTAACATTCCTGATCATAAGCATGCCGTAATCGCATTAACTTCGATTTATGGCGTCGGCAAGACCCGTTCTAAAGCCATCCTGGCTGCAGCGGGTATCGCTGAAGATGTTAAGATCAGTGAGCTGTCTGAAGGACAAATCGACACGCTGCGTGACGAAGTTGCCAAATTTGTCGTTGAAGGTGATCTGCGCCGTGAAATCAGCATGAGCATCAAGCGCCTGATGGATCTTGGTTGCTATCGCGGTTTGCGTCATCGTCGTGGTCTACCGGTTCGCGGTCAGCGTACCAAGACCAACGCACGTACCCGTAAGGGTCCGCGCAAACCGATCAAGAAATAATCGGGGTGATTGAATAATGGCAAAGGCACCAATTCGTGCACGTAAACGTGTAAGAAAACAAGTCTCTGACGGCGTGGCTCATATCCATGCTTCTTTCAACAACACCATCGTGACTATCACTGATCGTCAGGGTAACGCGTTGGGTTGGGCAACAGCCGGTGGTTCCGGTTTCCGTGGTTCTCGCAAATCCACTCCGTTTGCAGCTCAGGTTGCAGCAGAGCGTTGCGCTGACGCCGTGAAAGAATACGGCATCAAGAATCTGGAAGTTATGGTTAAAGGTCCGGGTCCAGGCCGCGAATCTACTATTCGTGCTCTGAACGCCGCAGGTTTCCGCATCACTAACATTACTGATGTGACTCCGATCCCTCATAACGGTTGTCGTCCGCCGAAAAAACGTCGCGTATAACGCTTCGTTTTCCAGGTTTGTTGGAGAAAGAAAATGGCAAGATATTTGGGTCCTAAGCTCAAGCTGAGCCGTCGTGAGGGCACCGACTTATTCCTTAAGTCTGGCGTTCGCGCGATCGATACCAAGTGTAAAATTGAACAAGCTCCTGGCCAGCACGGTGCGCGTAAACCGCGTCTGTCTGACTATGGTGTGCAGTTGCGTGAAAAGCAAAAAGTTCGCCGTATCTATGGTGTGCTGGAGCGTCAGTTCCGTAACTACTACAAAGAAGCAGCACGTCTGAAAGGCAACACCGGTGAAAACCTGTTGGCTCTGCTGGAAGGTCGTCTGGACAACGTTGTATACCGTATGGGCTTCGGTGCCACTCGTGCAGAAGCACGCCAGCTGGTTAGCCATAAAGCAATTATGGTAAACGGTCGTGTTGTTAACATCGCTTCTTATCAGGTTAGTCCGAATGACGTTGTAAGCATTCGTGAGAAAGCGAAGAAGCAGTCTCGCGTGAAAGCCGCTCTGGAGCTGGCTGAGCAGCGTGAAAAGCCAACCTGGCTGGAAGTTGATGCTGGCAAGATGGAAGGTACGTTTAAGCGTAAGCCGGAGCGTTCTGATCTGTCTGCGGACATTAACGAACACCTGATCGTCGAGCTTTACTCCAAGTAAAGCTTAGTACCAAAGAGAGGACACAATGCAGGGTTCTGTGACAGAGTTTCTAAAACCGCGCCTGGTTGATATCGAGCAAGTGAGTTCGACGCACGCCAAGGTGACCCTTGAGCCTTTAGAGCGTGGCTTTGGCCATACTCTGGGTAACGCACTGCGCCGTATTCTGCTCTCATCGATGCCGGGTTGCGCGGTGACCGAGGTTGAGATTGATGGTGTACTACATGAGTACAGCACCAAAGAAGGCGTTCAGGAAGATATCCTGGAAATCCTGCTCAACCTGAAAGGGCTGGCGGTGAGAGTTCAGGGCAAAGATGAAGTTATTCTTACCTTGAATAAATCTGGCATTGGCCCTGTGACTGCAGCCGATATCACCCACGACGGTGATGTCGAAATCGTCAAGCCGCAGCACGTGATCTGCCACCTGACCGATGAGAACGCGTCTATTAGCATGCGTATCAAAGTTCAGCGCGGTCGTGGTTATGTGCCGGCTTCTACCCGAATTCATTCGGAAGAAGATGAGCGCCCAATCGGCCGTCTGCTGGTCGACGCATGCTACAGCCCTGTAGAGCGTATTGCCTACAATGTTGAAGCAGCGCGTGTAGAACAGCGTACCGACCTGGACAAGCTGGTCATCGAAATGGAAACCAACGGCACAATCGATCCTGAAGAGGCGATTCGTCGTGCGGCAACCATTCTGGCTGAACAACTGGAAGCTTTCGTTGACTTACGTGATGTACGTCAGCCGGAAGTGAAAGAAGAGAAACCAGAGTTCGATCCGATCCTGCTGCGCCCTGTTGACGATCTGGAATTGACTGTCCGCTCTGCTAACTGCCTTAAAGCAGAAGCTATCCACTATATCGGTGATCTGGTACAACGTACCGAGGTTGAGCTCCTTAAAACGCCTAACCTTGGTAAAAAATCTCTTACTGAGATTAAAGACGTGCTGGCTTCCCGTGGACTGTCTCTGGGTATGCGCCTGGAAAACTGGCCACCGGCAAGCATCGCTGACGAGTAACCGGATCACAGGTTAAGGTTTTACTGAGAAGGATAAGGTCATGCGCCATCGTAAGAGTGGTCGTCAACTGAACCGCAACAGCAGCCATCGCCAGGCTATGTTCCGCAATATGGCAGGTTCACTGGTTCGTCATGAAATCATCAAGACGACTCTGCCTAAAGCGAAAGAGCTGCGCCGCGTAGTTGAGCCGCTGATTACTCTTGCCAAGACTGATAGCGTTGCTAATCGTCGTCTGGCATTCGCCCGTACTCGTGATAACGAGATCGTGGCAAAACTGTTTAACGAACTGGGCCCGCGTTTCGCGAGCCGTGCCGGTGGTTACACTCGTATTCTGAAGTGTGGCTTCCGTGCAGGCGACAACGCGCCGATGGCTTACATCGAGCTGGTTGATCGTTCAGAGAAAGCAGAAGCTGCTGCAGAGTAATCTGAAGCAACGTAAAAAAACCCGCCCCGGCGGGTTTTTTTATATCTGTAGTATCCCCACTTATCTACAATAGCTGTACTCTTTTTGTTCATCCCCTGGAGTATTTATGTGGTTACTTGACCAGTGGGCAGAGCGCCATATTACTGAAGCACAGGCTAAAGGTGAGTTTGAAAATCTCCCTGGCAGTGGTGAACCATTAATCCTGGAAGATGACACACATGTGCCGCCGGAACTGCGTGCGGGCTATCGCTTGTTAAAGAATGCCGGCTGTTTACCGCCAGAACTTGAGCAGCGCAAGGAAGCTATTCAGCTTCTGGATATTCTCAACGGTATCCGTCAGGATGATCCGCAATATCAAGATGTTAGCCGTCAGTTGTCTTTACTGGAGTTGAAACTGCGGCAAGCAGGTTTGAGTACTGAATTTTTACGTGGCGAATATGCAGATAAGCTTCTGCATAAAATTAATGACAACTGAGAGATAATTTATGTATCGCATTGGTGAGTTGGCAAAACTGGCAGAAGTTACGCCCGACACAATACGTTATTACGAAAAACAACAGATGATGGATCATGAAGTTCGTACGGAAGGAGGCTTTCGCTTATATACCGAAAGCGATCTCCAACGGTTGAAATTTATTCGGCATGCCAGACAACTTGGTTTCAGTCTTGAGTCGATCCGTGAGTTACTTTCGATCCGTATCGATCCTGAACATCATACTTGTCAGGAATCAAAAGGTATTGTGCAGGAAAGATTACAGGAAGTGGAAGCGCGGATAGCCGAGTTGCAGAGCATGCAGCGTTCCTTGCAACGTCTTAACGATGCCTGTTGTGGTAGCGCCCATAGCAGCGTTTATTGCTCTATCCTTGAAGCTCTTGAACAAGGAGCCAGCGGTGTCAAAGCAGGTTGTTGATTTTTTGCACTGACGGGATTACACTCGCGCCGTTAAATAACCAACTGGAGTTTTTATGAGTCGATATCAGCATACGAAAGGGCAGATAAAGGATAATGCGATTGAAGCATTACTACATGACCCTTTGTTCAGGCAGCGTGTAGAAAAAAATAAAAAAGGGAAAGGCAGTTATATGCGAAAAGGAAAACATGGCAATCGGGGGAGCTGGGAGGCCAGTGGCAAGAAAGTAAATCACTTTTTTACCACTGGCCTTCTGCTTTCAGGCGCTTGTTAAGATCGGTTATTCTGCTCTTTCAGCAAATCACGAATTTCTGTCAGTAATACTTCTTCTTTAGTTGGTGCAGGTGCTGCTGCCGGTTCTTCTTTCTTACGATTCAGTTTGTTGATTAGTTTAATCGCCATAAAGATGGCAAAGGCCACAATCAGAAAATCAAAGACGTTTTGAATGAAGACACCGTAATGCATCACAACAGCAGGGATATCCCCCTGCGCATCGCGTAGCGTGACAGCAAACTGTTTAAAGTCGATCCCGCCAATTAATAAGCCTAAAGGTGGCATGATGATATCGGCAACCAGTGAAGAGACGATCTTCCCGAATGCCGCACCGATAATGACACCCACCGCCAAATCCACCACGTTCCCGCGCATCGCAAATTCGCGAAATTCTTTAATAATGCTCATGTTATTCTCCCTATGAAGCCGACAACCATAAGTCTAACAAATGTTAAGCCATTTTCCTGCCAGGAATGAATTTAATTAATCCTTGATAATCAAAGGGAAATAATAAGGCGTCATTAGACGCCTTATTAATTACAAAAAGAAAGGACTTGGCTGGAAGAGTCTTTCGACGTCGGTAATAAACTTTTTATCTGTGAGGAACATAATTACGTGATCGCCTTGCTCAATGCGCAGATTGTCATTGGCAATCATCACGTCGTTTCCACGTACCACCGCTCCAATAATCGTTCCTGGCGGTAGCTTGATTTCATCAATGACTCTGCCGACAACGCGCGAGGTGCTTTCATCACCGTGAGCAACGGCTTCAATAGCTTCTGCTACGCCGCGGCGCAATGAGGAAACACCAACAATATCTGCTTTTCGCACATGACTAAGCAACGCAGAAATAGTTGCTTGTTGTGGTGAAATCGCAATATCGATCACGCTCCCCTGAACCAGATCCACATAAGCGCGACGCTGGATCAATACCATCACCTTTTTCGCACCCATACGTTTGGCGAGCATGGCTGACATGATATTGGCCTCGTCATCGTTGGTGACGGCAATAAACAGATCAACTTGATCGATATGTTCTTCGGCCAGCAGTTCTTGATCCGACGCATCACCAAAAAAGACGATCGTATTCTGCAACTTTTCCGCCAGTTCGGCAGCGCGCTGCTGATTACGTTCGATGAGTTTGACGCTGTAATCTTTTTCCAGGCGACGCGCCAGCCCTGCACCGATATTACCGCCACCAACCAGCATGATCCGCTTATACGGTTTTTCCAGTCGCTGTAATTCACTCATCACCGCGCGTATATGCTGCGAGGCGGCAATAAAGAACACTTCATCACCAGCTTCAACAATAGTCGAACCTTGCGGGCGGATAGGACGGTCGTGGCGGAAAATTGCCGCCACGCGGGTATCGATATGTGGCATATGCTCGCGCATGGTCGAAAGCGCATTACCAATAAGCGGGCCACCATAATAGGCTTTTACCACTGCAAGGCTCACTTTGCCCTCAGCGAAGTTCACCACCTGCAATGCGCCGGGATACTCAATCAGTCGGTAAATATTATCGATAACCAACTGCTCTGGTGCGATCAGATGATCAATCGGTACTGCATCTGAATGAAATAGCTTATCGGCATCGCGCACGTAGTCTGGTGAGCGGATACGAGCGATGCGATTAGGGGTGTTGAAAAGTGAGTAGGCTACCTGGCAGGCAACCATATTGGTTTCATCTGAACTGGTTACAGCAACCAGCATATCGGCGTCGTCGGCACCTGCCTCCCGCAATACGCGTGGATGAGAGCCATGCCCCTGCACGACTCGCAGGTCAAATTTATCCTGCAAGGTCCGCAGACGCTCACCGTTGGTATCGACAACAGTAATATCGTTGTTCTCGCCAACCAGGTTTTCCGCCAGTGTGCCGCCAACCTGACCGGCACCCAGAATGATAATTTTCATCAGTCGCGACCCGTTATCTCATCACTTTTTGATTAGCTTAGCGTAAAAGAAGCCGTCGCCCTCTTCAGCACCAGGCAGATTTTGCTTACCCGGTTGTTCTGGTGTTCCGGTGTCGCAAAGTTCGGCATCAGCGGTACGTTGCAAAAAGGCTTTAACCTGCAGGCTATTCTCTTCCGGTAACACCGAACAGGTGGCATAGACCAGGGTTCCACCGGATTTTAAATGCGGCCAAATGGCGTCGAGAATTTCAGACTGCAGTTGCGCGAGTTCCGGGATATCGCGATCACGACGTAACCACTTGATATCCGGATGTCGACGAATCACACCTGTTGCTGAACAAGGCGCATCTAATAAAATGCGATCAAACTGTTGCTCGCCACACCATTGGGAAGGGTAGCGGCCATCACCTTGTTTCACGGTCGCCTTCATACCAAGGCGTTTTAAATTGTCGTAAACGCGAGAGAGGCGCTGTTCGTCAATATCAACCGCAAGAACCTGCGCTTCTGGTGCCACCTCAAGGATATGCGTTGTTTTACCGCCGGGGGCGGCACAAAGATCCAGAATGTGTTCACCGTTTTGTGGCGCAAGCCAGGTCATGCAACCTTGTGCTGATGCATCCTGAACGGTAACCCATCCGTCTTCAAAACCGGGTAGCGCATGAACAGGTGCAGGTGTTTCCAGCCGTACAGCATCAGGGTAATCCGAATGCGGGAAGCCTTTCATTCCTGCTTCATCCAGCAATGCAAGCCAACTGTCGCGGGAATGATGCGTACGATTAACGCGCAGCCACATTGGCGGACGCTGGTTATTGGCGTCAACGATAGATTGCCACTGCTCTGGATACGCTTTTTGCAGACGCTTCAGCAACCAGGAGGGATGCAGATAACGTGCATCACTGGCATTAAACTCGGCTAATAACTCTTCTTGCTGACGCTGGAACTGACGTAATACGCCGTTAATCAACCCTTTAAGTTGCGGGCGCTTAATTGTGACAGCGCCTTCAACCGTTTCAGCCAGCGCAGCATGCGGTGGAATGCGGGTATAAAGCAGTTGATACAAACCAACCATAATCAGGTAATGCACGGTCCGCTGTTTGCCGGTCATCGGACGGGCCATTAACTTATTAATCAGCCAGTCTAACTGTGAAAGCGTGCGCAGTACGCCAAAGCACAACTCTTGAAGAAGTGCTTTGTCTTTATCGGAAACCTTTTGCTGGAGCGCTGGCAAAATGTTGCTTAATGATTGCCCTTGCTCGACGACTTGTTCAACGGACTGGGCCGCCATGCTACGTAAATTACGTTGTTTTTTCATAAGTATAAAAATGCCCGGCAAGACCGGGCTTAGAAGAGTGGACTATCAGGCCAGACGCTTGCCCGGAACAAACCATTCCCGACGAGAATTCAGGAGGTCTTGTGCGCTCATCGCTTTCTTACCCGCAGGTTGTAACGAGAGCAGGTTCAGGATGCCATCACCAGTCGCAACCTGGATGCCTTGTTTGTTGGCTTCAAGGATCGTTCCTGGGGCAGCGTTGGTTACCGTATCAATGACCGACGCTTTCCAGACTTTAACCGGCTGTCCTTCAATTTCCAGCCAGCTCATTGGCCATGGATTGAAAGCGCGAATGCAGCGTTCAAGCTGTGCTGCCGAAAGTGACCAGTCAATACGCGCTTCTTCTTTACTCAACTTTTCGGCGTAAGTAACAAGAGTTTCATCCTGAATTTCTGGTTTCGCCGTGCCGTCTGCCAGTTGTTTCAATGTGGCGATAAGCCCTTGTGGGCCAAGCTCTGCCAGTTTGTCATATAACGTGCCGCTGGTATCTTCTGCGGTAATCGGGCAGGAGAGCTTATAGAGCATGTCACCGGTGTCTAAACCAACATCCATTTGCATAATGGTCACACCAGTTTCTTCATCACCCGCCCATAGTGAGCGTTGGATTGGTGCAGCACCGCGCCAGCGTGGCAGCAGTGAACCATGAACGTTGATACAGCCAAGACGCGGCATTTCCAGCACCGCTTTAGGCAGAATCAGCCCATAGGCGACGACGACCATAACATCAGCCTGCAGATCGGCGACCAGTTGCTGGTTTTCTTGTGGACGCAGGGAAACAGGTTGAAAAACGGGTAGACCTTTTTCCTCAGCCAGAACTTTAACCGGGCTGGGCATCAGTTTTTTACCGCGTCCTGCCGGTCGGTCTGGCTGGGTGAACACGCCAACGACGTTATGACCAGAAGACAACAGCGCGTCGAGATGACGCGCTGCAAAGTCAGGTGTTCCCGCAAAAATAATACGTAGTGATTCTGACACGTTAGTTCTTATCCTTAAGCCCGGGCTTTCAGACGATCCAGTTTTTCAACTTTCTGACGAATACGTTGTTGTTTCAGCGGTGACAGGTAATCCATGAACAGTTTACCGACCAGGTGATCCATCTCATGCTGAATGCAGATGGCTAACAGACCATCAGCTTCCAGTTCAAATGGTTTACCATCGCGGTCCAGGGCGCGAATTTTCACTTTCTCTGCGCGCGGCACTAAAGCACGCTGTTCAGGGATCGACAGGCAACCTTCTTCAATGCCTGTTTCGCCGCTTTTTTCTAAAAGCTCCGGATTGATTAACACCAGCCGTTCGTCGCGGTTTTCCGAAACATCAATAACAATGATACGTTGATGGATATCAACCTGGGTTGCCGCCAGGCCAATACCTTCTTCCGCGTACATCGTCTCGAACATATCATCGACGATACGCTGAATTTCTGCATTCACTTCTTCTACCGGTTTAGCAACTTTGCGAAGCCGCTCGTCCGGAATATGTAACACTTGCAAAACTGACATAAATCTCCAGAGATGTGTTCAGGAGTTAGAAAGATTATTTCTTCTATTCTAGACAAATCCCCCTCTGATTGACAGCATCACTGACCAATCGCAAAGATTGCTAAGGCTGCTTATGGCAGGGAGATAAGGATGGTCGATACCGAAATTTGGCTGCGTTTAATGAGCATCAGCAGCTTGTACGGCGATGATATGGTCCGCATTGCTCACTGGCTGGTAGAACAGCCAAATATTGATGCAGTTGTACTGCAGCAAACAGGGCTTTCATCGCGACAGGCACAACGCTTTCTTACATTTTCACAGCAGAGTATTGAAAGCTCACTTTGTTGGCTGGAGCAACCTAACCATCATTTAATCTCTGCGGACAGCGAATTTTATCCTCCTCAACTTGTTGCAACGGCTGATTATCCAGGTGCACTGTTTGTTGCTGGTGATCTACAAGCGCTGCAATCATTTCAGTTGGCCGTAGTGGGAAGCCGGGCGCATTCATGGTATGGCGAACGGTGGGGGCGGCTGTTATGTGAGGCGCTGGCGGCGCGAGGCGTGACAATTACCAGTGGGCTGGCGCGCGGAATCGATGGTGTAGCGCATAAAGCGGCCTTGCAGGTAAATGGTGTCAGTGTTGCTGTGCTGGGGAATGGGCTAAATACCATTCATCCGCATCGCCATGCCCGACTTGCTACCAGTCTGCTTGAACATGGTGGGGCTCTTGTCTCGGAGTTTCCCCTTGATACCCCTCCTCTTGCTTACAATTTCCCGCGAAGAAATCGCATTATTAGTGGTCTAAGTAAAGGTGTACTGGTGGTGGAAGCGGCTTTGCGCAGTGGTTCACTGGTGACAGCGCGTTGTGCGCTTGAGCAGGGACGTGAAGTCTTTGCTTTGCCCGGTCCATTAGGGAGTCCCGGAAGTGAAGGCCCCCACTGGCTTATAAAACAAGGTGCGATTCTTGTGACGGAACCGGAAGAAATTCTGGAAAATTTGCAATATGGATTGCACTGGTTGCCAGATGCCCATGAAAAATCATTTTATTCATCAGATCAGGAAGACGTGGCATTGCCATTTCCTGAGCTCCTGGCTAACGTAGGAGATGAGGTAACACCTGTTGACGTCGTCGCTGAACGTGCCGGCCAACCTGTGCCAGAGGTAGTTACTCAACTACTTGAACTGGAGTTAGCAGGATGGATCGCAGCTGTACCCGGCGGCTATGTCCGATTGAGGAGGGCATGCCATGTTCGACGTACTAATGTATTTGTTTGAAACCTATATTCACACTGAAGCTGAGTTGCGTGTGGATCAAGACAAACTTGAACAGGATCTTACCGACGCAGGTTTTGAGCGAGAAGATATCTACAATGCCCTGCTATGGCTGGAAAAACTTGCTGATTATCAGGAAGGGTTGGCAGAACCGATGCAACTGGCCTCGGATCCTCTCTCCATGCGTATTTATACACCGGAAGAGTGTGAACGACTGGATGCCAGCTGCCGTGGGTTTCTGCTTTTCCTTGAGCAGATTCAGGTGCTCAACCTTGAAACTCGTGAAATGGTGATAGAGCGAGTGCTCGCGCTGGATAACGCAGAGTTCGAACTGGATGATCTGAAATGGGTGATCCTGATGGTGTTGTTCAACATCCCGGGCTGCGAAAATGCGTACCAGCAAATGGAAGAATTACTCTTTGAAGTGAATGAAGGTATGCTGCATTAATCATTTCTTTAATTCAGCATAAGTTGTTATGGCGAAATCAGCACTGTTCACGGTGCGTAATAATGAGTCCTGCCCAAAGTGCGGGGCTGAACTGGTTATTCGATCCGGGAAACACGGTCCGTTTCTTGGGTGCTCACAGTATCCGGCGTGTGACTACGTCCGTCCTCTGAAATCTTCAGCGGATGGGCATATCGTCAAAGTTCTGGAGGGGCAGGTTTGCCCTGCATGCGGAGCAAATCTGGTATTACGCCAGGGACGCTTTGGTATGTTTATTGGTTGCAGTAACTATCCTGAATGCGAACATACCGAACTTATCGATAAACCGGACGAAACAGCAATTACCTGTCCTCAATGTCGGACGGGCCATCTGGTCCAGCGGCGCTCCCGTTATGGCAAAACATTTCACTCCTGTGATCGCTACCCTGAGTGTCAATTTGCTATTAACTTCAAACCAATAGCCGGAGAGTGCCCTGAGTGTCATTATCCGCTACTCATCGAAAAGAAAACCGCGCAGGGTGTTAAACATTTCTGTGCCAGTAAACAATGTGGAAAGCCGGTTTCGGCGGAATAATAACGTGAATAATAACCTGCAAGGAGACGCTATCGCAGCTGCGATAGATGTCCTCAATGAAGAACGTGTCATCGCCTATCCAACGGAAGCCGTTTTTGGTGTCGGGTGCGATCCTGATAGCGAAACAGCAGTGATGCGACTGTTGGATTTAAAACAGCGTCCGGTTGATAAGGGGCTGATTTTAATCGCGGCAAATTACGAGCAGCTTAAACCCTATATTGATGACAGCATGCTGACTGACGCGCAGCGTGAAACCATTTTTTCTCGCTGGCCTGGTCCTGTCACTTTTGTCTTTCCCGCGCCTGCGACAACACCACGATGGTTGACGGGCCGCTTTGATTCGCTTGCTGTACGAGTCACCGACCATCCGTTGGTGGTTGCTTTGTGCCAGGCTTATGGTAAACCGCTAGTTTCTACCAGTGCCAACTTGAGTGGATTGCCACCTTGTCGAACAATAGAGGAAGTTCACGCACAGTTTGGTGCTGATTTCCCGGTTGTGCGAGGTGAAACGGGCGGTCGTTTAAATCCTTCAGAAATTCGTGATGCCCTGACGGGTGAACTGTTTCGACAGGGGTAACATAATGGAAACCTATGCTGTTTTTGGTAATCCGATAGCCCACAGCAAATCGCCATTCATTCATCAGCAATTTGCACAGCAACTGAATATTGAACATCCCTATGGCCGCGTGCTGGCACCTATCAATGATTTCATCAACACGCTAAACGCTTTCTTTAGTGCTGGTGGTAAAGGTGCGAATGTGACAGTGCCTTTTAAAGAAGAGGCTTTTGCCAGAGCGGATGAGCTTACTGAACGGGCAGCGTTGGCTGGTGCTGTAAATACCCTCAAGCGGTTAGAAGATGGACGCCTACTGGGTGACAATACCGATGGTGTAGGCTTGTTAAGCGATCTAGAACGTCTGTCTTTTATTCGCTCCGGTTTACGTATTCTGCTTATCGGCGCTGGTGGGGCATCTCGTGGGGTATTACTGCCGCTTCTCTCTCTGGACTGTGCGGTGAC
Organism: Escherichia sp. E4736; assembly: GCF_005781225.1. Taxonomy (NCBI): domain Bacteria; kingdom Pseudomonadati; phylum Pseudomonadota; class Gammaproteobacteria; order Enterobacterales; family Enterobacteriaceae; genus Escherichia; species Escherichia sp. E4736. Next base: position 1,421 of record NZ_VATT01000048.1, on the reverse strand, counting down.
AATCACTAACCGAACGGTTTCTCGCGCGGAAGAGTTGGCGAAATTGTTTGCGCACACTGGTAGTGTTCAGGCGTTGGGTATGGACGAACTGGATGGTCACGAGTTCGATCTTATTATTAACGCGACATCCAGTGGCATTAGTGGAGATGTTCCGGCGATCCCGGCATCGCTCGTCCATTCAGGTATTTGTTGCTATGACATGTTCTACCAGAAGGGAAAAACGCCCTTTCTGGCATGGTGTGAACAGCAAGGCTCAAAACGTAATGCGGATGGATTGGGGATGTTAGTGGCGCAGGCGGCTCATGCCTTCCTTCTCTGGCACGGTGTTCTGCCTGACGTAGCACCAGTTATAAAGCAATTGCAGGAGGAGTTGTCCGCGTGAATCAGGCCATCCAGTTTCCAGACAGGGAAGAGTGGAACGAAAGTAAAAAATGCGTTTGTTTTCCAGCTCTTGTAAATGGTATGCAGCTCACTTGCGCTATTACTGGAGAGAGTCTGGCGAACCGCTTTGCAGGAGATACGCCAGAACAGTGGTTAGCGAATTTTCGTCAGCATCGTTGGGACCTGGAGGAAGAAGCGGAAAACTTAATTCAGGAACAAAGTGAAGATGATCAAGGCTGGGTCTGGTTACCCTGATCCAGATATTCGTCCTTCCATTTCACGTAATTATTTGCGGAATAGCGTAACCCAGCCTTCTCTTCATCACTTAACGGGCGGATCTGTTTGACGGGGCTACCGAGATACAGATATCCGCTCTCCAGTCGTTTATTTTGTGGGACCAGGCTACCCGCACCAATCATCACATCATCTTCTACTATTGCGCCATCAAGTAAAATTGAGCCCATCCCAACCAAAACTCGATTGCCAATGGTGCAGCCGTGGAGCATCACTTTATGTCCAACCGTAACGTCTTCACCGACGATCAACGGATTGCCTTGTGGATTAGCCGTTGATTTATGGGTCACGTGTAAGACGCTACCATCCTGAATATTAGTGCGGGCACCGATTTGTACATAATTCACATCGCCACGAATCACAACGAGCGGCCAGATCCCCACATCATCAGCCAGGCGAGCGTCACCAATAACCACACTACTACTGTCGATCATTACGCGCTGACCGATTTGTGGAAAAAGATCGCGGTATGGGCGTAAAACATCAGACATACTTACCTCAACAATAAATGATTTACTAATGACTTTGGGTGCATTATTGGCCTTGTGCAAGTCTTTTAGTATGCGAAAAAGCACCGTTTTGTGTGTGAATGCAGCAAAAAGGGTGAAAAAACAACAAACAGAAAAAAAGATCAAAAAAGTACTTGTGCAAAAAATTGGGATCCCTATAATGCGCCTCCGTTGAGACGACAACGTGAAACACTTCACAAGATGGTCGTAACAACAAAGAGAAAAATCCTGAAATTC
>NZ_VATT01000047.1:0-1732 GCF_005781225.1 Escherichia sp. E4736 | reverse complement strand
ACTGCTCTTTAACAATTTATCAGACAATCTGTGTGGGCACTCGAAGATACGGATTCTTAACGTCGCAAGACGATAAATGAATACCAAGTCTCAAGAGTGAACACGTAATTCATTACGAAGTTTAATTCTTTGAGCATCAAACTTTTAAATTGAAGAGTTTGATCATGGCTCAGATTGAACGCTGGCGGCAGGCCTAACACATGCAAGTCGAACGGTAACAGGAAACAGCTTGCTGTTTTGCTGACGAGTGGCGGACGGGTGAGTAATGTCTGGGAAACTGCCTGATGGAGGGGGATAACTACTGGAAACGGTAGCTAATACCGCATAACGTCGCAAGACCAAAGAGGGGGACCTTCGGGCCTCTTGCCATCGGATGTGCCCAGATGGGATTAGCTAGTAGGTGGGGTAACGGCTCACCTAGGCGACGATCCCTAGCTGGTCTGAGAGGATGACCAGCCACACTGGAACTGAGACACGGTCCAGACTCCTACGGGAGGCAGCAGTGGGGAATATTGCACAATGGGCGCAAGCCTGATGCAGCCATGCCGCGTGTATGAAGAAGGCCTTCGGGTTGTAAAGTACTTTCAGCGGGGAGGAAGGGAGTAAAGTTAATACCTTTGCTCATTGACGTTACCCGCAGAAGAAGCACCGGCTAACTCCGTGCCAGCAGCCGCGGTAATACGGAGGGTGCAAGCGTTAATCGGAATTACTGGGCGTAAAGCGCACGCAGGCGGTTTGTTAAGTCAGATGTGAAATCCCCGGGCTCAACCTGGGAACTGCATCTGATACTGGCAAGCTTGAGTCTCGTAGAGGGGGGTAGAATTCCAGGTGTAGCGGTGAAATGCGTAGAGATCTGGAGGAATACCGGTGGCGAAGGCGGCCCCCTGGACGAAGACTGACGCTCAGGTGCGAAAGCGTGGGGAGCAAACAGGATTAGATACCCTGGTAGTCCACGCCGTAAACGATGTCGACTTGGAGGTTGTGCCCTTGAGGCGTGGCTTCCGGAGCTAACGCGTTAAGTCGACCGCCTGGGGAGTACGGCCGCAAGGTTAAAACTCAAATGAATTGACGGGGGCCCGCACAAGCGGTGGAGCATGTGGTTTAATTCGATGCAACGCGAAGAACCTTACCTGGTCTTGACATCCACAGAACTTTCCAGAGATGGATTGGTGCCTTCGGGAACTGTGAGACAGGTGCTGCATGGCTGTCGTCAGCTCGTGTTGTGAAATGTTGGGTTAAGTCCCGCAACGAGCGCAACCCTTATCCTTTGTTGCCAGCGGTCCGGCCGGGAACTCAAAGGAGACTGCCAGTGATAAACTGGAGGAAGGTGGGGATGACGTCAAGTCATCATGGCCCTTACGACCAGGGCTACACACGTGCTACAATGGCGCATACAAAGAGAAGCGACCTCGCGAGAGCAAGCGGACCTCATAAAGTGCGTCGTAGTCCGGATTGGAGTCTGCAACTCGACTCCATGAAGTCGGAATCGCTAGTAATCGTGGATCAGAATGCCACGGTGAATACGTTCCCGGGCCTTGTACACACCGCCCGTCACACCATGGGAGTGGGTTGCAAAAGAAGTAGGTAGCTTAACCTTCGGGAGGGCGCTTACCACTTTGTGATTCATGACTGGGGTGAAGTCGTAACAAGGTAACCGTAGGGGAACCTGCGGTTGGATCACCTCCTTACCTTAAAGAACTGTTCTTTGCAGTGCTCACACAGATTGTCTGAT
>NZ_VATT01000046.1:0-5309 GCF_005781225.1 Escherichia sp. E4736 | reverse complement strand
GGATGCGGCGACGGTAAGAACGCTCATCACGCAGGTCATCTGCACGAAGCTCGAAGAAATCGTTATCTGGATCGCCCATGTTGCACTTCACGGACAGTTCCAGAATACCGGTAGCGTTGCCAGTTAAATCCCATCCAGTCTGAGTTGGCGCTTCCTGCTCAACAGGCATCCACACGGTGTTGCTTGAACGTTGCATGGATTCTGCCGGAGGGGTGTATTTTGTCACTTTGGACGCCATTGGCGTCAGGTTCTGGACGGTTTCGATGATTTCATCCAGAGCATACGTGACCAGTTGACCTTCATTTAATGCCATTATCGAATTCCTTTATTCAGTTGCGCCTTGAGCTTGCGGTACGTCTCTACATCCCCTTTGTTTGCTGCCGCCTCCATCTGCTTTTCAATCGCAGAGATATTTGCAGCAACAGCATGTCCCTGAATGGGTTCATCAGGTAACGGGGCTTCTGAAACAGGCTTGGCTCTAGGCTTGAGAGTTAAACGTTCTGACAGTCGAGTGAGTTCAATCAGCGCGGATTGCCCGTCCATCGCCAGCAACTGGCGTGTTTTCTCAGGATTAGCACCAAGGTGATACATGAGAGCGGCGGATTTCTCCGGGAAGAGGCGCATGATGTCGGCACCGACTGCTGGCGGCACCAGTTGCATGAATGCATCCTCTTTCTCCTGATAGTCAGGGATATTGAGCTTTTCCGCTGCGTCGTAGTGCTTACGGGCTGCCTCGACGTATTGCGCTGATTGCTGGGTGAACTCCTGAGTTTTGCGACCCTGCTCGGCGACAGCCTGGCTTCGTGCGTCCATAGCCTTGATCTGCCATTCACTGTTTGCCTGCTGGAAGGCAGCCAGTGCGCGGCTCTGGTCATAGTCGTACTTAGCCAGTGCATCTTCGGAAAGATAATCGTTAGGGTCTGGTTGTTTTGGTAACTCAGGGTTCACCCGCAGGTGCTCCGGCAACTCCCCTCGCTTAACCGCTTCCATCTGCTGCTCAAGCTCACGCTGGCGTTTGCGTTCGATGCGGCGACGGGCAAATTCAGCATTAGTTGCCGGGTCTTGTTTTGGTTTCTCATCGTCTTTCAGGACAATCTCGAAGCCTTCTTCCTGACCTGCGTTGTCGCTGGCATTATCGACAACTAAGCCATCAGCAGATGCCGCTGCATGATTGCCGGGCAGGGTTAATTCTTCAGAAGCCTGAATGTCGGTGGTTTGGTCCATGGTTAACTCTCTCTTATTGAGGTGTCTCGGCTACTCCGCCGGAGGGGATTTGAACTTGACGCATAAGATTCGCGAAATCCATGCGTTGTGAATGAGTCTGGTCTGCGTCTTTAAGAAGCAGCTCAGCGTTAGCACGAGCATCTTTGCTGCGCTGTTGCTGGAATTGACCTACGAGCTTGAGGTACTCACGCAGTTCTGCCTGCTTGTCGAGGTCCATATTGTTGAAGATTTCTGCAATCTTCGCGGCGTTGAGTTGGTTTTGGGCTTCAACCTTGGCGGCTTCAACCTGAATCTGCGCCTGTTGGTTCTCTGCCTTGAGCAATTCAGCCTGACCTTGCAGAAGGATACCCTGCGCCTGAATTTGCTCTGCTGATGGCTGCTGCGGCTGCTGTTGAGCCTGCTGTACCATCTCCATCTCTTCAGGTGTTTCTGGTTTCTTCAGCCCCATCATCACCAGTTGCTTGTTCGCGTACTCTCGCATCATCTCTACGCCTTTACCGTCAAGCAGCGTGAAGTATTGCAGCATCAGCATCTGGAACTCTGGAGTACCTTGTGGAACCTTGGTGAGTAACTCCTGAATCTCTGCGCGGTTCTGTTCCTTCATACTCTGGAAGGATGGTCCAACGTCTGTATAGCACTCATAGCGACCGCGAATGTCGTTGAGTGTGACCACATTGCCGGACTGGTAATCGACAACTTGCGCATAGAGTTGAACGTCTTTCTCGCTTCCATCTTCAAGTGTCAGCGTTACATGACGAGGAACGTCATAAATATCGTTGACCATTGAGGCATAAATCTCTCCATCACGTCGCATTGCGGTAGCCAGGTTATCCTGAAATACGTATGTCTCAAGGTCTGCCCGCATGTTCAGTTGATTGACGGTATCGAAAGCGACCTGAGAGTTTGCTGCCTGCGCATCCACACCAAGACTAGCCACCTCTTTCACTGCGTTGGTGGCAGCCTCAAGCATGTAAGCGTTGGCTTGCGGCACTTCAGGGTTTTCCATGTAGGAGATTGGACCAATCGGCAGGTCGTTACCGTTTTCATCAGTCCTGTTCTGCAGATAGTACGGATAGTCATCATTTCCACCGTACATGTATTCGTAGCCTTCGATTTGCTCAGGGAAGAAGGTAGGTTTCTTCTTCGGTGAACGAGCAACAATATCGGCGTTGAACGACATGATCATGTTACGAAGGCGCTGACCGTCTTTCGTCAGCCTTACCACTCCTTCGTAGCACTCCTTGTCACCAGCGAATGACCATTCACCATACACTGGAACGATTGGAATATGCTCTCCGGCTATCTTCTCGCGGTCTTTCAGTATCTGCGTACAGGTGATGATCGACTTATACACACGCCGACGCTTGACCTTACGCTCTGCTACCTTAATGAATCCACGATTAGCCAGGTCGTCGATGACGTCTTTGATATCCTGCTGGTAATAGCTGACCGGCTCACCTGTCAGCGGGTCGCGGTAGATGAAGACCTTCTCTTTCTTCTCTTCGACCTCGTAATACTCAGCGACGTAGACGACATCATTCGATACCCACGGAAACAGCCATGTATCGTTCGGATTCTGGAAAGATGGCAAGGTGTCCGGATCAATACCGTAATCCTCTGCGAACTCTTTCCAGCCATTGCGTGACAAGGCGTTAATCACCGTGCAGTGCTTAGCGTCGCTCTTATCCATCTGCTTGCTGTTTGCGTCCCATATGACGTGTGAGCAGGCTTCATGGATTGGCAGGCGTCGAATTACCTGATTGTTGCTTGTTGGGTCGTTGTCTTCGTACTGTGTGACCAGACGCCATGCACCAACGCCGGACTCTATCTGCTCACGAACGCCAACGTTAACGGCAATCTTTGCCGTGTTATGGCGCATATCAGTACGATACATCCCCATCAACACATCGGCTGCATCAGGATTAGCGCCGTCTTTGGGTCGGAAGAGAACGTCGATAGGGTTCCGGCGCATCTCTGCGACCAGTTTCCTGACCACCGGGCGAACAACATCGAATTGTCCGCGATATTGCAGGGTAGTGTAGTTTGATAGCCAGTCATCCCATTGCGACACTCGGCTAAAATACAGGTCATTTGTCGCCTCGGTTCTGGCTTCATCGCTCGCCATCCAGTCCGCGTCAAACTTACACAGAATGGAATTGAGTCTGTTTTCGTCGGCCATTTAAGTTCTCCGTGCGATGGGCCTGATTGGGGCTGGTATCTTTTTCTCTTTTGGTTTTTTGATGTCGCGCATCATTTTGGCGAAGCGGCGCATCATGTATGCATAGCGAACGGCTGAGAGAACGTCGTCGTTAAGCTTGACGATCTTCCCGTTTTCATCACGGTGATAGAGGCGGAACTCCTCAAAGAATGGCTCACATGTGTTGAATACTTTGAAGCGACCATCAAGCATCATGTCGCGCAATTCAGTGATGCCTGGCTCAACAGCGTTACCGCCATCAGGCCATGTCGCATGCTCCTGCAACATCATAAATCCAGCGTCTGCATACTGCCCTTTGAGCTGCTCACCGCCGCCCTTCTCATGCTGGTTTCCGTCATGAGGCCATGCGGTTGGCACTTTATGCGCCCATGACTTAACGGCTCCCCAAGCCTGAACGGCTGTCTTTTCTTTCGCCTTCCACACGCGTGAAAGGTAGATTATGTCTGCATCCTTATCCCACCAAAGCTGAACCTGCGCCTGTGGGTGATCCCATCCGAAATCCATCCCGCCAATTACGTAGAAGTGATCAGGACACTCGAACGGCTGACACTTAATCGTCTCTTCAGGTATCTGAAAGATTCGACCGCTACCCATCGTAGGAATACCCCGAGCACGCGCCTCTCTCTCATGTTCAGGATAGGATGCGATGATTTGCTCTTTCTGCTCGTCAGTGTAGTGCTCAGCGTCATAGATGGTCATGTTGACCACTTTCTGCGACTTGCTGGGGTTCTTCAGGAACTTGGTAACAACGTCAGACATCCCCATCAGCGGGGTAAACGTCAGAATTGAGAATTGACCGTATTTGTTGGTACGGGTAAGCCCTTCGCCATAAATGCTGTATGGTGGCTCTTCGTCAAACCACACACCGTGGATTGTGTCACCCTGCCAGCGAGCGCGGCCTTGCGAGTATGGCTTGAAGTAGCAGATTGAAATGCCATCTTCAACGCCATCAGCCGTGTGATGCTTAACCAGAAGATGATCAACAAGGTTCGGAAAGAAAGGAGACTTCTTCCAGCTAATGATGTCTTCTTTCGGTATGGAACCGTAGCCAGGCTCGTCATTCTCTTCGATACGACCGCACAGGATGCGTTGAGTCGTTTTGGTTACAGTCTCGTTTGTCTCGCCGCCAATCCAGAAGACAACAGGCTCATAGAAACGCTTACCTTTCCACTCCCCACCATATTTACCATCAGCCGGATAGCCTTTTGTTCCCGGATAACGCCCGGTAAGGTGAAATGCGACTTCAGCAGCACCAGTAAATGACTTACCAAGCTGGTTACCAGCCATAAAACAGCGCTCTGGATAGTCATGCCCGGCGTCGATGAACTCACGCTGTTTGCTGTATGGCGTAAATTCATATAGCAGGTGTGTGTTACGGTAGTTCTCTTCTTCTTCGAGTAGCTCGAGCAATTCGATTTGCTCTTCGTCGCTCAGGTTATCAAGAATCGCGTCCAGTTCCACGGTTGAAAAGCTCCTTGATACGAGAGCGTCGCTTATCGCGATCTCCCTTATCAGGTGTCACGTCTTCAACTTGCGACTGCTCTTTGAGGCCCAAATCACGGGCGATGATGTTAGCGTTGAGAAGGTCAGCGGCTGCGCCAGAGAATTTCTGGTCGTAGATGACCTGTTCTGCTCGCGTAACGACTTCAGATAAATCTTCTCGCAGGCGATATGTACGCCATGTTTCAAGCGTCACATCAATGAACAGAGTGAGGCCGGTAATGGTCATCGCTCGCATCTTGGCGATAGGCTCTTGTATCACTTCACCCTGATACGAGAACGCCTTCATCTCCCATAGCGGGTTAGCTTCCACCCACTCGAAGTATTCACAACAAGCAGCCCACAGCGCCTCAGGCGATTCGAATTT
>NZ_VATT01000045.1:0-26630 GCF_005781225.1 Escherichia sp. E4736 | reverse complement strand
ACCTGGCGGTGCGATCCGCCCGGAATAGAATTTAAACTGAATATGCGTTGTAACTCCGCATACCACAGATATCGGCGTGGAAATAAAGTGGCTAAAGCGAATGAGATAAAAAAAGTAAAAATAGGGCGGAAATGTAAGAGGACAAATTAAAGAAAGCGAATAATTTCATTCTTCGGATTGTTGAAAAAAAGTTAAATATTTATCCAGTCTGTTTTTATGCCGATATAGGGAAGAGATTCTTAAAAATCACAACCCCTCAGGAGAAACAACATGGGTATATCATCACTGGGAATCGGTTCAGGGATCGATACCGCATCAATGCTGGAGCAACTTAAAGCCAGCGAACAGCAGCGCCTGACGCCCTATACCAGTCTTCAGAATAGCTATAAATTGAAGATTTCAGCCTGGGGATCTATCTCCAACCTATTGTCTACGCTGCAAAAATCGGTGAAATCATTAGGTGGTGATGCATTCAATACCCTGAAAGTGAGTAGCAACAAAGCCTTTACTGCGACGGCGAGCACGGGTGCGCTGGCGGATACTCATGAAATTACTGTGGAACAACTGGCATCTGCCCATAAACTGAAAACGGCACTCCAGACCAGTGCTGACACCACCCTGGGGAGTACAACTGGCAGCGGCACCAGAAAGATCACCATCACGCAAAAAGACGGAAAAACCACCGAAGTTGAACTTAAAGACGATGAAACGTCGTTAAACAGCATCGCCAAGGCTATCAACAAGCAAAATGGTGATGTTAGTGCCAGCGTTCAGCCTACAGGCAACGGTTATCAACTGGTTCTGAGTTCTAAAACAACCGGCAGCGACGGTGAAATGAGCGTTAAGGTCGACGGCGATCAGAATCTTGCGGACATCTTGGACACGTCAGCGGGCGGTCAGCATCCAAATGGTGTTGCGGGCGATCCTGGTGCTGCTGACAAGATGATTTCGGTTTCGGATGCTAAAGATGCCAAATTGTCTGTTGATGGTACTGATTTTATTCGTTCCAGTAACAACATTACTGACATCATTGACGGTGTGACGCTGAACCTGAATGCCGTTTCTGAAGCAGATAAAAATGATCCGACCAAATTACAATCTGAGCAGTTGACATTAACGGCTGATACGTCTGCTATTAAAACTCACCTTCAGGATTTTGTTAAGCAATACAATGCACTGCTGTCAGCAACAACTACATTCAGTAAGTACGTCAAGAATGATACCTCCGGTCTGAGTGATGATGATGTCGCAACGCCCAGTTCCAAGAGCGGGGCGCTGATGGGCGATTCCACGCTGCGCGGAATGGTCAGTCAAATTCGCTCTACGGTAAACGGCGTTTATGGTGATTCTGGCGCTGATTATGGTTCATTAGCCGATCTGGGCATCAAAATTGATGCCGCAACCGGTCAGATGACACTGGATGAGGACAAGCTGGACAACGCGATTGCCGATGATCCGGATCAGATCGCCAATATGTTTATGGGTCATGGCAGTAATGAAGGCATGGCGACTACGTTGGGGAATATCATCAGTAGCTATATTGGTACTGGTAGCGATGATAAAACCGGGCTTATCAAGACCACCACTGACGGCCTTGATTCACAAAGCAAGGTGGTTCAGCAGCAAATTGATAAGACCCAGAAACTGATCGATGCTCAGGTTGAGCGTTATCGCATCCAGTTCCAGAATCTGGATACCGCGATGTCAAAAATGAACAGCATGAACTCGCAATTAACCTCTCTTTTATCAACGATTTAATAAGAGTAAAGGCTGACGGAGCGTGACTCCGCCAGCCCCGCAGGAGTCTGATATGTACACTTCACAGGGCGCAGAAGCCTACAAACAAGTTTCGCTACAGAGCAAACTGGCAGGAGCAACCCCACATCAGCTTATTTCTATGCTGTTTGATGGAATTCATAGCGCAATCCAGAAAGCAATTATCTATTTTGAACAGGGTAATATTCCTCGCCGCGGGGAGATGATCTCTAAAGCAATCAATATTATTGATAATGGTTTGCGGGCATCGCTTGATCATGAGAAAGGTCTGCATATTGCAGGCGAACTCGAACAACTTTATGAGTATATGTCACGGACATTGTTTCAGGCTAACCGAACGAACGACCCTGAATTACTGAAGCATGTCGATCAACTATTAATGCGGCTTGCAGAAACCTGGGAAGAAATTGACCCACAGCAAACCCGGGGGAGACGTGGTTAATTTGATTTCACATTATGATAATTTGTTCGACATGAACCAGTCGATGTTAACGATGGTGCGTGAAGAAAAATGGGATGCCTTTTTAGCGCTGCTGGATATATTTCTGGCGAAAGCGGAAGACTTAATGACGGGCACCAGTGGATTAACGCTGTCAGAAATTGAGCGTGAACGCATCAAAAGTCTGGTTCGTGAGCTTATGAACGGTACAGAGGAGTTGATCCGTAAAGTCAATATCAGGCTCGAAACGCTCAAGCAAAATATGTCATCTTTGCATCAAGGTTCAAAAGTTAGTCAGATGTATACGTCTTTTGACGCGGTAAAACGCTAATTAGCATTGGTTATACTGCATTCCCTGGGCAGCAAATGAGCTGTACCAGCGTTGGTTAATGTCCATCGGAGTCATGGGCATTAACAATATCATCTATTCTCAATAGTTTATCTATCATATTTTCTATTTCCAGTTTCCGATGCTACGCGACACATATTCCCTTAACGTTGTTCTTCATTGAGATTTTCCTCAACTCTGTGATGCCTTTGGCAGAACATCCTCCTCCTTGCAGTAAAATGCCTGTCGATGTGTTCAAAAAATGCAATGGAGCTTATGTGTTTACGATACGCTGGAATATAAAAACCATTGACCGTATTTCAATGATAGAAGACGTTTTAAAAGAATTTTCATTTTATAAATTTAATATTATTTCAATGAAAGTGACAGCCGGACGCATTCTTATTAAATCAATGTGTCGTCATACAGGGGATATCAATAGTGTGGTGACACGGTTAAGTCATCATCCAGACATTATTAATATTGAGCATTTTAGTACCGATAGTGGAATCACCTCTCATAGATCAGTAAAACCGAGCGAATATTTTACTGATGTGATTGGTGAAAGCCCGCAAATGCAATCGCTTATAGAAAAAGCGATAAAGTTTTCGGAAAGTCGTTTTACCGTATTGATTCGCGGTGAAACGGGAACAGGGAAAGAGTTGCTGGCGCGTGCTATTCATAATTGTGGGCCACGACGTTTACACGCTTTTATTCCGGTAAACTGTTCGACAATCCCTGAAGAACTGATGGAAAGCGAGTTCTTTGGTTACGAGAAAGGCGCGTTCACCGGGGCCGATGGCAAAGGGAAGAAAGGATTGTTTGAAATGGCGGATAAAGGAACGCTGTTTCTTGATGAGTTTGGCGAAATGCCACTAAGTATGCAGGCAAAACTACTGCGCGTTTTGCAGGATAGTGGTATCCGGCGTATAGGCAGTTCTCAGGTTGTTTCTTTTGATACTCGGGTTATCGTAGCCACTAATGCGAACCTGGAAGAGATGATGTTGAATCGTCAGATACGTGCCGATCTCTACTACCGAATCAATATTCTTTCGTTAACAATCCCGCCGCTTCGCCAGCATCCACAAGATATTACGTTATTGATTGATCATTTTCTGCAAAAGCATGGTTGTGAGTTTAAGCGGGCATTGGTTTTTGATAAACATAGTCTGGAATTTTTGCAGCATTACACATGGCCGGGCAACATCAGGGAACTGGAGAATATTATTATCCGCTTGATGCATATGTCGGACAGTGGAATAGTAACAATGGACGAACTGAAATGGATGAATTCTCCATGCCGGGAGAACCAGCAAAGCCACTGTGGGAATATGGAGCCTTTAAAAGAACAAGTTCGCTTGACTGAACGAAAAATTATCGAAAAAATGTTAGATGATAATAATTCTGCACGCAGCATTGCTAAAGTACTGGGTGTTTCGCACACGACCGTTTTGAATAAAATACGCAGTTACCAACAAGATGTGGTTTATTAACGCCCCCATCTAACATATGGGGGCGGCCAAAATACTACTCGATGAGTTTCAGCAGCGGTGAGAGGCAGAGTAGAATACCGTAGATAAAAATAAGCCAGCTTCTGACTCCGCGTAGGTTTTCTAGCGCTTGGACACTGTAAATTAAGAAAACAGGGATCAGACAAGAGACGATACCGTATAGAGGACTACCAAGCTGGAAAAACACCAGAACGGATACACGAAACGAAACCCAGACAACCAGTGTCGCAACAATAAAAATCCCTATTCCTGTTGTGAGCATCTGCGGGCTGACTTTCTCAACATTAATTACCCGACTTAAAATATTGAGTACAATTCCTTTCAATGCTTCATGAAAACCAAGATAAATACCAAAAAAAGCCGTCAGAACTGCAAAAATATTTAATATTGTCGAAGCAAGATGAATAATTTCTCCTGGTATCACTTGCGTTGCCAGCGCCAGGGCGGAAATATTCTGCTCAAATGCGGAAATCGCTTCTTCATGGCTGATGGAAAAAGTGAATGAGAATGAAAAAAATAATATGATGGTTATCAGCGCAATGTAACTGATTCGATGGGTGCGGATAGCCATTCTGGTGGCCATAACCCGGTCTCTTTCTCTTTTTCGATAGGCAATATTCATCGGATTCAACACCTGAATAAAGACGGCTGAGAAAAAACAAAACGGGATGGTCAGCAGAACGTCACGAAAAAAATCACTCATTGGGGGAAATGCACTGATATTATTAAAATTCCAGTGTGGGATCATGATAAAACCCAGGATAACAATAATCCCTACTTTGATGATTACCATTGGCCCGGAAATTTTAAATAATATTTTTTCTCCACGAGAGGCAATGGCAACCAAAACAGAAAAGACAATGATTTTATAGATAATGGATTGTGACAAGTCGCTATCGGTTAAACCAAAGTGTCTGATATACGAAGCGCTGTCAAAAATGACGGAAAGAGAGTAGATGAATATTCCATGGACAATCATCAAAAAGTATATAACGCCTAAAAAAATGCCCCAGTTTTTCCCCAGGTAGTGGCTTATAATATCAGTATAATCGTTGCAGGTTTCACTTTTGGAAAGTGTTTTAAGATACATGTCCTGCACAATATACGTTGCAGGGTAGGCAATAATAAATGCTGTAATGAAAACCCATATCCCTTTTAAGCCGATCTGCACTGGCATTAAAACTGTACCTGCGCCAATGGCCATGCCAATGCATAATAAAACCCAGCCAAAGTCATAGCGTGTAAAGGGTAGTTTATTGGTGAGTGTGTGAGAAATATTTACATAATTATCCGCTTGTTGCGTGCTGATTTGCATAATGTGCCTCCATCCCAATCCCTCTGCCAATAAAGCAGAGGGCAGGTGTTGATATTTTATATGCTTTTGAAAAATTAATTTCCGGCGATGGCTGTGGCGATTGCCTGCTGAAGGTCCTCAATAATATCGTCAGGATCTTCCAGACCTACAGAAAGCCGAATCATTCCATCAGTAATTCCTGCTTTTAATCGTTCTTCTGGCGGCACAGGAGAGTGGGTCATCGATGCCGGATGTTGGATCAGTGTTTCGGTATCCCCAAGGCTTACCGCCAGCAAACATAAATTGACCGCGTTAATCATCCGTCTGCCAGATTCAAAGCCTCCGGCTATTTCGAAACTGATGACACCGCCGGGTAAAGTCATTTGTCGCTTATATAAATCGTACTGAGGATGAGCCAGTAATCCAGGATAATAGACATGGGTAATTGCCGGATGGCTTTCAAGGAACTGCGCAATTTTCATGGCGTTACTGGAGTGACGTTCCATCCTGACGCCGAGCGTTTTAACGCCACGTAAGGTTAGCCAGGCGTTAAACGGACTCATACATCCGCCCGTAATATCCTTAAGTCCAACGTAACGCGCCTGGTCGATAAAATCTTTTTTACCAACAATAACACCGCCAATTACATCGCCGTGACCGTTAATGTATTTAGTGACGCTATGTACAACAATATCCGCCCCCAGACGTAATGGTTGTTGACCGTAAGGCGACATAAAGGTGTTATCGACAATCAACAGCGCGCCGTGCTGATGCGCGATACCCGCTACCATTTCAATATCGACCAGTGTCAGTGTCGGATTGGCTGGAGTTTCGATATAGACAACTTTCGTTTCTGGTCGTATTGCTGCTTTTAGTTCAGCAATATTTGTGGCGTCTACAAAGCTTGTGGTAATGCCAAATTTCGGCATGCTGTGGGAAAGAAAAGCGTGAGTGCAACCATAAATTGCATTGGCAGAGACAATATGATCGCCTTGCTGACACAGAGTCAGCAGGGCTGTCGTAATCGCTGAAATTCCAGAAGCGGTCGCCAGCGCGGCTTCACCGTCTTCAAGGACGGCCATTTTTTGCTCAAGGGCATCTGTGGTGGGGTTACCCAGGCGAGTATAAATATAACCTGGTTCTTCAAGTGCAAAACGTGCAGCGCCTTGTTCGGCATTATCAAAGACAAATGTTGATGTCTGGAAAATTGGCGTGCTGAGTGATCCTGTAGAAGGGTCCGGGTGTTGTCCTGCGTGAACAATTTTGGTATCGAATCGATAATTGCGGTTATTAGACATACTCTTTCCTTAATTTTATAAACGACTCGCTAATGAGTTAGCAATTGCTATGCCAGATAAATCATCGTTCTTATTCAATGTGTTGGCGTTTGTTGAGTTGTCATTGTTGTTCTGAATATTTCCAGTCTGGCAATAAAGTTGCCACTATTAACGGAAATGATAGTTACAACATCCTTTTTTTATCCTGCATGGAGCAGGACTCAAAATCCGAATATCTTATTTGTCAGGGAAGGGACAGATGGGATTGTCCAACATGAAAACTGTGACAGTTTCTCATATCTGGGTTACACATGGTCGTCGTTAATAACCACTGTTTGGAGTAGTGTGCGTTGAAGTCTGGAGTGACTCCAAATCCATATAGTCCACCGGTGATCGATTTGACTATAGGATTGGAGTCATTTTAAAGTTATGGTGCTCCCTACGTTTGTAGGAGATTCCATTAGATCATGATGTGTTCTCTGAATGTCAAAAATGACTAAATTGAAAGAAAATAATTATGACCTGATAATATTATGACGCCGTCTACAGCCATTTTTTCTGTGTCTATTTCAAATATGACCTCGTCGGTTGCTTCGACCTGTTGGAAGTTTACAAAATACTGGGTGTAAATATTTTTTGATCTGACTTTATATTTCCCACTTTTCATTGTGCATACGGGCGCATTCAGCGTGATCCAGTTGGATGTAGTTTCATCATAAACAGAAAACTCATTATCATCTGTACGTGCGGTAATATAATTTGCATTACCAGATGTCGGTTCCTTAAAATCACTTTCTGGATTGTAGTCAAAGCGAACCGGAAGATATTGATCTTCTGAAGGAGGGATCATATAAACAAATGCCCCCATAATGTATTTTTGTTTAACTCCACCGGGAAATGCTACTTCTGACTCTGATGAACAGGTGGGAATATATAATGTATCATCAACACAAATACCACCAGGGGCATTTTTTAAATAAATATATCTTTCATCATAAACAGAGTAAGTAAGTTTCATAGAGTCACATTCAGCAAATGCTGGCAACCCGTCAAACAAACGGCTAAAACTTTCATGGATGCCAACATGTGAACCCGGGCGTAATTTCATGCTGCCCATAGGTTCAGGAGGCGTCAGGCCACAGCAAAAAACTTCATCCGGCCTTCTTCCCTCTTCATCGCCATGGAATAACACATCTGAATCTGAGCGCCAGATAATATCATAATCCATATCAGGGTTATCCTGTTTGATTTTTGTGATATTAGGCCAGAGTGAAGTTGTCGTCTGCATCCAGTTTACAAACCATTTTTGCTTAAGTAATTAATTTTTCTCATTATCTGTCAGATTATTAAACCAGGGTGGGTACTTGGTTTTATTTCCCTGAGGGAGATAGTCTTTTGTCCACATCACAGCCGATGATTCAGGAAGATGAGGTGATGATGTAAAATATTCAGTTCCATCTGGACCAACGGTAGCTATTTTAAATAAAACATTACATGATAAATTTGTATAAGGAACACTCGATATAAAAATGTCATTAATATTGTTAGCCACTTCATCCAAACAAATATAGTTAACACTATCAGTGGTTATATATACACGATAACATGATACTGACTCTGGTCCGGTACCGCTATTCGGATCATTGTTAGCAACCCTATAGCGTAAGTGAAAACCATCTTTCAGTATTACTGAACGTAAATAAGACACGCCATTCTCTATCATAATCGCCTCAATTAATAACATTTAACGCACAACAATCTAGGTAGTTAACTTGTTTTAGATATTGATAAAAATCAATATTCAGCATGCTGCTAATTAGTTTATAATCATAATTTTCAGGTAAGGTATCCCCTTAATGAAATTAGCGCATAGATAATTATTAACGTGCTCTGATGATGAATGTTGTCCCTGGCGTGTCGCCTTGCTGTCATAGTCGAATCGTTCAAACTGCTGGACTACTATGCAAGTATTATCGCAGGCATTACATTTGGGTACAGATTATGGCGTTCACAACCACCGCTAAAAAATACAGATAATCCAGGTATGATTATCATGGCCAGTAATCGCCACCCGGCCCCACAACCAGCATTTTCTGCATGTATTCATGGTGCTTGCAATGCCTGTTTTGTGGGAAACGAGTTGGTTAAAAAAGGATGTTAGCTTCAAACCTGTTCGGGAACGACGTTTCGCGCCTCTTTCTGTAACGTCTTATGCAATTCCTGCCAAACGCCGATATATGACTCAGTCATCTTACCTAACGTAAACTCCGGTCGATTAACACTATTACGGAATATCTGCGCCTTCTGGTCTTTACGTAATTGCTCGACATCCGAAAGATAAGTAATAATTCGCTTTTGGATCGCGGCGATAGTTGGTTCGCAAGCATATTCCGGCTGCATATAACTATCCATACCTAATCCTGGCGTGGCGATTAATGCGCAGTTCGACAACAATGCTTCCAGACCAACAATACCGTAGCTTTCCTGCATACTTGGGAAAACGACGATATCAGTTTCCGCCAGCGCCCGTTTCTTTTCTTCCCCCTGCACAAAGGTTAACCCTTTAAAACCTTCTTTCTCCATATAATCAGGGATTTTTTCAGGGCCATAAACCCGGGCTTCTACACGCTGTCGATAGGCTGGAGGAAGTGTATTGATTGCCTCACGAAAAATCAGAAAATTCTTCACAATATCGGTAAAGCGACCAAAAAAGCTAATTACTACTTTTCCTTCCGGGTGGGCAATTTTATCCGCCGGATAATCTGCGAAATTCACACCGATAGGAAAAATATGGGGAGGAACGATATCTGCCGAAACATGCTGAATAACAGAACGATGCGCCCAGCCGCTATGAAGAACGACCGCGCCACTTTGCCGGACGGCGATCCTCTGTTCCCAATAATGCTGCATTCCTTTTTGTGTCCGGGTCAGATAGTGTTGCATACCGATATAGCTGGAATGCAGCGTGAACTGAACGCGGTTTAGCTCAAAAAAGAATGGCAATAGCGGCGAGTTTTCATGTACCGAAATAATGTCAGGTTTGAACTCATTGAGGATCGGCTGAATTTTTTGCGCTGTACTCCAGGCCACGTTAAGACTGAGCGACTCCAGCGATGAATCAAGGGGTAAGGCCGGTTCTACCGCAATTTCATAATCAGCCAACTGAGAATGTGCTGTCTTTTGATTATTCAGATACAACACTTTAAAAGGATAATTCCGACGTTTTAATTCCGCCCAAAAATGTTCATTAAAAAAACCAAGACCGCTAAAAAGCACATCTGGTGCTTCAGTGGTAACAATTAAAACGCGTGGTTGCATACCAAATCCTATTATCAAATGCAACGGATAGCCTGCCAGTCAATAAAAACCGGAAGGCTTCCATTTAACAATGGCTCTCCACTAGAAACGATATTTAATTCCTAATATAACCAGAGTATCGCTATAGCCACTGTCACCCATTTGCTGCGTGACGTTACCCCAAAGATCCAGCCGACGAGATAACTGGCCTTCAAGTCCCACTTTTACTTCGCCAATATTTTTGGTTCCATCAATACTATTCTTATAGCCATTCATGGTTGCACCAAAATTATGAGTATTGTGGATCCAGTTGGCTTCGATAAATGGCTGGAATTTACGGTCTTTACCGTTATCAATAGCACTATGACCGTTGGCATAAGTACGAATACCAAGACGACTTTGAATATTGCCATCACCATCAAAGGAAACTCGTGAACCACCACTACTTGAATGTTCAGTGTAGTCATTGGCGCGAACGTTCATCCAGGTCAGTTGTCCCTTAGGTTGCAAATAATATTTCACACCGTCAGAGATTCGTTCCCCCAGTTTGAATGTATAGCCAGCTTCAATTGATGCCGTAACACCCCGGGATTTATAGCTTTCCGTCGCCAACTGGTCACCTTTTACTTCATTATCAAACCAGTTATATAAAGCCCAGGCATCAACATAACTGCCTGTTTTATCATGCTCATTGGCATACCATGTGCCATATAATCCCGCACTGTACCCCTCCACAGAACCTGTGGATTTATATCCTGAATATTTTGATTCCGTATTGCTGTTTTGCCTGGCGAATCCGGCCATTACGCCCAAATGCCAACGGTCGAAACCATTGCTACTCCATTGTGCAATATCGCCACCTAGTTGAGAAACGTAACGATTCCCCTGATTTTTTAACTGGCCACTGCTATCACGAGAACGGTTATGACCGCCAACCTGGCGCAGCCACAAACTGGTCACCTTTTGCTCACCGGTCAGGGCATCAGTATATTGGGTTTCCCCCATACGATCGTGAAGGCGCATCAGGAACAGGCTATTGGCGGCCATATGGTTAAACATATAGCTCCCCGGTTCGGGGCGATTGATATTTTCAGGTTCAGGTTCAGGCTTCGGTTCTGGAGTTGGCGTAGGCTCGGGGTCAGGATCAGGTTCCGGGTTCGGTATAACCGGATCTTCAGGTATGACAATCGGAAGCTGTGAACGCAGATACCAGTCACCATCCTGGTTATTCACGCTATTTTTATGCAAATAGTATTCATATGCACCGCCAACGACACGACCTTGCTGAATAAACTCACCGGCGGAATCACCGTTAACGTCAATAACTTTGATCCCTTCACTGGTTTTAGCCCCTGTTCCGCCAGAATTATTAATCAGCAGATAACTTTGTCCGGAGGTTGAACCATTAATGATGACTCTGTCTGTAGGAGAACTATCATCCCCCAGGTAAGTATCCAGCTCAACAGTGCCATTATTACCCACATAATCACCGTCGATAGTAAAACGATCACCTACGACGTTATTAGCGAGAATTAAACGGCCCTGGTTTTTAAAAGTGGGCAAATTTTGCAGTAGTGCGCTGTTTGCGCTGCCATCGGCATTAGCGGTCAGTATAATTTGACCGAGGTTATTTAACTCTGCTGTTCCACCACCAAAATCACTGGTTGCTACAGCAGCAACCGTATCCCTGATACCATCACGATCGGAATCTGACCACTGACGAATATTCCAGACGCCCGTTGTATCATTCACGATCTTATCCTGACCGCTGGTCAATTGAATAACACCAGTCATCGTTCCGGCATTAGTGATGGTGGTAGCCGCCCCGGTGTATTGGTATGTATTAATACCCGACGGATTGTTCGTATAGTTGAGGTCGTAATAATCATAGCCAGTTGCGCTAATCGCGACATCAGACAATGCGCCCAGCATTGCACCCTCATCAATCGTGATACTGGAGGTAGTGCCACCGATGGTTTTTATACCCGCGCCTTCAGAGCCGCCATCCACCACGCTACCTTCCTGTAAGTGAACATCAAACACACTCTGAGGATCGAGAATAATGTAGCCGCCGCTACTATAGGAATATTCAGGGCCGGTATCCTGCAAACGAATCGCATCTCCAACTTGAGAGCGAATAACGCCTGAGGTTGTCACCCGAGATTCCAGCGCCTGAGAATATATTGCGGCGGTATCTTTACTGGCACTCTGGTTAACAATTTGACTATCGGAATATTGCGTCACGGCCCCCAACGCTAATAGACCGCCGGATGCCCCCGCCAGATAAACGCTGGCATGTTGGGTTCCACGAACGTTGGTTATATCAAAGATTATACCGCCGGAAGGCCCGGAGATGGGGGCCTGAGGTTCCTGTACATCAACATCAGCGGTGTTTCCGGTATAAATATTGCCAGAGGTGCTCACTTCAATTTCGGTGTTGCTACGACCTAATGCCTCTATACCCGTAGCGTCCGAATGAATTGTTGTGCCAGCATCTAAATGGATAACTGATTTATCCGTAGTCATATAATCAGTTTCGTATTGATAGGCTGGGGTACCAGTAGGATTATTTATGTCAGTATGAATATGGATATTTATTTTGTTATCAGCATAGACACAGCTCGTTTCAGGTCTGGTACTGACATAATCACAAGAATCTGCGGCATGAGCGGTATTAAACGCCAGAAAGATAGCACCTGCAACCAGGGTTTTGTTAAAGGGATTTTGACCGGCGTGATAGTGTACATTCTGTAGCGCTATTTTAGATTTTTCAACGCTCTCTTCTGAATAACAACAATTGTATCTATTATCCATAATAGCTCATCCTGATGAAATTTATCCATTTAATAAAACCGACGAGAGCAATACCACGCGCAACGCATTTGGTTTAGGTTAAGAGTCTATACGTCCCATTAATTTTGTAAATAAGAAATATTGAACTTTTGGTTAAAATATCATTCAGTGATAAAAATCAACATTTTCATACTCAAATAAATACACATTCGGGATCAGAAAACGATAGTTATTATACAAATTTCAACTGGTTAAAGTGAAAATGATTTAACAAACGGAATGAGCGATTAATAAAATTGTTAGCGATATAAAATAAGGATTTTTATAAACAACACCAGGAAATTTCCATGATTAATGCGGACAAATCACTCGTCTCTTTTGATTATTCAAAAAGTTAAAGAAGAAGATCTGTATCCTGAACAATGGCCAGAAAGGCCTCGAGAGGTCTAACTCTTTATCGTCAACGAAAGTTTTTAATATTTGTTATTATTATTACGTAATAATGGTGCAAGCACAGCATTCATAACAAGTATAAAAGCCATTGCTGTATATATCATTGAAAAACCGAATTGTTGTGCAAAAAAGCCTATTGGTGCTGGCGCCATTAATGTACCTAAATAACCGATGCTTGTAACAATACTTATTCCAGTACCTACAGCAATTCCGGGCTGATGGCCTGCGGATGAAAAGATGACAGGAACAATATTGGCAATACCACCGCCAGCCAGAGAAAAAGCCAGAATTGCCTGCCACGGCGACGGTGACAGGGCTGCTGTTAGCATACCGGCTGCTGCCAGAATACTGGATACACGAAGAGTTTTCACCGGCCCATAACGATCACGTATAACATCACCAACGAATCGAACCATTGACATGGTGCATGCAAAAAAAGCAAAAGCAAGGCTGGCTATTTCGATATTAGCATTAAGGTTTTTAATTAGATAACGTGATGACCAGTCGACAACTGCACACTCTGGTATCATTCCCAGAAGAGCCATTATTCCTATAATATAGATTTTAGCCTGGCGGGGTAAACTCGATGATGACTTATTTTTCTGATTCTCTTGTGGATGATCATTGGTGATAAAATGAAGTGCTGTCAAAACCAGAAAAAAAACGATCCCAGAAATTATAAAAATATGACCAAGGTATCCATAGTTTTTAACTGCATAACCACCTATAAAACCCGATGCAAATAAACCAATGCTCCATGAACAGTGGCACATTGACAGTATTGCGTTAGCTAATTTTCTTTCAACGATTACGGCATTTGCATTCATGGCTACATTCATCGAACCAATCATCGCACCTAAGAGAAATAAAAAGAATACTAATGAAGAAATATTTTTTACAATGCCTACGGGTATTAACGAAACAGATGCTAACACGGAAAATAATCGAACAACTTTTTGTGAGCCAAACCTTGAGATTAACATACCGGACAGAGGCATCATAAATAAAGCCCCCAAACCGAATGTCAAAATAAGTCGACCAATGGTTATATCATCGGCGCCAAAACGAGGGGCAAGCTGTGCTATCTGCACAGCCCATCCTCCTTGTATAAATCCGTTGACAAAAAACAGTACAGTAACGGCCCATCGGGATTTTTGTAGCCGTTCCATGAACATTACTCCTGCTGTGTTAGCCGTTTATTACTATCATGATTAATTACTATTTAATAAAATAGAGTGGCCAGTGCATAATTTAAGCATATAGCTATCTTCACTGTTTCTGATTAATTGTACATTTTGAAAATCAGGAATAATGACTTTTGCACCTAATGGCATGAGATCTTCATCGCCTACGCCAACGCAATAACACCCCGCTGCGACTGCCGATGCAACGCCGCTTTTAGCATCCTCGAAGACGACTGCCTGATTTGCAGGAATACCCAGACGTTGTGTAGCAAGAAGATAGGGATCAGGGTGAGGTTTGCCACGGGTAACATCATCACGTTCTACAATAACGGATATGTAAGGCTCTGCATGAAGTAACTCTATGACTCTGTTAATTTTTTGCCGCCACCCGCTGGTGACAATACCAACAGAAATACCCGCCTCTCCCAAAGAAGCAATGAGGCTGGCAACGCCTGGTATAAGTTCACAGTCCGTCGTATTCTCTACATGAATAATATGTGCCTGAACTTTTTGCTGGTCGGATTCCGGGAGATCGCCAAATAATGTCCGGATGGTATAGGGGCCAGGATGTCCGTGAATATGCTTCTGTATATCTTCGTCGGTGAGATGACGTTCATACATCAGAGCCGCTTCACGCCATCCATTTTCAATAACCGTCCGGGAATCAATCAGCACTCCGTCCATATCAAATAAAACAGCTGAAAAATTTTCTCCGTTTTTATTCACTCTATTCTCCTTCAATGATAATAAATATCTATATATTCATACCGTTCGCTGCTACGACGACCTGTCCCAGCGATATGCATCCATCATTACCAGGTACCAGCTTATGGCAATATGGCTTGAAACCTCTTGATTCAAGTTCATCAAGAGTGTTAACCAGCAAGAATTCATTACAAAAAACGCCTCCGCTCAATACAATCTGGTCAGTTCCATAACGTTCAGAAAGGAGAGAGCACACTGTTGCTATAATATGCACAATGGTTGAGTGAAAACGTCGGCTAAGATCTTCCTGGTTGATATTATTGACCAGTATAGACTGTACTAATTCTTTCACTAACGGACGATAATCAACACTTATATCACCATTGTGAATTTCATCGATTATATAGGTAAATGGTTCAACCATATGAAAATCTTTTTTTAGCAGCGCTTCCATTTCAATGGCAGCCTGTGCTTCATACTCAATCTCTGAACAAATACCAATAAGCGCTGAAACACCATCGAAAAGACGCCCCATACTGGTAGTAATCGTTGTGTTAATTTTCCTTGTTACCATCCTGGTGAATACTTCACGGCGATTTTCAGATAAATCAAGAATAGCTGGCAAGTTGATATAACTCTCAACATTTTCACCATATGTTTCAACCAGCAATGATATTGCCATTCTAATAGGTTCTTTAACCGCTTTATCTCCTCCTGCTAATAACATTGGGCGTAAATGAGCAACACGCTCTACACTTTCGACGTCACCAAATAAAAATTCTCCGCCCCATATTGTTCCGTCAGAACCATACCCTGTACCATCGAAAATCACGCCAATGGTTTTACCTGAAAGACCATTTTCCGCCATACATGCGGCCATATGCGCATGGTGATGTTGGACCTGAATGACTTTGATCTCTGCATTTTCGAGGGCACTGCGAGTTGAACGAAAGGCCGGGTGTAAATCACAGACCAGAATATCGGCTTTTTTTATGGACAGTAACCCTTGCAGATGTTTTATACAGTCGAGATGAGATTTAAATGTTGTATCATTTTTTAAATCCCCAATATGTTGACTGATAAACACTTCTTTACCTTTCCCAATACTTATTGTGGTTTTCAGTTCGGCACCAAACGCCACAACATTTCCAACGGAATAAGGAAGGTGAACAGGGTAGGGAGCATAACCTCGTGAGCGACGCAAAAATGATATTTGTGAATCGGTGGTGTTTTTTCGCTTAATAACGCGAACAACGGAGTCATCTACTCTTGTACGAATATCGCGATTATTAAGTACAAAGTAGTCTGCAATTTTTCCTAATTGTTCAATTGCATCATTATTATCAATGACAATAGGCTGTCCGGAAATATTTCCGCTGGTCATTATAACGACAGGGAGTTCAGGATCAGCAAGCAACATATGTTGTACAGGCGTAGAGGGCAACATTACACCCAAATTGGGGTTTTTGGGTGCCACCACTTCTGGCAACGTCTGAGAGCGTTTGCGCAAAAGAACGATAGGGCGAGGCCCGCTCTCAAGTAAAGAGATATCGTCAGGGGTAACAACCGCCCACCGGGCCGCGCTTTCACTGTCGGCAACCATAACAGCGAACGGTTTAGCATCACGTCGTTTACGCCGACGTAACTCTCGCACAGCGTCGACATTGGATGCATCCACGACCAGATGAAAGCCGCCAAGACTCTTAATGGCAACAATAGCGCCTTCTTTTAGCCTGTCGATGGTAAAACGTATAATGTCATTAGCTGATATTGATACGCCGTCTTTATCAGTTAGCTGCAGTTGTGGTCCGCAAACAGGACACGCATTGGGTTGCGCATGATAACGGCGATCTTCAATATCATGATATTCCTTATTACATTGTGGACACATTATAAAAGGTTGCATGGTCGTTTGTGCACGATCATAAGGCATTCCACAGATAATAGAATAACGCGGACCACAATTGGTACAATTGATAAAGGCATAACGATAACGATGATTTGACGGATCGTTCATCTCCCTCAGACAGTCTTTACATACATTGGAATCCGGGGGAACAATTGTATCCATATTGGATAAATTATTGCTTTTCCTGATATCAAAGCCTGAATAATATGGCGCTGGTTTTTCCAGCTCGACCTTATATATATCAGTGATCCGTGCCAGAGGCGGTGGCTGAGAGATCAGTTCATCAATTATGTTATTTATGGTTTGTGAAGATGCCTGCAGTTCCAGCAAAACACCTTCGGAATCATTAAGAACCCAACCGGTTGCGCCATGCGTTCTGGCTAATCGATGAACAAAAGGTCTGAATCCTACTCCCTGGACAATGCCGCAAACTCGAAACCGGCAAGTGTCTTTTTTTTCAGAATCAACAGAGTCTTGGTAGTTCTGCACCGTAAAGTTCCTCAATAATAGTATGCGTTCCGTCAGATTCGACCATGCAGACTTCCGGCTGCGAGCCTGATTTAACTTCTCCAATAATCGCTGCATTTTTACCAAAAGGATGAGCGCGGAGTAATTCCAGAACATGCTCTGCCACATCAGGCTCAACAAACAGGCAAAGACATCCCTCATTGGCCAGATTAATGACATCCACACCTAACATATCAGCAGCCATAGCTGCCTCAGGCTGGACAGGCAACGCATCCTTATTAAAAACAATAGGGCATGAAGTGGCTCTGGCGTATTCGTGCAATACTGCAGAAAGACCACCACGAGTAACGTCCCGCATGGAAGCTATCTTTCCTGTAGGAGTATTAAGCAAAATGTTTTCAATCATATGATTCAGTGGTGCGCAGTCACTTAATATATTACGTTCAAACCCTAAACCTTCTCGAATCGATAAAAGATGAATAGAGTGATTCCCGATATAACCACTCAGGATTATTTTCTGGCCCGGCCTGACATGAGTTATCGAAACAGGAGGCCGCTCCAGCACGCCTATTCCGGCAGTATTGATAAAAAGCTGATCAGCTTCGCCTTTTCCAACAACTTTGGTATCACCGGCAACAATTTTCACACCGGCTAAACGCGCAGTTTCACGAACGGATGCGATAATTTTTAATAAATCTGAGACAGGCATCCCGTCTTCAATGATCAGACTCAGCGTGAGATAAAGCGGGCGGGCTCCACTTACCGCCAGATCATTAACTGTTCCACACACGGCTATCTTACCAATATCGCCGTTGCCAAAGATAAGAGGCGTTACAACGAAAGAGTCGGTAGTGAAAGCAATTTTATTCGTTGGTAATTCTAATAGAGCGCTGTCCTCCATCTCTCCCAGATAAGTTTCTTCCAATGTTTCTGAGATACGCTCAACCAGCTCTCTGCTTAATTTTGCACCTGTACCATGATCCAATATGATTGTTTCATTCAATGGCGCAAATAAATTCTCGCCAAGTTCGTTATCAGGCGTTGCTTCAGTCATTTTCATGCTGTTGTCCTTTCACCACGTTCAGGTAAATCACCTGTTTTCTCCAGTAATGACAGTATTTCAGTGGATGGTGCGACGGTCGCACAATATCCAGCAAGCCATTGAAGCGCTCTGTCGGTATCATCTGATGAGGGGGCAAAAACGCAGTCATCAGGAACCCAGACGTTATAACCACGGAAGAAGGCGTCTGCTGCTGTCGTCTGGACACATACGTGAGTTTGCAATCCGGTGACAATCACTGTTTTGACCCCAAGTTCCTGGAGTTTTTGATCTAATTGAGTTTCAAAGAAGCCACTATCCCTGCCTTTGACCACAATAAAATCTGATGGATGGTAAACGGTATTAATGATTTGATTGCCTGGTGTGCCCGCTATTGCTGGTATTCCGGCCGCGCGATTTCGGTATCGACGCTGAACAGCCGGGTCATCAGGATCATGAATAAGTTGTAGATGTATAACGGCTTGCCCCTGGTTTCTTACTCCATCAAGAAATTTATTAAATGCTTTCAGTTTTTTATCAAGTTCTTGCGGGTCATTTGTTATTTTATAAGTAAATTCATATTGTAAATCATTTGTCAGAACAGCGATATTTGGCATCTTTATATCCTTATTAAATAATTTTAAATGTTAATAATTCATTCAGACATAAATGAAACACCCTGAAACTATCTGTACAGGGCTATACCAGAAGATTAAAAATAAAAGGATGTTCATCAAATATAAAAACAATAGATTTTTTCTCAGATAAAAACCTTGTATAACAATATGAACCATACAGGTATAGTATGTATAATTCCTTTTTTTCAAAAATTGATAAGCAACGGGAATGGATATGAAGCTGCTACGCGCCTTTGTAACACTTGCCAGGTTAGGGAGCTATCATGATGCAGCTGAGGCCATGTACATCACTCAGCCAGCACTAACAAAGAAAATACAGTCTTTGGAAAAAATAACGGGAATTGCCCTTTTTCAACGGGGCCGCCAGGGAGCAAAACTGACAGAACCAGGAAAACAGCTTCTTTCCCGGGCGCAGAAATTGTTGAAACATTATGAAGAGTTTTCAGAATATGCACAAAATTTGCAAAAAGGAAGTTTAGGTAAGCTGACTCTTGGATTTGGGATATCTTCGTTTCAGTTAGCTCCCAGATGTATAAGCCTCTTTCGGGAACAATACCCTGACGTTGAGGTATTACTTGATGATGTTCCTTCTAAAGTTCAATGGAATATGTTACTGGAAGGGAAACTTCTGGCTGGATTTACCCGTGAACCGTTAACAGATAAACTTAACTTCATTCCTCTAATTACAGAAAGTCTTGTTTTGGCTATTCCTGCAGGATTTAAACTAAAGACCCCAAAAATTCAATCAATACTGAACCAATATCAACTGTTGCAAATGAATCCAGACAGAGGTCGGGGGCTGGTTGAACAAACAGAAAAATTTCTGAAAGAAAACAATTACAAAGGTAAACCATCTTCTGCTGCAAACGATATCCATACTTTACTAGCTTTGGTTGCTACAGGGAACGGTGTGGCTTTACTACCCGCGGGAACCAACTATTTCTTACCTAAAGGCGTATCACTTATTAGGCCAGAGGGTAATTATACCAAATGGAATATAGGAATTGCCTGGAACCCGCAAATAAATGATATTATCAGGGATAATTTTTTACAAATAGTAAACAATATTAGATTGAATCAGTATTGTGTTAATTAATATTACAAATTGAATAAAAAAGATTAGACTCAAGTCTCAACCTGATACAAACGGGCAACTTAGTGGACAAAAAATGCGACAGCACTGTTAATAATCCTGTCGCATGCAGTTAATTACTCCGCAGAATAAATTTTCATAAACAGAAATTTATTTTTGAAACGGGTAATCATCTCAACTGTATAGTCAATCCACCAGAATCAAAATCAACACTCAATTTATTCCTGTTATCAATAGGTTTTCCATCTATGTAAACAAGATTCAAAAGATATAGCGCATTAACATCATACTGGGTTCCAATTGAATGTGCGTTTAATCTTAGCACTGCTCCTGACCCTGATTTAAAATTGAACATGCCGGGCCAGCACTTACCTGTTGGGTTAATCACTTCCTTCACAGGGTTAATAGGGACGATATCAATCAATGGATTAATTGTTACCTTTGCATTACCTGACAATTGAATAATCTTACCTTTCCCATACCCTTGTAAAAATTGAGCTGTATGAATATCCACTGTCGAGTTATCAAAAGCATCTATCGCAACGAAATCACCTGTGTTGTTGTCTGGGATGTCATTATGGATAGACATTGTGAAAATATTACCATAAGATGAATCATGAAAAGATAAACTATTCGAAAGTTTTAATTCTGAGTCAAGATGTTGATCCGACCTAACATTTAGTAAGAGTGAGGAATAATTATTAAAACGCAATCCCTCAGGTTCAATACCAGCACGATTAGGTGCTGAAATCGCATAGGCATGTACATCAAGAGTGCTATACCCTGATAGCGTTGCTTTATAAAATAAACCAATGCTATCAGCCAAAATGGAAAATTTCGAATTCTGCAAACCCGTAAAATCTGTGGATGTCGCTGTCTCTAACGATGACATTCCGAGAAAAACACCCTGTAGTTCTTCCAGTGTAACACGACTGTCGTCGTACAAGCTGAAAGCAATTTTGTATTCAGGGTAATATAGAGAGGAGTCAATTAACCTTTTATTTTTTAATTTCCTATTGCCTGAAATACGGAAATCAGCTTTTTCAAAAAATTTGAAACTGGAATCTTTAGGTGCCGCAGATTGTACAGCCCAGTTAATCTGGTTGGATTTTATACTATCAGGAATAAGAATAAGAGGGCCTGATTGAGTACCATCCATAGTTACACCGTAAACATCAAGTCCGCACCCTTGCATTTTATTAAATGTTTCTGCAGGTCCCTTCAACGTAGTTTCTCCGGCAGAACGAAAAGTTTGCTGATTATTAGAATCCCAGCTAAACGTGTCATCTGTATTTTGCATAATAACCTCTTTTCAAATAGAAATTTGCAACCCAAAACAATATCAGATTGCTGATGAACTACCTGTTTTTTCAGGTAGTGGAATAAAGTGTTAATTCATTTTCTCTGGACATGAAGTAAATTCACGGCGTTATTTGCCAGAATTTAGTCACAACGCTTTATCACTTTTCTGCGATCAAGATTTTCATTAACTGACAATCTTAAAAGCAGCTGCAATGATAATGACTTGAATACTTCATTCCAGAGCACTTTAACACCATGAATATTAATGCAATTAAAGAAGAGTTGTTGTTATTTGCAAGTTATATATTGATATGGAGTGGGTTATTTTAAAATGATCAGATATCATAGAAATGATTTTTATTATAAATCTGTGATATTGGTGATGACTTATGTTTAAATTTATCTATCTAACTGCATGATTAGCAGTCATTTTAACCAATAGGGTAAGGTAATTTACTCAGATAACGTCATGTATCTCTTCTGATATATAGGTTCAGACGCAGATAAATTTACCCGTTAAATACTTTAGACGGCATAGAGATTAAAAAACAACCCGCCATTATGGCGGGTTGTTTTTTAATCTGATTATTCCTGCAACTCTGTCTACTCGGGCTTATGCCGTCTTCGTTATCGCAGATATGCTGATTATCAGGATAGTTAGCTCAACGCGATAACATTCGCGGCGGCCGGACCTTTGGCCCCATTCTCGATCGAGAACTCAACTTTCTGACCTTCATCTAAGGTGCGGAAATCGTTGCTCTGGATCGCAGAAAAGTGTACGAACACGTCTTTGCTGCCATCAGCAGGGGTGATAAAGCCAAAACCTTTATCTGCGTTAAACCATTTTACTAAACCAGTCATTTTGTTAGACATAAATATTACCTTCTAAATTTGTGAGCCACACAACGCGGCAAGAATGTGATCTGTATAAAGATTTTGACTTACTAAGGCACTTAAGGAGGAGACTCACGAAGAAGGGTAATCAGAAGATAACACTGAACTGAGACTGCTTTACTAAAACTGCTTTCATAAGGTCTGTCTTGCAAACCAACGATGCTATTAACGCATATTCATTATGGTTATGCAACTTTTATTTTTCATTCATGTGTTCTATTTGTTGTGCGCCATTAACAAAGGTAAGCCAGAACGCCTGTTATCCCTTCTGTCGGTGGCTGGCTTTCAACGAAAGCCGTTGGAGCGTAAGGAGAGTGATGTCCGGTAGTTCTCCTCACTACACAATGCCTGAAACCAGGCGGCGTAGTGGTGAATGAGTGAGTGACGGGCCTTACCATTCGACTATTACTTTACATAGGCTGTGCCACAACAGCGGTCTAAAATTTCGACGTTTCTCGCACGTGCACCCTGTAACCCATTTTCCTGAACAGAAAACACTCAAAACAGAATGATAGCCGGACATATATTATGTTCCGGCTATTTATTAATAGCTTACTTAACAGATTCAGCAGGAGTCGATCTACATTTATTACCAAATGCTCATAGCAGTCGAGTATTCAAAAACAACCACGCCATTAATAAGATGGTCTGCTGGTTTTAAATTATAAGTTCTGGCACCACAGTCGCTCATTGTTTTACCATTAATAATAATCCTGTGAGTATTTTCTGATTCAACGACAAAAGTACACATTTTATCGATATCCACAGTGAGAAAAGACCGCTTACATTCATTGATATTAACGCCATTACTATAAACACTAAGGTTAGTATTGGCATAATCCTGAATCGAAAGAATAATATGGCATTTTCCTTCCGGGGGCTCAGGGAATTTCTTAGGATCCATATATGTGAAATCAGTAAATTCCACGCTTTCAGTGTATATTTTCATAGTAAATGCCCCAATGACATACCGGATATCCACCCCACCGAAAAAATCCACTTCAAGATCAATATTACCATTGGTATCATTTGTTGTTTTATCTACATCTACCCCGCCGGGGGCATCTATCATATAGATATACCTGTTTCTTGGACCTTTATCGACAACATCAACAGTACTATTCTGTACTGCACAAACAGTACCCATGCCGAATGAATACGTCGTATATTCAATGCATTGACTATGGGGTTTCCCACAAAAAATAATATCGCTCTCAATTACTGGAGGAGTAAGAGATTGTTGTTTTATTTCTGCAATTGGACGCCCCTCCTCATCGCCATGAAAAAGGAAAAAATTATCATTCCGCCACTTTAAGTCCCATAAAGGGATGTTTTTCAGCTTTGAAAAAAATCAGGAGCGTAGCATTTCCTCAGGTCAGGGTAAAGTGTCGTCGTCGTTAATAACCATTGCTTGAAAAAATCAGCATTTTTTAACTTTTCTTGCTCTGAAGTGGACATTTCTTTAATCCACAGAGGGTATTTAGGATGAGTAAGATCATGTGATGGTGCATATTGTAGATCCTGAACGAAAACAGGCAGTGCAGGGCTTTCTTGTGGATATGCTTCATACTCTCCCGCCGTATTCTGAATGACGGTTTTCATTATGAACTTTCTTCCTGGTTTTACGTATGATGTAATATCTACGGTTAGTGTATCTTTTTTTATCTTATTTATAAGACATGTATCTGTTATTGCATCATAGACTTGATAACATTCAATCTTATCATAAATATTTCTGTCATATGATGCACTGTCAAATTCTGCACTTTGCCATGCCAGATAATACTTAATTCCTTGCGGTGATTTTTTTTCTATAATTCTGACAAAATTAACACTGAATGATGAGTCTTGCATCTTCATAAATTCTCTCACTATATTGTTACGACACGGGAATAATATTGATAATTAAGCGTGTAAAAATATCATGAAACAATAGATTGTCCGTAAAACGCCACAGCCTGTGCATATAGATCCATCGAATCATCCCAGAGATCTCTTGAGTTATGGGAGCGTACTTCCGATATATATATTTCGTTATTTTCTTCCGAAAAAATTGCTGATTCATGATTACCAATTGCACCATGTAAAGGATTAGTCCACCCACTAAATAATAAAAATCCCCATTCCTGAAAAAGCCCGGAATTTACTTCACGTTTTATATCATGATATGATTCGATTTCCAGTTCATCGTAAGGGACATTGTTGATATCGCGGCGGGCAGGGAAAGTGCCTTTTTCATCCACAACCCACTTCCATGCGCTGCAGAATCCATCCCAGGTTTCGACATGTGGTTTAAAGAAGCGAAGAGGTTTAATTACATATGCTGAAATATATTTGTCTGTAACCTTATCAGTGGCAAAAATGACAAATGTTTTACCAATGCAATTTTCATCAATATCTTTTGAAAATGACACTACGCCGTCCTGATTTACAGTAACTGTGTTGTCTCCTGCATTGGTAGAAACACTCCAGTCTACCGTATTATTATAGACAACATCATTATCAACCATCATCTGAAATGTTGCCCCAGGGAATAATGTTTTTGGGAAAGACCCATTAGTCATATCTTTTTTCATATCGAAATCATAGTAATTCACCCGAACACCAGTAACTTTTGGCATAATAAATTCCTTAATTGTTTAATTGAAATAGGCTTAATAAACATAATCGGCAAAGAGATATTATTATTTTTATACAGATAAGTGCTGTCATTTATTGGTTATAAAACCATCAGTTTCGAGAATTAATTCAGCCTAAAAAATAAACTGCTATTACTTTTATCGTAATAACATCTTGTATGAGCGACTTTATGCTTCTTCCTGATGGCATCTGGATTTGGCTGTTTCGCCACAGCGTCTATGGAATGGGGTATGTTCCGGGTATGGGGAAGCATAATCGATTCTACTTATTAAAATGTACCTTTGAAAAAGTAGATTTTCTGAATGCCACTTGTGTGGCACACTTATGCCAATTTTTTACGTAGCGCATCTGACGTTTTTCGCTGTTGTGAGGTCTTTGTATGACCCGTCTTCCCGACAATGATCCTGAGATGAATAATTTTCAGCAACTCGTTCCCTCAGAACCCGAGTTATGGCCAACATCTGTAGAAAGCGAGCATCTCCTTAATCCGGCAAGGGCATACTTGCTTTCTCTTAACTCACCGCGCAGTCGGCAAACGATGGCATCTTTTCTGGGCATCGTTGCCAGAATGTTGGGGGCGGCCAATGCGGATACTTGCCCCTGGGGCAGTTTACGCCGACACCACATCATGGCGGTTGCTGAATTGCTACGGGATACGGGCAGGGCAACGGCGACAATCAATACCTATTTGTCTGCACTTAAAGGCGTAGCGAAAGAGGCCTGGATGTTGAAGCTTATGGATGTCGAAAGCTTCCAGCACATTCTTGCCGTACGTAATTTTCGCGGAAGTAAACTTCAACGAGGTCGGGCATTGCACCGAGAAGAGATCCGGCAGTTATTTCAGGTCTGCGAAACCGATCGTAGCTGTCGTGGCCCCAGAGACGCTGCGATGTTGGGAGTGTTGTTAGGCTGTGGATTGCGTCGTTCTGAGGCCGTAGGGCTTA
Organism: Escherichia sp. E4736; assembly: GCF_005781225.1. Lineage (NCBI taxonomy): Bacteria > Pseudomonadati > Pseudomonadota > Gammaproteobacteria > Enterobacterales > Enterobacteriaceae > Escherichia > Escherichia sp. E4736. The sequence continues at coordinate 646 of NZ_VATT01000045.1, read as the reverse complement.
ATATAAGTGACATTGTCACTTATGAACGCGCATTGCGTGTCTTAGGAAAAGGGAATAAAGAACGGCTGGCTTATATGCCGGAAGGGACATGGGTAAGATTACAGACCTGGATTGAACAGGTAAGGGGAGATGCACCGGGACCGTTGTTTACGCGCATCCGCCGTTTTGATGATGTGACCTGCGCAAGACTCACTGACCAGGCGGTTTATCACATATTGCAGGTGAGGCAGCGAGAGGCAGGAATTGAAAAATGCGCCCCTCACGATCTGCGAAGAACGTTTGCTACTGCGTTGCTTGAAAACGGCGAAGACTTAATCACGGTAAAAGATGCGATGGGTCATGCCAGTGTCACAACAACGCAAAAATACGATCGCCGTGGCGAGCAACGGCTTCGTCGCGCCCGCGACAAACTGAATTTTGATTAGCGCTTCCCCGGAGCCTGTTTAGGATTCTGTGTAAATGCCTTTTCTCAGAAGTGACCGTCCAGGCGGTCACCGAACTCGATAATAAAGCGGCTCATTGCCATTCGCCAGTCCTTCAACGGCATCGTCCATTTCTGGGACGCAGACTGGATTGCCAGCCACACCACTTTTTTCACCGAGTCGTCTGTCGGGAACACTTTACGCTTTTTGATCGCATGGCGGAT
>NZ_VATT01000044.1:0-1430 GCF_005781225.1 Escherichia sp. E4736 | reverse complement strand
CAATGCCGTTCACTTAAGCGGAGCAGTGCTGCGTTTCACCGGATAACGGGTTTTTGATATCTTAACTGCCCTCGGCCTTGATGGTCGGGGGCGTTTTGTTATGAACACTGCTTCCAGAGCACCCCGCAGATGCTCCAGTCGTTTCGGGATAGTCCCCGGTGATGCCGTATTTCCCAGCACTATCATTTCTGTCGCGATAAACTGGAACGCGAACTTAAAGCTGATTTCTGACGCCGCTTTTTTGTGTTTCTCAGCCGCTTTTGTTGCCTCACGCCGTATCAGGTTGTAAGCCAGCAACATGCCCCACACCTCCTGCTCCAGCAACTCAACCTTACGGCTTCTCAGCACCAGGGCATTGTTCAGCAGGCTGCTTTTCAGGTTTCTGAACCCGACTTCGATTTCCCATCGTGAATGGTAAAGTTCCGCCACCTCTTTTGCTTTGTAGCGGTCTGCCGGGAGTGATGTCAGCACCGTTTTCTCCACACCGTTCACCTCATAAGTCACCGCCCGGGCGTACCAGAACTCTGGCAGTGCAGGATTCTTTTTCCTCGCCTGCAGTGATACCTTCAGTTTCAGAAGCCTGTCTCCGGGACCGTGACTTTCTTCTGTTTCTGCCGCGATATTCTTCCACGCAGGCAGTAGCCAGTGGCGGTTACAACCCTGCCGGTTCAGCGTCAGCAGCAGGTCTGCGCTGTAAAAGAGCTTGTCAAACAGTGTAACGGAGTTATCCGGGATGGTGGCGAGCATGGAGTGGGCCAGCACGGTTTCGCTCCGCCGGTAAGGCGCGGTCACGGCATTCAGCAGAATGTGACTTCCCAGATTCATTAATGCCACCAGACGCATAACCGGGTAGGCGCTCTGCCGCTCAGTGGATGTGTTGGCAGAGCCATAATATTCACGCAACTCAGGTTCATCAGGTGTCCTGAACTGTGCGCCATCAATGGCAAAAAGTTGCAGGCCGTGCCAGTCATCCTTCAGGTAACGTTCCGCGCCCCATGTCTGTGCGGTCTGGCGGAAGAGCCATTCCACCGGGGCGGCCCCCACGCGCTGACGCGCCTGGGTGACAGCGCTGCGGGCCAGCAGGTTCATCCCCGCTTCGCCATCCGCGCTCAGGTTCAGACGGCGAACCACATCGGTAATTGGCTCATTGCGGAAGAAGGCCATGGCCACCACCATCCAGATAACCATGTCTCCCGGTAAACGACGGCGGCGCACGGTCGCATGAGCAGAAAGCGTCAGGCAGTGCTGTATCCACTCGACGGGAAGGTGCTCTGCAAACAGTTGTGCAGAGGGCGGTGGCATAAGCGGATGGTCACTGAAATCGAGCAGATCATTGAGAAGTGGCATAAGAAAACGGCTCCCTGTTGTGGAAGCCGTTATAGTGCTGCAGTTTAAGGATCGGTCAACCGATCCTTAACTGATCGGCATTG
>NZ_VATT01000043.1:0-1256 GCF_005781225.1 Escherichia sp. E4736 | reverse complement strand
TGTAGTGGTCAACAAAAACTGGCCACAGCTTTAGAGTTTTTCCAGAACAATCGTTCTGATTCATTCGGCGTCAAACCACCATTATATTGATGAGGTCTGAGCTGGCTGTAATATCCTGTGATGTAATTCGTTATTGCCGTGCTGGCTTCGCTAAAATTCGCGTAGCCATTATCCGGTACCCACTCTGTTTTCAGGCTTCTGAAGAACCGTTCCATTGGGCTGTTATCCCAGCAATTTCCCCGGCGACTCAGGCTTTGCTTTATCTGATATCTCCACAGTAACTGTCTGAAATTCCTGCTGGTATAGTGACTGCCTTGATCCGAGTGATACAGTAAATTAGCCGGTTTCCCCCGTGCTTCCCAGGCCATCGACAGGGCTTTACCTGTCAGTGCGGAATCAGGGAAAAATGACATCGCCCAGCCAACCGGTTTACGGGAAAACAAATCGAGTACAACAGCCAGATAAGCCCAGCGTTTTCCCGTCCAGATATAAGTCACATCACCGCACCAAGCCTGATTAGGCTCGGTAACAGCAAACTGGCGATCCAGATAATTAGGGATCTCAATGTGTTCCTTAGACGCCTTCTTATAACGATGGCCAGGTTGCTGACAGCTGATAATATTGAGCGCTTTCATCAGCTTTGTTGCCCGCCAGCGGCTCAGTTTTATACCTTTGGTGGTGACCATTGCGGCAATGCTTCGCGCTCCTGCTGAACCGTTACTTTCGTGATAAACTTCACGCACAAGGCTCAGTAATGCCACTTTCGTGGCGTCAGGCTTCCTGGGCTGCCGCCAGTATTTATAACTGCTGCGATGAACCCCAAACACGTTGCACACAACGGCAACAGGAAACCGCGCCCTGAGTTTCTCAACTAATGAGAATTGTTCAGGGAGTCTGACATCAAGAGCGCGGTAGCCTTTTTTAATATATCCCTTTCCATTTCAACGCGTTGAAGTCTTTTCTTCAACTCACGTATTTCAATCTGCTCAGGTGTCATGGGTGAAGCTATGGGTGATTTTCCCGCTCGCTCTTCTTTCAGTTGTCGAACCCATTTATCCATCGTGGATTTGCCGACATTCATCGCAGTGGCAGCGGCGGCAACGGTGTAATGCTGATCGAGTACAAGCTGGGCAGCCTCGAGGCGAAACTCGGGGCTAAAATTGCGTCTGTTACGTCCGGTCATAATGTCACCTGTTTTGACTATGAGGTGATGATATCACCTCTATTCAGGTGGCCAAATTTACTATGCCACTACA
>NZ_VATT01000042.1:0-30663 GCF_005781225.1 Escherichia sp. E4736 | reverse complement strand
GAAATACAGTGAGGATTTTCTCGATAAGATGGCCTGGATGCAGGATGCCAAACCGTCAAATATTGGGCCTTCTTTATGGCATTTGCATCCATTAATGTTTCTTGGAATGATGAGGCGTAGTGGTCGATTTTCTTACAAGTACTCTAACTATGGAATCACCATAGAGGATGCCTTAGATATACAGATCAAACTTGGTAATAATGGTGGCCCAACGATGCAAAAAGGTCGAGGGTTCCCAAGGATCACTAAAGAAGAAACTCGCCCTTATTTTGATCCTGCAAATCATATGTCTGAACCAGATTTATTCCAGTATTTAGATATTTCTACTCAAGTTAACGTTTCCGATGACCAAGTGAGAAAATATTTAAAATCCAAAGGAATTTTATCAGGTCATGAAGACACATTCCTTCATGCCGCTGAATCATATGGTGTTAATGCAATATATCTTGCTGTACACGCTTCTCTTGAAACTGGTAATGGAACCAGTCCTCTCGGAACTGGAATTTTTGTTGATGGTGTGAAAGTCTATAATATGTATGGAATTGGTGCCTTAGATGGTAGGGCTGTGGAAACAGGCTCTAAAATGGCAAAAAGAATGGGCTGGACGACTCCTGAAAAAGCCATCGATGGAGGTGCTGCATGGATAGCAAGCCATTATATTAAAGCTAAGCAGAACACACTTTATAAAATGAGGTGGAACCCTGAAAAACCAGGCACTCACCAATATGCAACCGCAGCGAACTGGGCACTGGCACAATCTAAATTATTGAAACGAGAATGTGATTTATTTCCTGATGTAACACTGCCACTCGATATCCCAGTTTATAAAAAGTGAGAAATAGATGAAATTTAGATCATTAAAAACAGTTGTTTTTATAAGTTTTTTTTCACCATTCATCGCGGCAGCTAACGGGTCCTCTTGCGATCAACTTCAAAATCTTGTTAAAAAAGAAACCAGAAATGGACAGAGCAACATACCGGCTAACCCATTAGTAATCGCAACTAAGAGTAAAGTATATTTCTATACAGCTCCTGATTCATCTTGCAAACAACAGGATAAATTTGTAATAGCAGGAGACTATCTTTATGCATATAAGATTCATCAATCTTTTACCTATGTAAATTATTTCACAGCTAAGGGCAGTGAAGTAACGGGGTGGGTAAATAGTTCTGAATTGGTTAAATTACAGCCAACACCCTCATTACCGATAAAAAGCAACATCAACATTTCAGATTTTATAGTCGTGAGCAATGACGACTGGTTTGGTTTAGGCAATTCGTTCTCAAGCGCCTCGTCATTATCAAAAAACCATGAACTGTCGTCAGAGTACATTGGTGACTTCCCAAATGACATTGGTGGACTAGATAAATTCTACTCACATACCTATAAAGATTTTAACGTTATTTCTTCAAACGTTAATTACAATAAAAGGCTGTGGACCATTGATGACAATTATATAGTTTCCAACATCACTTTAACATCCCCTAAATATCATACCATTCGCAACATCAAGGTAGGGGACAGGAAAAGCGATATTCTAAAAAAATATAACAACATCAAACCATCCGAATCAAATTCAAAAATAACATATAATCTTGGGGAAATGTCTTTGGTTTTTAATTTACAGAATGATGCAATAACCTCCATTGAAATGTCATCAATCCCTAAACAATAGCATATGTAACTAATATGTTCATGTTAATCGAAACACACTAACTTAGGTTCACTATATGAGATATAAATACTCACTGCTATTGTTTTGCATTTCATTTGCCTTATCAATTTCCAGCAACAAGGCAACCGCAGATGAAGCACCAAGTGTAAATACGTTTGTAGATAAAAACACCTGCAATATAAAGGTAAATAACGAATTAATTACCAGCTACAAATGCGAATATTCCAGAGCACCATACTATGGTATTCATATGATGCAAGCAAATACTGGTATTTATTGATAGCCCGATGGGGAATGCATGCGATGGGGGCCATTACATGTATTTGCCAAAACAGATAATGAGAGATTCAAACATCTGAAGACAATTGACTTCTGCGGGGGGCATTATCCATCAATAACCAGTGGTCCAGAAACATTCAGAATAAACATTCCTTCAATCTCTGTTGACGGCACGGATAAGAAGATCCCAACTGAGACATGGGAATTAAAGAATGATGAATTAGTTAAGAAATAAGAAAGAGGAATTTAATAGTGCTCCAGATTATCCGTAAAGGCGATAAAACAACCCACGGAGGTTCAGTACTGACCGCTTCAGAAACGATGAAATTCGGTGGTATCGGTGTAGCCCGAAAAGGCGACAAAGTGTCATGTCCGGTTCTGGGACATGGCCTTACAATCATCGTAGAAGGCAACCCTGATTACCTTGATCATGGTATCCCGGTGGCATTTCACGGTCACAAATGCGCCTGTGGTTGCACATTGATCAGTTCATTTGCCGCAGCAAAGGTTGCCTGATTATGCCCGTCTGGCTGGATGCCATCCCTGAAAAGGCCCCAAAGATAGCGCGTCCCGATACCCGCCACTGGCTGCTGTTCCTGGCATTTATCATGCTGGGGGGCATAGCGCTCACATTATGGTGCTGGACATCAGAGCGAACCGGATTTGTCTTCTGGTTCACCACTCTGGGCCTTCCATTTTGCACATGGGGGCTTATTTTCGGTTTACGCAGGGTTGCCTATAAAGCAGAGCAGGTCGGAGCTGAGTCGCGTAATGTCGACCGTGAAGCTCTTATCGACAGTGAAATTCTTCGCGGTCAGCGCTGCGCCTGGATCCTCGGTACATACATTCAGGCCCCGGCGGGAAACAAAACCGATGACCTGCTTGAGGCAATGAAAGTCGCAGCACCCGCTATCGATTTCTCCCGCCCAAGAGGATGTGACAAACCGGTCAGATACGCGGCATTAACAGAATATCAGGCAGATTTAACAAAGGCCCTGACAGCGGCGATGACTAAACTGACCACGCGTGTAGAAGGGATCGTTCAGCCGCTTCCGTCAGAACTGCCATGCTGGCTGGTGCTGGATTGTGATAACGACCTGTACCCCTTGATTGAAGAGCAGCTTAAAGCCGATCTATCACTAAAGACCGGCAGGATTTTTCGTCTGATGTCCGGAAAAGGGCTGAGCGCATTCGATGCCTGGCTGGACAAGCGATGGGACAATCCGGGCATTCTGATTGCCATCACGCTGTCGTTACCGGCGTCTCCCCGGGAAGATGACGCAGATGCCGTCTCAATGGTGGTATTGAGCAACCGCAAAGCCCACGCCTGGCCGGATGCACTCCGACTCCATCGCCCCGAAAGGGGAGCAGAAACAACGCTCACAAAGACACTCACCCGGGCGCTGCTCTGGGCGAAGACCAGACCCGATGAACTCAAAGGAAGCTGGCTCACCGGTCCAACATTGACCTCTGGAAGTGGCTGGAATAATGCCTGCGAGCTGAGCGGGGTGGAATTTAGCCTTTCAGAGAACAACTTCAGTATCGATCCAGTGCTGGGATACACGGGCCATGCTGCTCCATGGCTTGCCATCACGCTTGCCAATGCTGACGTTGAACAACATGGCCCGCAGGTTATCGCCGCCCAACCCGCCGCTGACAAGGACGACATCTGGGTCGCCGTCATCACCAAAGAAGAAGTTCGCAAGGAATCGCCCAAGAATGTCTAAGGTAAAAGTAAAAACACTCATCGGCTCCGTTGTAACTGTCGCCTTTTTCCTGACAGCCATCGTGGCATTTTTGTTTTATGCCTTTCCGGAAAACGTAGCCTCAGCCACCGGCTTCGGACCGTATGACGGCCAACGGATACTCACATTCTGCGCCATACTGGTTGCCGCGATATTTTTAATCGGCTGGCTGATAGAGAAGGCTTTCGACCACGCGGGTAAATCCGGGATGTATTTCCAGTGGGGACGGAAAAAGGCTGAGAGCGTCACTCCGGTAATGAACACCATTCCCGGTGAAGATGACGACGATGAACCGGTCTTCAGCGAAGACGCCGTATCCGAACACCTGCGCTTTCGCTATGGACGTCGCTGGAAGCGTAAAGTGCGACTCCTTCTGGTGATGGGCAACCAGGACGACGTTCACAAAGCTGCCCCGGGCCTGTGTAATGGCCTCTGGCAGGAAAGCGACGGCAATGTGCTGATTTATGGCGGTGACGCGCAGTCACTTCCGGACGAGATCTTCCTTTCAAAACTGAAGCGCCTGCGATCCCGGCAACCGATTGATGGCATCATTCAGGTGATGAGTATTTCAGCCCTCCCAACGGATGGCGAACGGGATGCCCTCTTGCGTTACCGCCAGAAAGCCGACCATCAGTTGGGCTGGCAGGCGCCTGTCTGGCTGTGGCTGACTGACAACGCCACCGATGCTCAGCAGGGCGCGGAAACTGCTGCGACAGGGGTCATATTCGGGCCTGATGGCACAGTGAAAGGCGCGGGTGAAGGATTTTCTACACTGGCAATGCATCTGCAAAAAGCAGGTATGGCACGGATACTGAATAATCCGGCTGATTGCGGCCTGCTTCAGTTATCCCTCCGACTGCGGCAGGAGCTGAAAGCCAGTCTGGATGTTTTGCTCGGCGGGCTGATGCAGGGATCTGCGGCCTTTCGTTTACGAGGGGTCATGTTCAGTCCTGAAGTGGCCGTTGTCGGTTCGGTCCCAAACACACGCCCCGATACACTGGCCTGGAAAGCCGTCATTGATGACTGTGATGCCGTCAGCGGCAGGAAGCTGGGCTTCGACTGGCTGAAGATGCTGCGGTTAATTCTGCTTTCCCTGATTGTCCTGTGGGGGGCCGCTACACTGCTGTCTCTGATCGTTAACCGTACTCAGATTTATCAGGCGCAGGAAACGGCAAGACAGGCAGCGGATACAACAAAACCACTGGCTGAGCGTCTGCACAATCAGCTCGTACTCCAGCAGGCTATTGCCCGTCTGCAACATCGCGAGGCGACCGGCGCGCCATGGTACACCCGCTTTGGTCTTAATCAGGACAGCGATACGCTGGCTGCACTCTGGCCCCTGTATGCGAAAAATAACGCACAGCTGATGAGGGATCCCACAGCAGATAGTCTCAGGCAGCAGCTGAATGCCTTTGTGCAACTACCTCCTGCCAGTGATGCCCGTACGCAGGGCACACAGCATACATATGACATACTCAAAAGTTATCTGATGCTGGCGCGTCCGGACAAAGCGGACGCCGGCTGGCTGGCAAAAAACGCGCTGAAAGCCTTACCGAAACGCCAGTATGTGCCGGCTGGCACATGGCAGAACATCGCACCGAAACTGCTGGGTTTTTATGCGCAAAACCTCCCGGCTCATCCGGAATGGAAAATTAAGCCTGATGCCGAATTAATCAGCACAATCCGTCAAATTCTGCTTAAGCAAATTGGCCAGCGGAACGCTGAGTCCGGGTTATATCAGGAGATGCTTAAGCGCGTGGCCAGCAACTGGCCTGATTTAACGCTTGCGGATATGACCAGTGACACCGATGCCTCAACGGTATTCAGCACTGACGAAGTCGTCCCGGGAATGTTTACGCGTCAGGCCTGGGAAGAGCAGGTACAGGATGCGATTGACGAGGTCGTGAAAACCCGCCGCGATGAAATTGACTGGGTACTGTCGGACAAGACACATCAGACAGGGAGCGATATCTCCCCGGAGGCGCTGAAAGCCCGCCTGACTGAACGCTATTTCACCGATTTTGGTAACTCCTGGCTCAACATGGTCAACAGCATACAGTGGCAGGAAGCCACGTCACTGTCTGAGGCGATTGCCCAGCTCAGTCTGATCGGTGATGTCCGACAGTCCCCGCTAGTGGCACTGATGAACACGCTGGCCTGGCAGGGGAAAACGGGGCAGAAAGGTGAAGCTCTGGCTGATTCGATAGTGGACTCAGCGAAAAAGCTGATCGGTCAGAAAAAAAATGCCAGACAGTTTATTGAACAGGCACAGGGCCCTAAAGGTCCGCTTGATGGCGTGTTTGGACCGCTGATGGGGCTTATGGAAGGTAAAGAGGGTACCGGTGCCAACGGTAACCTCAGTTTCCAGTCCTGGCTGGCCCGCGTAACTCAGGTGCGGCTGAAGCTTCAGCAAGTCACCAGCGCCCCGGATCCGCAGGCTATGTCGCAGATGCTGGCCCAGACAGTATTCCAGGGCAAAGCCATCGATCTGACCGATACCCGCGACTACGGCAGTCTGGTTGCGGCGAGTCTGGGGCAGGGGTGGAATGGATTTGGCCAGTCGTTATTTGTACAACCGCTTGATCTGGCCTGGCGGCAGGTAGTTGCCCCGGCGGCGGGTAGCCTTAATGCCCGCTGGCAGACAACCATTGTCGATCAGTGGAATAAGGCCTTTGCGGGACGGTACCCGTTTAAAGCCACTGGCAGCGATGCCTCCCTGCCGCTACTGGCTCAGTTCCTGCGTAGCGACTCGGGTCGAATCACTACCTTCCTGAAAACTAATCTCGGCGGGATCCTCCGCCAGGAAGGGAATCGCTGGGTCGTTGATCCTTCCGCAAGTCAGGGGATGGTTGTCAGTCCGGATTTTCTCCGGGCGATTAATCAGCTGTCGGAACTGTCAGATATCATGTTCTCTCAGGGCGATGCGAGTGTTCACTTCGAACTGATGGCGCGTCCTTCACGGGATGTTGCCAGAGTGCAGCTTACCCTCGATGAGCAGAACCTGGATTACTTCAATCAGATGGAAAGCTGGCAGAGCTTCACCTGGCCGGGGAATACTTACTATCCCGGTGTGTCACTCATCTGGCGTAGTGTAAACAGCGGTATGCAACTCTTCGCCAGTAACCAGGGTAACTGGGGCTTCATTCGCCTGCTGGACAAAGCCCTGATCACTCCACTCGATGCCAGCCGTACACAACTGGTCTGGGTCACCGCCGATGGCAATCCTCTGAAGTTCATCATACGCAGCGAGTTGGGCGACGGTCCGCTTGCCTTACTGAAGCTACAGGGATTTACGCTGCCTGCGTCCATTTTTAACGTTGCCGCTGGCACTGAAGGCGTTGAGTAAATATGAACAGAGGCATTCATCCTGCGCTGGCCTTTGCTAAACAGGTAGATGGCTGGTCTTCAGGTGTATTCAATCAGGTTGATAAGTGGTGGGGGACCGATTCACTTGCCCCATGGCGGTAGATGACGTTTCGCCAGTGTAAACGTTGGCTTGCGGCCAAGCGCACCGGAAAAACACTCCTGCACTGCGATGAATTTCTCTTTCGGATACTGGGTGAACCCCGTCAAACCGATGCTCTGTCAGGGGAAACCCGTCCGGCCAGCCCCCAGACGTGTAGGAAAGCATCAACGTTTCATTCCTCCGGATAAACCCGTGCAAATTTTTGCAGGTGTCTGGGCCGGTTCGGCGCTCAGACAGGCACCGCGAGTATCGGAGTCAGTACCTCAGGGGACAGATCCTTCGCCCCCCATATCCGAAAAGCCACTGGCAAAGCTACTGGAAGGGAAAACCCACTCAGGGTGAAGAGAAAAGTATGTTGCTGAAATGGAAACCACCGAAAATCGTCAATGGCAAGGACGACGATTCTCTGGAAGCCATCATCAACTTCATGAGGATATCGACAAATCATCCTGAAATAAGATGTGTCGGTTAATTGTATTGAAATATAGAAGTTATTTAAGGATAAACATGAAGGGTGTAATTAAATTAAGTTTACTGGCCTTATCAATCTCATTCAGCTTTGTTGGTTGTGCTGAAAGTAAATCTGTAGAGATTTTAAGCGCTGTCGTTAAGGACAAAAAAATATCAGGTGCTCAGGTGGTTATTCAACGAAACGGCGAGCAATCCATTTCTTCTTTAAGTGATGATTCCGGAAATGCCCAGATTGGCAATAACACAACCGACACAAATGACAGTCTGATAATTATCAAAAAAAATGGATATTCAACCCTGGTGGCAAAATGTCCATGTAGTGGTATGAGTTATGCATTAAGCCCGACAATGAAAGGGCTTGATAGTATGCGCGTGGTTTTGGGGTGGGGACGTTTACCTTTTGATCTTGATTCACATATGGTATATCCGGAAAATCATATTTTCTTCGCCAATAAGTTGGGCGACAATGGAAATCTTGACGTTGATGATATACATAGTTATGGACCTGAGACTATTACGTTAACCAAACGAGAGAATGGGAAACCTTATATTTATGCTGTTCACGACTATAGTAATAAGTTTGATCCAGATGCCAAGTATCTCTCCAACAGCGAAGCGAAAGTGTTTGTTTATGTTGGGGAATCTTTAGTTCGTACATATTATGTTCCTAAAAACCAGCCGGGGAATTTATGGACTGTTTTTAAAGTTAATGAAAATGGTGCCATCGAAGATGTGAACAATATAAAAGGTATTTCCGTCGATGCCGATGATATCGATAATGTTTTAACACCACTTTTAAATAGCAACGCAACGTTGCCTCATCAAAACTGGGGGGCTGAGCAAATTAATATTTCAAATGCGCTGAATCTTAAGGGTGAAGAATCATACCGTCGAAAGCAATATGAAGAGGCAATTTCGTTTTTCACAGAGTCAGTCAATAACTATTCAGAAAATGGCAAGGCATATGGCAATCTCGGGTTGGTATATCAGAAGGTTGGTCGTACTGCTGAAGCTATATGGGCAAACCGCAAAGCTATTACACTGGCCTCTGGTAAAAATGCAGCAACAATCCGGGCTGGTGCAAATTATAATATAGGAAAAATATACGAAAAGGAAGGTCAGTATCATGATGCCCTGAATTACTACAATGCTGCCAAAAATGAAAAACAAAACCCTGTTTACGACAATGCGATAATAAGAGTAAGCAGCAAAATAAATTAAATATTAATGTTCTTTTCGCATAACGTTTCATATGCTAAACGTTATGCTTTTAAAAACCAGGTGGAATCTATGATTTAAAACTATACCAGTCAATTTACACACTGTTTAATATATGCTTGCAAATTATTGTTTTTAATAACCACTTTTTCATCCAGTGCTTCGGAAAATTAACCTAAAGTATCATCAACAGTAGATGGCTTGCATATTGTCGCCATTAATAAATTGCCAGCAGCGCCTCAGGAAACATCTTCTGATGAGCATGTATTAAATTGTGAAGGGAAAAGCTTTTTCATCTATTGGATAGAGAGTGATTAATTAAATCTCTAACGGTGATTTGACTATCGTTGGTTTTTTCAGCAAAGGTGAGGGTGGTACAAGCGGTTCCTGCATTGTCAAAGATGGAAATGTGGCAATTTATAACAAGGGTTCTCTCCAGGCTTTAATTTATGGTGATAAAATCACCGATGACTCAAATTCGCCTTTGGGTGCAGTTTCCAAAACCAATTTAAATAACACATTTCGTCTGAGAGAATTTTTCCCGGGTATGACCGTAGTTGCTGATTTGTTTTATGACGGTAATGTTGTTCGTGTTCAACCAATTGCACCAATAGAACCATTTTGAACCGGCCCATTCAGACTCACCGCAACTATGGAGCTTTGCCAATAATATGGAATAACAAACAAGGAATTATTATGCGCTATCGAGTTATTGCTCTGACCTTATGCCTTCTTTCTGGTAGCAAAGTTGCATTATCTGCGGGATTTGATTGTTCCATTGCAAATCCATCACCGACAGAAAAAGCGATATGTAGCAATGAGTATTTATCAGGACTTGACAGTGCTCTTAACAATTTTTTTAAAAAGACCTATGACAGTTCTTTAAGCCATGGACGTCTGGCGGAACGTCAAAAAGAATGGCTAAAAGAAAGAAACAGTTGCCTGGAGGACGTTTCCTGTATTACCAATAGCTATTTAATACGCAATCGAAGTTTAGCAGCAAGCAACAATCTCCAGAATGTCAATGATATTTTCAACCGTGAAGGTGACAAACTGGATGAAATGCTGGATGGTCCAATTAAGACAAGGTCTGGATTTACAATAACCGACTCGCCATGGCTTGTGAAAAAAATATTTTCATCTGATAGTTTTGACGGAGGAATTAATCTTGAAAAAATGTATGTATCGTCAGTACTGACATATCAGGAAATTAAAGGTGATTTGTACATTTATATTTCTGTTAGTGGACAGTATCAAGGTAAAAACATTACACTTCTCGTAGAGCTTGTGGATGATATAAGCCCCCGCATCATTCAACAGTATGATGGTAATGTGGATATAATATCCCGTGCCAGAGATGCTCAGGGAAACTCTTTAGCGTACTTTTCTGTCAGGAATGATTCACATAAAGAATATCATTATTTGTTTATAACTCCGGATGGAGGTAAAGGTATTTCAGAGATTTCCTCCAGGCAGGCAGAAGCACTGAACCAGGAAACAAAATCATGGATGGGTTATTGTGGGGCTTCAGAGTGTAATGCGTCATTACTATCACCTGATAGCAAATGGAGACTTGCTTCAAGTGACGGTTACGTCAAAGACCCGGATGAAGGCATGTACGTATTTCCAGCCAACCGTCCGGACCAGGGATTGAATGTTTTTGCGGACAAGGCTGATAATTCAATCACTGATGATATTTTTGGATATACCCGGAAATATGTATGGGGAGATGACAACAATACATTTTATTTTGACAATAGCGGTGCATTAGGTTGTATCTGGAAAACTAACATTAACCAAAAAACAACAAAGCGAATCATCCCCGTAGAAGGTATTCTGGAACCATTCTATATAAAATATGACGGAGAAGATCTGATTCTCTCTGTTTATGCATATTCTTATCAAGATGATTTCAAATCAGAAATATACATAACAAAAGAACCTAATTAAATAGTAATTCAATAAATCAGGATTTAAAATTGTATGGATGATTTAACCCTTCGCTATTACGAAGCAGAGATGCGCTATCTGCGTGAGGCGGGTAAAGAGTTCGCCCGTGCCCATCCGGATCGGGCAGCGATGCTTAATCTGGATAAACCCGGCGCCCGCGATCCTTATGTTGAGCGCCTGTTTGAAGGTTTTGCCTTCCTGATGGGCCGTTTGCGTCAGAAGCTGGATGATGACCTGCCGGAACTGACCGAAGGGCTGGTGAGTCTGCTGTGGCCACACTATATGCGGACCATCCCGTCGCTGGCTATCGTCGAATTCTCTCCTGACTGGCGTGGCCTTCGTCAGGCTGAACTTCTTGCCGAAGGTTTCTCCGTACAATCACGCCCTGTCGGGCCGCATAAAACCGCCTGCCAGTACCGGACGACTCGCGATGTTCCTCTGCAACCACTGCATCTTGCGGATGCCCGCCTTCATACTGAAACTGATGGCCGCTCTGCTATTCGTTTGCGCTTCGAATGCCCTGAAAAAGTGGACTGGAGCAAAGCCGGGATCGACAAAGTCGCCATATTCCTCAACGCAGAGAGTCCGATCAGTTCAGCACTCCACCTGGCATTGACCCGTCGCGTTCACGCCATGTACGCCCGCCATTCAGGGACATACACCGAACGTCATCAGTTTGATGGCTGGTGCAAACCCATGGGCTTTGACGACAATGACGGACTGTGGAAGAAAGCCGATACGGCCTTCAGTGGTTACCAGCTGCTGCTGGAGTATTTCAGCTTCCGACCGAAATTTATGTTTGTTGAGCTGCGTGGCCTCGACACCATCGGGCTCACTGAAGCCAGCTCCTGGTTTGAAATCGACATCGTGCTCAGTGAAGCCTGGTCATCCGATCTGCCTTTTGAAACGGAAAACTTCCGGCTGCACTGTGCACCGGTCATCAACCTCTTCACCCTGGAGGCCGACCCGCTGACGCTTAACCCGCTGGATAACGAATACCTGCTCAGGCCGTTGCGTCTTCAGGATGGTCACACCGAGATTTACAGCGTCGATGATATCCATGGCGCGGTAAAGAATGGCAAACACCCCTATGTACCATTCACCAGCTTCCGGCACCGGGGCGGTATGATGCGCCACGATGCCCCTGAACGTTATTACCACACCCGCGTGAAACGCGGCCCCTCTGGCCTGTATGACACCTGGTTGATTCTCGGGGGGCGTTCGTTCGAGCTGGAGCAGCTGTCCGATAAACCAGAATCCCTTTCGATGCGAATAACCGGTACCAACGGGCAGCTTCCGCGCACTGCGCTGGAAAGTACGCTCCTGGACAGGGTGGCAAAAACCGGCAAAGTGCCCGTCAGGGTACTGAACGTCACCGCACCGACGATACCGCTGTATCCCCCTGCAAACGACCGTTTTCACTGGCGGGTGATGAGCCACCTCGGCTCAAACTTCCTCAGCATGATGGACAATCCGGAGGTCCTGCGGGGAACGCTGGCGCTGTACGACTGGACCGATGATGAAATGAACCGACGTCAGCTTGAAGCTATCGTCGCCGTGAAGCACACCCTGACCCGCCGTTTTGAGAAGGGCTTTATGCTCCGGGGCGTAGACATAGAGGTCACGCTAAACATGGATAATTTTGCAGGCGAGGGGGATGTGAATCTCTTCGGCGAAATGCTGCACCGGTTCTTCGCGCGCTATGCTGATATTCACCTCTTCAACCAGCTCACGCTGGTGCTGCAACCGACAGGAAAACGACTGAGATGGCACGAGAATCACAGCCAGTACGTACCGGGCTAACACTAGTCCTGAGCAAAGATATCTGGCAGGCCAATTTTTATCGTTTCTGCCAGCTGCTGGAGCAGGAAAATCCGGACGCGCCGAAACTGGGCGCCTCCAGCCATCCAGCCAACGATCCGGTCCGCTTCAGGCCCTGGCCTGGTATGGGTTTCCCGGTCAGTACCCTCAAAGCGGTGGAGACTGACGAAGACCACCCGGCATTACCCCCAACGGTCCGTACGACATTTTTGGGGATATATGGCGTGGACTCCCCTCTGCCGACGTCCTGGCTGGACGACATTGCGCAGCGCCGCGAAGGGCACGAGGCAGTTACCTCGTTTCTGGATATTTTCAGCCACCGTATCACCACCCAGTATTATCGGATCTGGCGGAAATACGCCTGGCCGGCCACCTTCGAGGCAGGTGGCCGCGATGCCACATCACAGTGTCTGCTGGGGCTAGTGGGACTCGGTATACCGGGCACCGCTGAGCAGGTGGCAACGCCGGTTTCACGCTTTCTGGCCTTGCTGGGTACCATGCGATTACCCACCCGTAATGCAGAAGGCATTCGGGCCCTGGTGAGCCTGCTGGCACCGAATACCCAGGCAATTATCACCGAGCCCGATCCGGTTAAGGTCCATATCGATAACCGTAGCGGGTTGGGTACCGGGAACCGCATCTGTCTTTCTCAGCGAGCCACGCTGGGTAAAACGGCAAAGGAAGCATGCAGTCGGGTACTGGTGACGCTGGAGACAGAAGATCCGGAGGAAGCAGAAGGGTGGTTACCTGGTGGTTTTCTCCATACCGATTTACTGGTCCTGCTGCGCGTTTATCTCGGCTACCGCAGTGACGCCCGACTGCGCCTCACCGTACCCGTACGATTGCTGCCTGAGCCACGCCTTGGCAAAGGCAGACGTATC
This sequence comes from Escherichia sp. E4736, assembly GCF_005781225.1. Taxonomy (NCBI): domain Bacteria; kingdom Pseudomonadati; phylum Pseudomonadota; class Gammaproteobacteria; order Enterobacterales; family Enterobacteriaceae; genus Escherichia; species Escherichia sp. E4736. The sequence continues at coordinate 17,156 of NZ_VATT01000042.1, read as the reverse complement.
CAGCTGGGCCGCACCGGCTTGCTGGGCCTGAAAGCAGGCAAGCTCAGCAATAGTCGGGGGAGTCTGACCGTCAGTCTGGGCTGCTATGAAGGGTTGCAATGTTCCGCGCTACCGTCCGCTGAAGACGGGCACTACCGCTTCGAATAATCACGTACTCCCACTCTCAATAAAGGAACTTTTGAATGGCAACAGTAACCCGTTGGTGGGCGCTGACGCTTATTGCCTGTAGCCTGCTCGCTGGCTGCGGTCTGACTCAGGCTGTGACGGACGGTACGGTCAGCATCACGAAATCCATCTTCTACAAGAAAATCAAAACGCTGCATCTGGATTTTACCCCGCGTACGGCCATTAACGCTGATGGCGCACAGACACCGCTGGCAACGATGGTGAGAGTTTATCAGCTCAGGGATCGTAAAGCGGTTGATGCCGCCGATTACCAGACACTGCTGCGCAATGCCGATACGGTACTTAAAGACGACGTACTGGCGTCTAAAGAGCTGCTGGTGATGCCAGAAGGCAGCATGACACTCAATATGCCCATGGATGAAGACGCTCAGTTCGTGGCGGTGGTGGGATTATTTAACCGCCCGGATCAGAAGGACAACCGCTGGCGCCTGGTGCTGACCCGTGACGATCTGGACCCGGACAACCCCCGCACGATTGAACTGGGTGATGGCTGGCTCAGCCTCGTGCCGGTGAAGGAGTGACGTGATGGATAACTGGTTAGCGCTTTTTGACGGACAGACCCGATATTTTCTGGATATTTTTGACAGCTCAGTGAAGCCGGATGTTCTGCGCTTTTACGGCAGGGAAGCACTGAGCGAACCCTTCAGCTGGGACATCGAGTTCACAACGCTTCAGGCGAATATCCCCCCGGAAGAGGTGCTGATGAAATATGCCTCTTTCCGGATGCGGAGCGGTAAAAGTGTGCACGGCATGGTGACCCGCCTGGAATGGCTTTCCACCTCAAAGGACCAGTCTCACTACCGGCTTACGATCAGTTCGCGCCTGGCGCTCCTGGGATATACCCGACAGTGCGTGGTCTATCAGAACCAGTCTGTTCCTGAGGTGGTTGAGCAGGTGCTGCGTAAACACGGTCTGGAAGGTCCCGATTTTGAATTCAGACTGGAGCGCACCTACCCACCACGTGAAATTATCACTCAGTGGCGGGAAACGGATTTGCAGTTCATTCAGCGCATTCTGTCTGAGGTGGGTATTTACTGGCGTACGGAGATGGACGACGTGCGCGGTCTGGATACTTACATACTGGCCGACAGCCAGCTTAACTATCAGTTTGATGTGCAGTTGCCCTACAGCGAGCCGTCGGGGTTGTTCGACAGTGTGGCAGAATCGGTCTGGGATGTGCGGACCTGGCACAACATTGCCACCGGCACTGTCACCACGCGTGATTACAACTACCGGACAGCCACCATGCCGATGAATGCGGCGGTCAGCGTGCGTAATGATGTGGTCACCACCGGGGAGCATTACCGCTACGCAGCCCCTTATCGTGAAGCGGGAGACGATGCCAGCCCGGAGCCGGAAACCGAATCTGGCGCGTTCTGGGCCCGACTTCACCACGAGCGGGAGCTCAACAGGTCGGCCCGTATTCACCTGTTCAGCAATGCTGCACACCTCACACCCGGGCAGGTGCTGGAGCCGCAGGGCGATGTCATTACGGCCCTGCAAGAGGGCGTCATCCTTACGCTGGTGACCTTCCGGGGCGCCCGTGATTCCCGTCTGCATGTGTCGGTCTGGGGCCAGCCTTACACCGAACGTTACTGCTTCCGTCCGGCAGAGATCCCGCGTCCGGTCATCGCGGGTACGCTTCCGGCACGGATCGAAAGTCGCGAAAAAAATGATACCTACGCACATCTGGACGAGCAGGGGCGCTATCGGGTGAAGCAGGACTTCGACCGGGAGGGGACGAAACCCGGTTACGGCTACCTTTGGCTGCGGATGGCGAAGCCTTATGCCGGTGAAACGCTGGGCTGGCATACGCCGCTCATCGATGGCACCGAAGTGGCGATTGCGTACAGCAATGGCGATATTGATCTGCCGTACATCGCCTGTGCACTACACGACTCCGAACATCCCGATCTTGTGAACCGGGACAATCATACCCGGAACATCCTCCGGACACCGGCCAACTCAAAATTGCGGATGGAAGACAAGCGTGGTGAGGAGCACATCAAACTCGCCACGGAATACGGTAAAACGCAGCTCAACAACGGGCACCTGGTGAACAGCAAAGGACAACTTCGCGGTAAAGGCACAGAGCTGCGCACCGATGAGTGGGGAGTCCTGAGAGCAGGAAAGGGACTCTTTGTCGCTGCGGATGTCCAGGCGAAAGCGCAGGGTGATGCTCTGGACATGGATGCTGCATTGAAGGAAATCGACAGGCTTAATCAGCAACTGCAACAGCTGGAAATGGCCGCAGAAAAGGCCCTGGCGCTGAAGGGGGATGTCGACAGCCAGATACAGATGTTTGAGCAGCGGCTGAAACCGCTCAATGAAGCGGTGCTTTTCTCGGCGCCGGAAGGCATGGCACTGACCAGTGGAGAAGATATGCAGCTGGCCGCGGGCCGGAACCTTGCGCTTAACGCCGGAGAAGACTTCAGTGCTGGAGTGATGGGCAATGCGACCGCTTTGACCGGGGAGAAGCTGGGGCTCTTTGCCCGCACCGGTCAACTGAGCCTGAAATCCGGGGAAGGGCCAATAGATGTCCAGGCGCAAAACGCCAGTATGCGGTTGTTCGCTGAGAAGAAGCTGACGCTGAGCTCAGCGAGTGACATCTCCTTTGCCGGAAAAAAACGTATCACGCTGATTGGTGGTGGCAGTTATCTGAAGCTTGAGGCCGGGAAGGTCGAGTATGGTACGACAGCGTCGTATGTACGGAAGGTGAAAAGGACGATGGCGGCATCAGCCAGTGCTAAACCTCCGGAGGCCGTATCCTTACCGCCTCCAGCGACCATGAGAGAATTCAATCCCGAAACGCTCACCCCGTGGGTGACGCCGGTGTATGCAAAATCCTGCCTGAAGGAGAAAGGCTGCACGGATGCCGGTACTGCCGAAGAGCCCGTTGATAACTTTGGACAGATGACAATTTTTGCCCAGCCTGTCGAGGACGACTGCTGCGGTTATGGCCATCAGCATGAGCATGCAGATGATGAAGTCGTTCAGCATGCCCAGTCAGCCAAAAAGCGTAAGCCTGACGCCGGGGGCGCTCAGGCAACGGCTGCACCACTTGCTCTTGGGGCTGCTACGGGCGTGATGACCCAGGTCTGGGGAGAATGGTCCCTGACCGGCGTATTGGGCGCGGCCCGGGGAATTCCGTATGTAGGAGCGATGATGTCCGCACTCTACGTTCCATCTGCGGGCGAGGGGAGTGACAGGGTTCCTGGCCGGGATGAATTCTGGTACGAGGAAGAGCTGCGGCAGAAAGCCATCACCGGGGCAAAAGCGACAACCCGGGTGAGATTCTTCTGGCGCCAGGATGAACAGGGCAACATGCGGGTCTATGGCGTCCATACGGGTGAAGGTACCCCGTATGAAGGTGTCCGCACAGCAAACATGGTGTGGAATAGTGAGCATAATCAATATGAGTTCACTCCAGCTCACGGTGCCGATGGTCCGCTGATTACCTGGACGCCAGAGAGACCTGAGGGCAGTGACCTTCCCTCACATACCGGCAGCGACATCAAGCCAATAGACCAGGCAACAATACTCGTCACGCCAATTCCTGACGGTAAAGATGAATACACGACACCACCTTTCCCGGTGCCGGAAGAACGCGATCTTAACGATTACATTCTGGTGTTCCCTGCGGATTCAGGGATTAAGCCGATTTATGTTTATCTCAAAACCGCGAGGGATGAGCCAGGTGTGGCAACAGGGAAGGGGGAGACGCTATCAGGTTCAGAGAAATGGCTTGAGGCTGCGAGCTCTGGTCTGGGGGCACCTGTACCTGCGCAGGTTGCTGATAAACTTAGAGGAAAATCCTTCCGTAACTTTGACCATTTTAGAGAAGAGTTTTGGCTTGCTGTGGCAGAATGTCCTGAATTGATGAGTCAGTTTAAAAGGGTTAACCAGATGGAAATAAGAGATGGGAATGCTCCTTTCAGCATAGTGCCAGAACAAGTTGGTGGAAGAAAAAGATTTGAAATACACCATATAGAACGTATTATTGATGGTGGGGCTGTTTATGACTTTGAAAACATGCGCGTAAACACAGTTAGAAATCATATTAATTTACACTCAAAGAAAAATAGGTGATTTATGGAGCTTAAGCCAAAGCTTGAGGATTATACAGAGGATGAGTTCAGAACCTTTTTAAATGAATTTTTCACGAACCCAAAAAAATTAAAAGGAAAAGAGCGGCAGCAGTATATAGATAATTTAGTTGCGCACTTTGACCTAATTGTAAATCACCCTGAAGGTAATGGATTGTTATTCTATCCCCCAGACGACCGTGAAGATAGCCCTGATGGGGTGATCGGGGAAATAATAAGATGGAGAAAATCCCAAGGGCTTCCACTTTTTAAAGATAGTTAAGAATTAATACCTGAACTCAATATGGCTATCTGATGAGATAATCTAACCAAACATTTCTGCTTGCACATTATGAGGAATGCAAAGCTGATTATGATTAACAATAGGTGTGTTAAAAACAAATTGGAAGATTATACTAAAAATAAATTCATGAAAATCTTGAATGAATTTTACTCAGAACATAGATCATCGTCATCACCTAAGGGTAACGAGCTAGAAACTTATTTAGATAATCTCCTTGATATGTTGACTGTACTGGTTGGGACCGGAGAAGTTAGTGACTTTATATACTACCCAGACACACCTGAAAATGATTCGCCTGAAGATGCATTAAATGAAATAATTAAATGGAGAAAATATCAAGAGCTTCCATTATTTAAGGACTTCTAGGTCAAAGAATCATGAATAGAATATCATCATGACTGCTGCGTAACGGTCTTAATTTAGTAACAAAAATGGACTTGTTGGGGAATGATATTCGGAGTCGCTGGATATTATGGAGCGGACTTGGTTGCGGATTATATTGATGAAAATTAATTTCGATCGTTTATTTAGCAAAAAAAAAATAACCTTCAGGATATCTATTCTGAAAATACCTTTATCACAATCCCAGACTCAGAAAGAAGATACCCACCATTCTTTTTTGTTGGGAGCGGGGTATATGCATACTCAACCAGGTTCATGATTAAATCCGATGACTTAGCAAAGCTAGTTGATACGATCGAGGAAAGGTTCAACAAAAAGATAACAAGCAATAAAGCTATTTATTCGCTCAAAAACAGCACTCTTCACTATTATCAATTTAAAGAATTTGGGCAAACAGCAGTAGATATAATAACTAATGACAACAACCTCATTGATAATATTTACGCTTTATATTTAGAACCACCGCTACCGAGCACTGTATTCCCTAACCGGGATGTAGAAACATTCGGAAGTCTACAAGGCGATATAGAAGTATGGTGGAGTATATATTGGCACCCTTTCTGGGGGAGGCTATCTCTGGAAAAGAAAAAACATTACGTAGAGCAAAAAAATTTATCTAATGAGCTAAAGGAATTCCTACTTCTCCATAACTAACATCATTCCCGCAAAATGACTTTCGCCCAAGATGATCTCTGAGGTTTATGCCATGCGGTCTGGCGCAGACCAGTGTGAATGGTAAAATCGGCATCACGATTTCAACATAAATTTATTCACTATGGTAAATAGGAGACACGAAATGATAAATGTAACTGAGATGAGCAAAAACATTTCCAATTATACAGAGAACGAATTCACCGAAATTGTAAGTGAATTCTATCCCGAGCAAGTATCAAAAAAATCATTAAGCAATACAGAATTAGAAAATTATTTGGACAAGCTTTTGGATAAAATCATTTACTTAGTTGGCTCAGTTACTGCGAGTGATTTTATATATTACCCTAACACCCAGAAGAAGACAATCCAGAATCCGTAATTAAGGAAATAAAAAATCAAGAAAAAACCATGGATTAGCTCTTTTTAAAGATTCATAAAACCACACAAAATGAATAGAAGGTAATTTATGGAACTTAAAAACTCATTTTCAGAATATACACAACAAGAATTTTTGCTTTTTTGAATGAATTTTTTAAGAATTCAAGAAAAGCAAAGCCAAAGGGGGAGTCTCTTAGTGATTATTTGACAAAATTATCGAATCACTTTGACAAAATCACGGAGCATCCTGAAAAGAGCGATTTAATATTTCACCCAAAGGATAATTCAAAATGTACTCCGGAAGGATTGATTGAGGCAGTTTTAAACTGGAGAATATCCCAAAGCCTTCCTATTTTCAAAGATATTTAAACTAGAACGTTATAACCCTATGTAATTCCAAGAGTAAATGACACTTTATTAAATCCATAATTACAGACAGAAAAATATGTTTGAATTTATGCGTACGTTTAATGATTACACTGAAAATGAATTTCTCGAATTCTTACATGAATTTAGAAAAGCAACAAGGAAAGATAAGTTTCTAAAAGGGAAAGAATTAGATACTTACTTAGATAAGCTCATGTACCATTTCATAGTTATTACTGAGCACCCTAAGCAAGGAGACCTAATAGCCTATCCTGAATCACCAGAAGACGGGAACCCCAATAATATTATCAAAATTGTGAGGGTGTGGAGAAAATCTCAAGGCCTCCCGCTTTTTAAAGACTCTGAAGCGGATTCTTGAGGTCTAAATGTCCAATAGAAAATCCCCATCGTTATATGAAATTCTCACTGGCAACTTTACAGGGGATCTTCCCCTTGAAGTTGTAAACGAAGAAGACCAGGTCATTTTATCCGTGCTGGATAACATCCAGCGTATCTTGAACGCCCGGGCCGGGACCATATCTCATCTACCAGATTATGGTTTGCCGGATATGACCAAAATTCTGCAAGGCATGCCCGGAACAGCCCACGAGCTAATCGATACGCTGGCCGGTGTTCTACTCAAGTATGAACCACGTTTGCAGTCCCTTAATGTAACTTTATTCGAACAGCAAGTGCCCGGGGAGCTGCGTTACGCCATAGATGCGGAACTGAGAGGTATCGGACTTGTACGGTATGGGACCGAGTTTATGCCAGAGGGAAAGGTGATGATCAGACACTTGAAACAGCAGCAAAATCTGTAAAAACATCAATTTATCTAATCAATTCATACCCTCATTTCCATATTCTCGGCTTAACCGACCGTGCAACCTCAACACATTGGTTTCAATTGCCGTCAACACGTTCTCCGGAAAATCTGCCGATAATGAAGTCTTCACGTTATCCAGTGCTGCGGGAATCATTCTGGCAAAGTCACTCAGGATTTCATTCATCTGCACTTCCGGGAATTTCAGTGCCTTTGCTGTCGCCAAAAAATGTCGCGGATAAATTTTATTGATTACCGTTTTTCTGCCTTTGGATGCATTAAGCCCCATTGCCAGTTTGAGATCGCTGATATGTATTCCCGGGCCACCCAATACCGGAAATGCTGAAATGATGTCGTAAAATGGCGTGAGTCGATAACTACCGCCGGCCTGGATAAACACAGAGAAATTTTTCGCATGGCCGTCCGTCGCGCCAATCAACCACTGGAATACCTGGAATTTCATAAAATCATAACGATCGCGAAGCGCCTCGCTGGACCCCATTAAAAACGCCATGATCCGCGCGATGCCTGGGCCTCCGTCAGATTCATATTTCACCGATGAAGGTAAACCGAATGTCTGACACATATCCTCCTGCGGCAAGCGAAGTAAAACCGTTCGTTCAGTATTCCAGCGTCTGTCAAAGCGTTCGACCGCTAACGCGCGCACCTTTCCCGCTTTAATGATTTCTGCGTCGGGAACATTCAACCCGAATTCTTTTGCCAGCAGCAGACAGTAATACTCATTATCAACACTCTGACTGAGATCGAGCGTCGCGTTGGGCTGCCTGATTTCACCAATCGGCAATTTAATGATATGCGTCGTCGGCGTTATTCCTTTCGGAATGCACCAGTCATTGCCCATTCTGAGCAGCGCGGTCTTCTCCTGCGCGCCAGCAACCGAGATGCGAAAGTCATCTTCCTCCTAATCATGTCTAGCGGGATATCTGCTTTATAAGCCGTTAATACTTCTTCAAGTCTGGCTTCAGTAAGCTTTTCCCATGCCATTATCGGGCGCGTTACGGTTTCGTCTTCTGGTAATAACGTCACGGCGCCAACGCTGTCTCGCCCTATTTCTGACAATAAATCAAACGGTTGTCTGGATTTAGCATGATAACGTTTAACGATCCGGTCGCGTAAAATCGGGCTATCGGGTAACAGGTTATCGAAGAAGTTAAATACGGCATCAGAGGTGATATTCCCCCTCTGCAATGGCAGCGAAAGCGACAATGGCCTGGCATAACGGTTGGCTAACCACTCCGGCGCATACTTAAAGGTATGGGCACCGTTGGCCAGCTTCGTCAACTCACCTACCCGCTGGTTGTTCATCCACGTGACAAGTTTAGGCATTACCACTCCAGATCTTGCTGATCAGTTGATTCTGGCGAGGCATTTTTCGTGTCGCATAGCGTCATTGATAGCTTAAGCGACAGTAATATCTTAAAAAATGTTGTTAGCGTGGTGTTGTCAGGGTTGTTTTCGAAATTGGAAATGGTCGCCTGTTTTATACCGATTTTTTTCGCCAGCTCGCTCTGCGTCCAGCCATTTTGCTGACGAACCAGTTTCATTGCATTTGCTAATTGCGTTGGGCTATAGATCATCGGAAAGCTTATCATGCCATACGTCCACAAGAAGTTTATCCGCTGTAGGGGATATTTTCAGTTTTATCCTTTAGTGAGGATAAAGTCAATCTGCAAACGCATTTTATCCGCTTTACGGGATAAACACTGCGATAGCCGCGATCGCGGATAAAAACGACCATACAGGTATAGTGCATCTCCACTACACCGGGTGGCGTCAGCCCCATTACCCCGATGCAGTCCATTTTCTTCTGACTTTTCTGTGTGTTTTGTGTGTATTTTAGCCAAGAATGTGATCAGTACCCGATATAGTGGATCACGTCATTGCCACCATACCTGATAGCGTGATGGCACGGTTAGGAAACTTTACCTGGTACAGTGTATCGTGAATGATGATCGGCTCTGATAACGCGATGATACTGAAGTGAAAGCTGTACCCTGTGTAGTGGATCCAGTGAAAGTGCGCACCCGGTATAGTGTGCTTCATGGCTGAATCGGAGTTTGCCGCAGGTAGCCCTGCGTCCACCATCATGACAGACACTGGTCGCAGGACTCGCGAGCCGTATGTAGGTAATCCACTATGCCGGGTGAATGATATGTTGATCCATGCTGACGGACAGCTGGTTATCCACAAAAACGGAGCATAACCTTGTGACCGGAATCCGGATAAGACGAGATAATCATCATTACTGCGGCATCACCAGTAAGGGGTAACCCTGCTCCTCTTTTACTTCAGTTTCTCTATATTCAGCATAAATTCAGACGTTCCGCTGATGCTGGAAGTCGACGGAAAGAACGGGAAGCTGCGGCTGTCACCCAACCCCAGACCCAACTGAATGTGCAGGGGTCCGACCTTATGACACTGGCGTGTCGCCTTGCTGTCATGGTGGTGTCGTATACGGTGCCGGACTGATGTGCAAGTATTATTGTCACAGACATTGCAGAGAACGGGAACAATGATGACTGTCGCTGAAAAGGTGAAAACATATCGTCTGAGAAAGGCATGGTCGCAGGAACAACTGGCTGAAGTCGCCTCTCTTTCTGTAAGGACTGTGCAGCGAACTGAAAAAGGCCAGAAGCCGAGTCTGGAAACACTCAGTGCGATTGCTTCAGCCTTTGATATAAATGTTTCTGATCTCTCGGAAGAGACTTACGTTGCCAGCCAGGCTCTTGATGAACGCATCAGCGAAGCCAAAATTCAGGTAGCACAGGAAACCCGGTTTTATCGGATTCTGGTTACTGCTGTTCTGGTATGCACAGCATTAATGATAATTAACTCTCTGTTTACCCCGGAAAGTTACTGGTCCGTTGTGGTAGCTGTTATATGGGGAGGACTTGTCATACTCAGGGGAATACGCGTGTTTATCATGCGAGGGAAAATCGCCTTATGGCAACAACGCAGGTTGCAGAAAATTCTTCGGTCAGGAAATAAAATATCGAATAACAATACCACTGAAAAGTAATGGTGTGCCGATTCACCTGTACTGAAAAAGATTAACTTTCGTAACTGGGACAACTTATGAATATTGCAATCTTTTTAAGAGATACACCTGTCTGGATATGGATCCTGCTGGCTTTTTTACTGCGACGCGGCTTTGCTGCTCTTTATGTCCGGGAGATGACAATCAGGCGGTTGTTTTTTCTCCCAGTGCTTTTTCTTGTCTGGGGGGCATATGGTGTTATCACTGAGACAGCACTTGCTGGCGCAAGCCTTTCAATGATGGCAGCAGGACTGCTCGCAGGCACGGCTCTTGGATACAGGTTGTGGCGCTTACAGCCACCGCTGAGAGATTCAGATAATCCGGGCATGATTATCAGGGCTGGGACGCCGCTGACCCTGGGGCTGATTGTGATTACTTTTTGCATGAAGTTCATACTTACTTCAGCCATTTATCTGCAACCGGGATTACGGTCATCCGCAAGTTTTTGTATGTTGTTTGGCGGTGTAACAGGACTTATTGATGGCGTATTCTGGGGAGGAACCCTGAGCCTTTTCATCCCTTGGTACAGCAGAAGATGATTAACCGTAACTACCGGTGATCGAAACCCAAAGGACCCGCTATTCATTGTTGTTGGCTCACGCCAGATGAAATTGAAATTTTCGCTTGTGGTAAGCGATGGTCGCACAGTTAGGGTATACCCCAAGGCATAAACGCTATAAGCGTTGTAGGATTGCTCTTGGATCTGTGACAATTGATAACTTACAAAAAGCTTTGCTTAAAATCCGTAAACCGTGGAGAACGAGCAATATCGTTATCCCGTCATTTATTTAATTAAATGTCTGCTTCACAGCAGACACTCAACAGCGCCGTCCGCGTCTATAACTGACCTATCGCGCTTAATGTTCTATATTGCTGTTCTGTTAACCGACTGGGGCCGAGTGACATTTATCGCAAGCCATGCCTAAGTGCGTACAATGAATCGCATAAAAAAGTAACTTATTGATTTTAAAGTACATATAACAAAGATTATGTTAAATATCGTATCTGGAGGGCTTCAGTATGCACATTTCAATCTCCCTTGCCCCCCATTATTACGGCAGTCTGAGAAACAACGTTCTCTCCTGCGTTTGTGATGCTTTAAAACCATGGTGCAGGTAAAAGCGTCGGGCAGTGTCGGTAAGCGCATGAACCATAATGGCGCGAACGCCGATATTTTCAGCTACTCTGTAGCAGCGCAACACCGCATCATGAAGCAGATCGGCGCCCAGTCCTTTACCGTGGAACGAAAGATCGACCGCCAGACGAGCCAGGATAATCACCGGTATGGGGTCAGGCATATTACGGCGAATATTTCCCGTTGCTTCGACATGATTCACACTACCGGTTGCAAGTGAGTAATAACCAACTACACGTTTTGTCTCTTGCTTGCAGATAACAAACGTCCGCGCAGCCCCAAGCGCCTGATTCTTTAATCCCCTGTGTTTTAACCATTCATCCAGAACAGCCTCACCACTAACAAATTCCGCAAGTTGATGAGAACTCGATAAAGGTTCAGGCTGAGTTACAAATCCCACTGTGGTTTCCTTGCCAGAAGTTTTTCTAATGCTGGGTTAGATTCTACCGGCGCATCGATCATATCGATAAACTCGGCATACTGCTCCTCGTTCAGATTAAATACTCTGCGTTCAAGAATGACATTCTCTGCGGCCTGGCAAGCCATTTCGAGGATAAAATCCGTGCGCGACTTATGCAGAATTTCTGCTGCCGTATCTATCAGCGCCCGCTGGGATTCTCTGGCGCGAAGGTTGAGTTGGACATCTGATTTCATGGTAACACTCCGTATAGCATTTGCTATACAGCATAGCAGATTATTGCTGTGTAGCAATTGCTATACATACCGGATAACTGAATTTTTCACCAGAGAGTTACTGACTAAAGGTACTTAATGTTGGCAAGACGGCTGCTGCAACGGATGGGTAAATTATCAGGATGTTGTAACTACGTAATTTTTATTTAAATTCGGGGGCGTTTACTGCCCCCCGAAGACGCATTTAACCATCAGAAGCGGTACTCAATCCCTGCGCCAATGGCGTAGTTATAGTTTTGAATACCTGCAGCATCATTGTAATGTTCAGAGTCACCTGTGACTTTATCATGCACAGTTGAGTCCCCCCTGCCTTCAGAGAAACGCGTCCAGCTCAATTCAGTGAAGACACGAGCCTGGGAAGTAATATTATATCCCGCGTTGATAGTTCCTGAGTAATAGTTTGAATTACTGGCAGTTTCGTTAAAACTCAGGTCACGCATGTAATGCTCATCGTGGTCGCGAGCTTCTACCCACGGACTGAATTTAAACTGTGCAGTGATATCAAAATCCTGGTAAACATATTTCCCCGTCAGCCCTAAGTAAGGCACCCGGTATCTCTGCTGGTAACCAATGGTGCGCTCACCGCGCGGGAAATCGCCCACATTCGCACCATTATCATAGGTATAATGCCCCCCCTCAGCCAGCCAACTGAAACGGGTTTCCTGATACCCAACCACTGCGCCGAGATGCAAATTATCTTCATTCAGCAACCAGCCGGTTACGTTCAGATCAAGCTGGTTAGCGAAATTCAGATGCGTGTCAGGACTGCTTGACCTGTCGCTCCAGTGGCTTTGCGAAGGATAAGACCAGTCATAATCATCCATACCAGAACCGCGAGATGCCAACGTCGTCCACCCATTAGCATTCAGCGACAACCATGATAATGGGTCCCAGGTAATTCCAGCTTTAATAACCGGCGCATTGTTTATTTTCCAGTTAAGCTGGCTCGACTTCACACCTTCATCATAAACAAATTCGCGAGACTCCCCGTTTAACACCGAAAGAGAAGTTCCAACTGACACACTCTCAGGAGAAAAGTTGACACTCTGGTCAGCATATGCCAATGGCATTAATGCAAGTAAACCTGCCCCGGTAAGTAATACACTTTTCAACATCGCTCTCATCCTTATAACCTGGTGTATGTCTTCTGACTGACATTTGTGCACCGATAAATTGTTCAGTTATACCGCAACAGCAATTAGCCATAATAAATGGTGGAAATGCTGCCATTAATGAATATATTTAACCTAATTGGATTCTGATATTTTCACTGCCACCTTAATCAACGTTTCAGTTAGCCAATTACGTCCTTTAACGGTGTTCAAACCTGAAGATATCAAATCCTTTAAGTTCGGCATTACAGAGTATTAAAGCAGATAAATAGCATAGCCATATCGTTATAATGCCATACATTTCATTACAACAATAAATCAAATCACACAAAAAATTGCGCTTATTTATCATTTTAAGCCCAACAATTGTCATCACCAAAAAAAAATTAAGATAAACACCCTAGACAAAAAAGAAACCAGACAACAAAAATCAGTATGAAATGTCACAAAATGAAAATACAACAACCAATCAACCCATTGATATCACTAAATATAAACATAAATCAGAGATAAATCATAACAGTATCCTCACCAGCTAACATATCAATAACGGAATTTTATGCTGTAATTTCACATAGCAGACAGACCTATATTCTCTTGTTAACGCCCCCTCTACCAGGAATTATAACAATAGACGCGCGCAACGACATGTTCTTATTGAAAAAAACGCACTAACACATAATCATCCTAACATTCCATTATCAACAGAAAATCATTAACATTCGTTAGTTTTTATTATCAGTAACATGTAGCTGGAGGGGTGAGCAAAAACCAAATTTATTACAACAGCACTTGAATGAATTTAGTTACACACTGTTTCGTGTGTCTGTCTCAGACAAAATGAACAGAATAATAAAGCACCTTAAGGAAGATTAGTCCGGATAAATAAATATTGTCCGCCGTCTATTAACAAATTTCAAACAACAGACTGATGTTATTATGAAACAGAGACTCACAGCCTGCCTGCAAATATTTTTGCAGCTCATGGTTATTTTTATGAACTCCTTTGTCTTTACGTTCCCTGCTCAGGCAGTAACGAATTCGCCAGAGAATAAGTCCGGACAAGAAGCAAAAGGAAAGCACGATGCGAAAACAACAGCACAGGATGATGAAGACGATAAAAAAATCGCCTCAGTTCTTACCAGCACTGCCGAATTATTAAAACAGAGCAATAGAACAGATGCATTGATCTCCTCTGCCATCGGCAGCACCTCGTCGATTGCCACCAGTGAAGTGCAGCAATGGTTGCAGCAGTTCGGAACTGCCAAAGTTAATGCAACGCTGGACCGCAAAATGGCACTTAATAATGCCAGCGTAGATCTTCTGGTGCCTCTCTACGACAACAAGAAGCAGGATCTCCTGTTTACGCAAGTTGGTGCCCGCCGCAATGATGACCGCGATATCGTCAATATCGGTATTGGTTATCGTTACTTTGCTGACCACTGGATGTGGGGCGTCAACACTTTTTACGACCAGCAGCTCTCCGGTAATAAGCATCAGCGTCTGGGCGTCGGGACAGAGCTGGGCAGCGATTTCTTCCGCCTTAGCGCAAACGGTTACCGCCGACTTTCCGGCTGGAAAAATTCAAAACGCTATGCCGATTATCAGGAACGTGTTGCCAATGGCTATGACATTCGCGCCGAGGGTTATTTACCCGTTTATCCACAGTTAGGTGCAGAACTGGCGTGGGAACAATACTTTGGTGAGGAAGTGGCGCTCTCGCAGAACAGCAGTGATAAGCGCCTGAGCAACCCGTGGGCCATGACGCTGGGCGTCAACTACACGCCATTCCCGCTGATGACCGTGGGCCTGAACCAAAAAATGGGTAAAGGTGATCAGAACGACACCCAGGTGAACCTCAATCTCAACTGGAAGATGGGCGAATCCCTGGCGAGTCATCTCGATCCAGACGCCGTCGGCGCCAGCAGAACGCTGATGGGTAGCCGTTACGAGCTGGTAAACAGAAACAACGACATTGTGCTGGAGTACCGTAAGCAACAGGTTATCTGGCTGACCCTGCAGGATAAAATTTCCGGCACTGAATCTATGACCCTGCCGGTAAATGTGCAGGTGAAGAGCAAATATCCGCTTGATCACATCCACTGGCAGGCCGACAGTCTGCTGAAAAACGGCGGCAACATCAGCGAGAAAAATGGCGCCTGGTCCGTCACGCTCCCGCATTATCATACCGGCAACGCCGTGAAGAATGTCTATGTTGTTTCCGCGACAGCTCTGGATACGAAAGGTAACCAGTCGCCCCCGGCGTACATGACTGTGCAGGTTGACAGTTTTAATATTCAACACGCAGTCACCACCGCCAGCGCCGCTAAAATGACGCTACCAGCAGACGGAGTAAGCAGCACACCGATTAGCGTGACGCTGACCACCGCCAGTGGTGAGAAAATCACAGGTCAGGCAGCTAACCTCAGTGCTCAAATCACGGAAGCCAACTCAAAACAACAGAAGCCACAAAAGAAAGCCAGGCTGCAAAAGAAAACCAGCCTCTCTCCGGCAACCGCACCAACGCAGGTGCCAGCCAGTATCTCGGCGTTTAAAGAAAACTCGCCCGGCGTATATGTCACTACCTTCCATGCCGGCAATATGCCTGGGCAGACAACTGTTGATGTTTTCTATAACAAGACTCAGAAGATTAGCAGCACGACCATTACTCTGGAATCTCCCGCTGCCAGCGAGCGCTTTGCTGCCCACGGGATAACCGCATCGGCAACGTCAGCACTGGCTAACGGCACAGATGCCATCAGCCTCACGGCGCACATCGTGGATGCAACGGGAAATCCTGTATCGGGCGTCCCCGTTACCTGGACCACGGATAATGCGCAAGCTCTCCTGTCGGCAACGTCCGCTCGCACCGATGCCCAGGGGAACGCCAGCATCTCGCTGACCAGTTCCCAGCTCCTGAGTACAACAATCAGCGCCCATCTCGATAACGGCGAAATTATTAAAAGTGAAGCGCTGCAGTTTATTGCGGATAATGCCAACGCAGTGATCAGCCAGATTGATGGCGATAAAACCGGTGCTATCGCCAATGGCCAGGACACTATCATCCTGCAGGCCATCGTGACCGATACCAGCAACCACCCATTATCGAATCAGACCGTGAACTGGGCCATTAGTTCCGGTAGTACCACGGCACATCTGGCTGGCAGCCAGAGCCAAACCAACGAGAATGGCGTGGCAACCATGCTTCTCACCTCCACCAGTGCCGGACAGGTTACTGTTTCCGCCACCACCGGAGACAAGACAACCGGGAAAGCGGTACCAAAACACTCCGTTCCTCTGACTTTTGCGGCCGACGCCAAAAGCGCCGTGCTGAAAAATATTACACCGGATAAGACCACGCTGCTGGCCGACGGGAAAGAGAGCGCAACGCTAACCGTTATTGCAGAAGATGCGTTAGGTAACCCATTAAAAAATGTCCAGATCGACTGGAGTACCCTCAGTACTACCGCGCATTTTGCCCCGACAACCGCGCTGACGGATGATGAAGGCAAAGCCACCACCCAAGTTAGCTCCTCTGCTGTGGAAGATGTGGCACTGACGGCGGCCCTCCAGGGGCAGAAGATGACCTCCCCGACCTTGCATTTTACGGTTGATAATAAAAGTGCTGCGGTAACGTCGCTTAACACCAGTAAAGAAACCGCCGTTGCCAACCTGAACGACGCCATTCAGCTGACCGCACTGATTTGCGATGCGCACCAGCATCCGGTATCCGGCAGCCCGGTGAAGTGGACCATTACGTCCGGTAAAGGGGTACTCAGCACCGAGCAGAACACCACCGATGCCAGTGGTTACAGCAAGGTCATGCTGACGTCAGCCTCAAGCGGGGATGTGGTGGTTACTGCCAGCACCGCGAGCGGTAGCGCAGTAAGTTCACAAAGTCTGCACTTTACTGCCGACAGCACTTCGGCAAAAGTGACTGACGTCACCGTGGATAAAAAA
>NZ_VATT01000041.1:0-2034 GCF_005781225.1 Escherichia sp. E4736 | reverse complement strand
GAAATACAGTGAGGATTTTCTTGATAAAATGGCCTGGATGCAGGATGTGTCCACTGAGAAACTAGGGCCTTCACTGTGGCATATGCATCCGATTACATTTCTTGGATCATTAATAAAGAACCGAACTGGTTGGGCGCATAGCAAATTTGGTGAATTCCTTGGTAGGGTTGAGTCTAAAAATGATTATTCTGCTTATAACGTACATGTTACCTACAGCCCACATTACAAAACTAACCTAACAGGCATGACAATAAAAGAAGTTATGACTTATCAAGAAGATGATACTTCTAATGGTCTATTTGCCACAGGGCGATTCCAAGTGGTACCAAAAACATTAAAGGATGCTGTAAGTAAACTTGGACTCAACGTCAATGACCTTTACAATGAAGAAACACAAGACAAAATATTTAACGAGTATCTTATAAAAATAAAGCGCCCAGCAATCATAAATTTCCTTGAAGGGAATGGTAGTGTTGAAGATGCTATTTATGATTGGGCAAAAGAATTCGCTTCCGCTGGGGTAAGAAAAGGAAAAGAGATAAGTCCTTCTAAAACTGAATTTGAAACAAATCCAGACGGTTCCTTTTTTAGGGACAAGAAAGGAAAGAAAATTCACAAGAAAAGATATGCCAAAAAAGAAGGTGTTTCTTACTATTCTGATGACGGGATAAATAAAGCACACATAAAACCTGACGAAATGGTTAAAGTACTTGAGGAGTCAAAAAATGAAGGTTCGTAAACTTCCCTTTCTTTTTATTGCTGCCATATGCTTTTCTGCACTAGCTAATGAAGGAGATGCTCCAAAATTCAAAGAACATAATGTGTTGTTAAGTCATGGACCATTTACGACAAAGATTCACTTAACAAGTGAGCAGCTTAAAAAATCCGAAGCATGGAAAAGTCTAATGCAGAAGCAGCTCAGCGAAAAGGCTAATTTTGCAGGGCACTATCGCCTATACATAAGCGGGAAAGGTGAATTACCTAAAGATTGCGGTGTTAATGGCTGGGTTTGCGGATGGATAGTTGACAAAGAAACTGGAACTGTAGTTTCCGAGCTGCCTTCATTTAATGGAAATTCTAAGTACTACTCCACTATTGATAATGGCACTCCTTCTCCTGACTTATTCTCTGCGGAATTTTATCCAAACAGTAATTTAATTTGGATTAATGGTGAAAACATCCCTAAAAATAAAGTAGGAAACATATCGCTAGGCGATAAAAAATGCTCAAACAGCGCTTACTTATTCAATAACAACTCATTCCATAATGTTTTTGAGAGTGAGTGTGAAATAGATACTGGTGGCTAACAATGATTTATCAACAAAATCTTGTAGTCAGTAAATCTAAAATGCACCAGCGATAATATCAACAAGGAAATGAGCGCAATATGCTTCAAATTATCCGCAAAGGCGATAAAACATCTCACGGGGCTCGGTTTTGAGCGCTTCCGAAACGATGAAATTCGGTGGGATCGGTGTTGCCCGAAAAGGCGACAAAGTGTCATGCCCGGTTCTGGGACATGGCCTTACAATCATCGTAGAAGGCAACCCTGATTACCTTGATCATGGTATCCCGGTGGCATTTCACGGTCACAAATGCGCCTGTGGTTGCACATTGATCAGTTCATTTACCGCTGCAAAGGTTGCCTGATTATGCCCGTCTGGCTGGATGCCATCCCTGAAAAGGCCACAAAAATAGCGCGCCCCGGCACCGGGCGTTGGTTGCTTTTCCTCGCGTTTGTCATGCTGGGGGGCATAGCGCTTACACTGTGGTGCTGGCCATCAGAGCGAACCGGATTTGTCTTCTGGTTCACCGCTCTGGGTCTTCCATTTTGCACATGGGGGCTTATTTTCGGTTTACGCAGGGTTGCCTATAAAGCAGAGCAGGTCGGAGCTGAGTCGCGTAATGTCGACCGTACAGCTCTTATAGACAGTGAAATTCTGCGCGGTCAGCGCAGCTGAAGCCGCCGGAGCCCTGGTCTCTGATATCAATACTCAGATTAGTCTTGTGACTGACAAAATCAGGGACCTCCAG
>NZ_VATT01000040.1:0-23605 GCF_005781225.1 Escherichia sp. E4736 | reverse complement strand
ATATTCAAGCCTATCTCTTATCTGGAGATACAGCTACTGTCCGGTGTTTCTGGGGGCTACATCAATATGGAAAGCTAACAAGACCTTTATTTCGGTCTTTAGAATCTGCGACAACGTTCTGTAAATTGCGCGCTAACCCTTATGTCGAACTGATACATTGGTTGCATCAGCTAATACAACAACCAGAGAATGATATTCACAATGTACTTCGACATTACCAAATAACATCTGCTGATGTTGAGACGGCGTTAATTCAGCAATTGAATATATTACCTTCCGGCGCGAGTGTAATTAGCGATTTTTCCCACCACATCGATCTTTCTGTTGAGAAAGCCTGGATGTTGGCAAGTATCCGCTTTGGTGATCAAAAAATTCGTAGTGGTTGGTTACTACTTGCCTGGTTAACCACACCAGAATTATATCGAGTGTTAAAAAAGATCTGTGCGCCACTAGCTGCGCTGCCGGTAGATGAATTGTTAGATATTCTTCCATCTTTAATCACATCATCTCCTGAAATAACAGAAATGCCATATGACGGTTCGGATTTGAATTCTGCTGTTCCGGGGGAAGCAAGTCAGGTATTTCCGAGCGAATCAGCCGGGAGCAAATCCGCATTGGCGAAATACTGCCAGGACATGACAGCACTGGCGCGTGAAGGTGGTATCGATCCGGTCACCGGTCGCGGGCACGAGATCCGTACCATGACGGATATTCTACTGCGTCGTCGCCAGAACAATCCCCTGCTAACCGGTGAGGCCGGCGTTGGGAAAACGGCAGTGGTGGAGGGATTCGCGCTGGCGATTGTTAAGAGTGAAGTGCCGCCTTCATTGCGTAATGTACGGCTGCTGTCGCTGGATGTCGGGGCGTTGCTAGCCGGGGCGTCCATGAAGGGCGAATTTGAATCCCGTCTGAAGGCGCTGCTGGCAGAAGCTGCGCGCTCACCGCAGCCGGTGATTTTGTTTGTCGATGAAGTTCACACCCTGGTGGGCGCTGGTGGTTCATCCGGTACAGGTGACGCCGCCAACCTGCTGAAACCGGCGCTGGCGCGCGGCAGCCTGCGCACCATCGGCGCAACCACCTGGAGTGAGTACAAACGGCATATTGAGAAAGATCCAGCATTGACCCGGCGTTTTCAGGTGTTACAGGTCGCAGAGCCGGAAGAGGTTGCTGCTGTTGAGATGGTCCGCGGGTTAGTCAACACGCTGGAAAAACACCATGACGTCCTGATCCTTGATGAGGCCGTGCGCGCCGCTGTACAGCTTTCTCACCGTTACATTCCGGCCCGGCAGCTACCGGATAAGGCCATTAGTCTGCTGGATACGGCGGCGGCCCGTGTGGCGTTGTCGCTCCATACCCCGCCTGCGAAAGTCCAGTATTTGCGTCAGCAGCTCAACGCTGCCGAACTGGAGCGGGAGTTGTTATTAAAGCAGGAAAAAATGGGTATCCGCGCAGAGCGGGGCGACACACTGGCGACACGGATCGCATCATTGAATACAGACCTTTCTGACACCGAAGAGCGCTGGCAGCAGGAACTGGAGTTGGTTCATACCTTACAAAAACAACGTTCAGCAGAACCTGACGAGCATGACGAAACCGCGTTGCAACAGTCGGAAGTGGCATTAAGAGGTTGGCAGGGCGAAAACCCCGTCGTTTTCCCGGAAGTCAATGCGGCAGTAGTCGCCGCCATTGTCTCCGACTGGACCGGTATTCCCGCCGGCCGCATGGTGAAAGATGAGGCCAGCCAGATTCTGGAACTACCCGCACGTCTGGCGCAGCGTGTTACCGGACAGATGGACGCGCTGGCACAGATTGGCGAGCGAATCCAGACCGCGCGGGCTGGTTTAGCTGATCCGCGTAAACCAGTAGGGGTATTTTTACTTGCCGGGCCGTCTGGTGTCGGTAAGACCGAAACCGCGCTGGCGTTGGCGGAATCTATCTATGGTGGTGAGCAGAACCTGAGCACCATCAATATGAGCGAGTTTCAGGAGTCGCACACCGTCTCCACGCTGAAGGGGGCTCCGCCCGGCTACGTGGGCTATGGCGAAGGTGGCGTGCTGACGGAAGCCGTACGCCGTCACCCCTGGAGTGTGGTGCTGCTGGATGAAATTGAAAAAGCCCATCACGACGTACACGAGTTGTTCTACCAGGTATTCGATAAAGGAGCGATGGAGGACGGCGAAGGTGTTCACATCGATTTCAAAAATACCACGTTATTGTTGACTACTAATGCTGGGGCAGAACTTATCAGCCAACTCTGTGAGGATCCGGCGCTGATGCCCGATTCGGCAGGGTTAAAAGAGGCGTTAATGCCAGAGCTACGCAAACACTTCCCGGCGGCTTTCTTGGGGCGTGTGACGGTTATTCCTTATTTACCGCTGGATGAGACGGCGCGTGGCGTTATTGCCCGTCTGCATCTCGATAGGCTGAAAGATCGAATGGTGGAGCAGCATGGTGTTTCACTGGTGTATGGCGATGAACTGATTACGCATATTGTGTCGCGCTGCCCGATGCACGAAACCGGCGCTCGTTTGCTCATCGGCTATATCGAACAACATATCCTCCCACAACTGTCCCGTTACTGGTTGCAGGCGATGACAGAGAAAACTGCCATCACGCAAATCCGCATTCGTGTTGATGACGATGAACAGGTTATTTTTGAAACGGATTAATGGAGCATCCTTATGGCAAAAGAATTAAGTGGTGCACTGTGGGTCAGTCGCTTTACTGGAAGTTCTTCCACCAATGATTTGCAGGGAGCTTTTCGTGCATCGGTTGATAATTTCTTGCGCGCGTCTGGTAATGCGCATTCAAGGGGCCGTATTTCTGCAACATATCGTCCTCCTGCCAGAGCATATCTCATGCACGGGTCAATTGATGGACATTAAATATGACTTTTCGTTATTCGGCGTTGTGGACATTTCTGTTAATGATGTTCGCTTTCTGTGTTCAGGGGGAACCGCCTTTACCACAGGATGTGCAGCATTTTCTGAGTGATGCGGAAATGTGCCAGCATCTTGCTGGTGAATGGGACAGTTCTTTACCAGAGAAGGATAAAAGAGACATCGAAAAGGGGGTTGATACCTGGTGTCCTCCGGCGAAGAAATCACTCCCTGTACTGCGGGAAAAGTACAAAGAAAACAAAGAGATTATAAAAATACTCTCTGCGTATGATTTTTAAACTGTACCGTCGAATCACACCCCGGGTGGTCGTCGGCTGACTGATAAGGAAATGAAGGATTATGGCTATCAACAATAGCGCGCAGAAGTTTATTGCCCGCAACCGAGCGCCCCGAGTGCAGATTGAGTATGACGTTGAGATTTACGGCTCCGAGAAAAAAATCGAGCTGCCGTTTGTCATGGCAGTGCTGGCCGATCTGGCCGGTAAACCACGTGAAGAGCTGCCATCGGTCACCGACCGTAAATTCCTTGATATTGATATCGATAACTTTAATGAACGTATGAAAGCCATCGCGCCGCGCGTGGCGTTTGCTGTCCCCAATACGTTGACGGGCGAAGGGCAGTTAATGGTCGATATCACGCTGGAGAATATGGACGATTTCTCGCCTGCGCAGATTGCCCGTAAGGTGGATGCCCTGAACCAGCTGCTGGAAGCACGTACTCAGCTTGCCAACCTGCAAACCTACATGGATGGTAAAGCGGGAGCAGAAAATCTGATCAACAAACTATTACAAGACCCGACGTTACTGAAAGCTCTGGCCAGCGCGCCAAAACCTGTCGTTCAACAGGAAAGTGTCTTATCAGGTGAAACGGGAACAGCAGACTAACTGCGATTTTATTAAGGAACTTTCATGGTAAACGATACACTTCTGGCGACTGGCGACCTCTCTGCTGCGCAAACCACTGCCTATCAGGAAACGGAATTTGATTCGCTGCTGGATAAAGCCTTCCGTCCCAAGACTCCTCAGGCTGCAAAGGCTGTTGAGGCGGCAGTTCAGACGCTGGCCCAACAGGCTCTGACAAATACGGTCACTGTTAGTGATGATGCTTATAAAAGTATTGCAGCAATTATTGAGCAGATCGATTTCAAATTAACTGAGCAGATCAAACTAATCCTGAGTCATCCGGAATTTCAGAAACTGGAGTCCTCCTGGCGTGGGATGGAACATTTGGTTTACAACACCGAAACCGATGAAAAATTAAAAATCCGCTTTATGAACCTTTCGAAGGATGAATTGCGGAAAAATATGAAGCGTTACAAAGGGATCGCGTGGGATCAAAGCCCCATGTTCAAAAAGTTGTATGAGGCCGAATATGGGCAGTTAGGCGGAGAACCTTATGGTTGTATTATTGCGGATTATTATTTTGATCACACACCACCGGATGTGGATCTGCTCGGCTCCATTGCCAAAGTGGCAGCCTCAGCCCATGCGCCGTTTATTGCCGGGGCCTCTCCGTCAGTGTTACAGATGGACTCCTGGCAGGAACTGGCTAACCCGCGTGACCTGACCAAAATTGTGACCCAAAACCTCGAATACGCACCGTGGAACTCGCTGCGAAAAAGTGAGGATTCTCGCTACATTGGCCTGACGATGCCACGTTTTCTCTCCCGTTTGCCTTATGGCGCGAAAACAAACCCTGTCGATGAGTTTGATTTTGAAGAAGATGCAGATGGCGCAGACCACAGCAAATATGTCTGGAGCAATGCCGCCTATGCAATGGGTGTAAATATCAACCGTTCTTTCAAACATTACGGTTGGTGTACGTTGATCCGTGGTGTGGAATCTGGTGGAGCGGTGGAAAATCTGCCCTGTCATACCTTCCCGACCGATGACGGCGGCGTGGATATGAAATGCCCGACAGAAATTGCCATCTCTGACCGTCGTGAAGCTGAACTGGCGAAAAATGGTTTTATCCCACTTATCCACCGTAAAAACTCTGATTACGCCGCCTTTATTGGCGCGCAGTCTCTGCAAAAACCGCAAGAGTATTACGATCCGGACGCAACGGCCAATGCCAATCTCTCAGCTCGTTTGCCATATCTGTTCGCCTGTTCACGGTTTGCGCACTTCCTCAAATGTATCGTGCGCGACAAGATCGGCTCG
The DNA here is from genome assembly GCF_005781225.1 of Escherichia sp. E4736. Lineage (NCBI taxonomy): Bacteria > Pseudomonadati > Pseudomonadota > Gammaproteobacteria > Enterobacterales > Enterobacteriaceae > Escherichia > Escherichia sp. E4736. The sequence goes on along the minus strand of NZ_VATT01000040.1, from coordinate 18,542 downwards.
TTCAAAGAGCGTGAAGATATGCAGCGCTGGCTCAATGAATGGATCATGAACTACGTTGATGCCGATCCGGTGAACTCCTCGCAGGAAACCAAAGCTCGCCGCCCGCTGGCAGCTGCCGAAGTGGTGGTGGAAGAGGTGGAGGGGAATCCGGGCTATTACGACGCCAAATTCTTCCTGCGCCCGCATTTTCAGCTTGAAGGGTTAACAGGATCACTGCGTCTGGTGACAAAACTGCCGTCAGTAAAACAGGGTAATGCCTGATTTTTATGAATATTTTAATGAATGATGCCGGGTAATACTCTGGGGGATATATGGCATATGTTTATGGACTGGTAGATTCATTGCAGGGCACTGACATGGTGGGAATGGCGGGGGCAGGAGACAGAAAGGAATGTGTGTTCTTAGTTCAGGTATATGCACATGTGGGGAATACTGGAGCCTGGAAGCAGGGGCGAAAGGTTTTTGGGGATAAATCGATCCCCAGAGGAACAGCAATTGCCACTTTTGTTAACGGAAAGTATCCCTCGAGGCAGAATGAGCATAAGCATGCCGCTTTCTATCTGGAACAGGATAGTCAGTATATTTATGTTATGGACCAGTGGACAGGTAAAACCACGAAAGTCTCTGCACGCCCTATTTCCCGAAAAGGTGGAATGCGCAGCGATGGAACATATCCTGATGCCAGTAATAATGCGGAAGCTTTTTATATTATTGAGTAGAGGATAGATTCAATGGGGACACGTTTTATTTTTTCTCTGTTGTTGGGTTTTATGTTGTTTTATTCACAATTTGTTACTGCGTGGGAAGTCAGTTGCCCCGTGTTTATCAATATAAAATCCTCAACAACAGTACTGGAGCCAGATATATCTGCATCGTGGCAGAGATCTTCCCGCTATGAACCCCGTCTGTGGTTGGACGGGGTAGGGATGTCGCAGGGAAAACCTGAAAATCGGGTGGATCTAAAACCAGAGACAGAGACAATAAAGGGTGAAACCAGGCAAATATGGGATACCACAATGGCCAGTAATCAGAATAGTGAACGTTACTGGGTTTCCTGTATTTATAACCATGGACAGGTTTGGTTATCACAACCTGTCCCTGCATTGGCGACACAGTGCCAGGCATCTTCTTTGCCGGGGCAGCGGGTACCAGGAGAGTCATCGGTATCTGTGACATGTAAATAGAAGTAATACATTCATTTTGTGAATTAATGACGTGCCGGTATCTCATTACCGGAAATTATATAGCCTTCTATTCTTCTGAAATTAAGGAGAGGGGGTTCTGTACGGCCATGGTTTACCTGAATTCATATGCGAAGATAAACCAGGGATTATTTTAAGTAATTCTTAATAAGGAAATGAAAATGGCTTATGATATTTTTCTGAAAATTGACGGCATTGACGGCGAGTCAATGGATGACAAACATAAAAATGAAATTGAGGTGCTGAGCTGGCGCTGGAATATCCACCAGGAGTCCACCATGCACGCAGGTAGCGGTCTGGGATCCGGCAAAGTCTCCGTGACTAACCTGGAGTTTGAACATTACATCGATCGCGCTAGCCCGAACCTGTTCAAATACTGCGCCTCTGGTAAGCATATTCCGAAGTCCATCCTTGTCATGCGCAAAGCAGGCGGCAATCCGCTGGAATACCTCAAATATACCTTCACTGACCTGATTGTGGCTGTTGTTTCCCCCAGTGGTAGTAAGGAGGGTGAGATCGCCTCCCGCGAGAGAGTCGAACTCTCTTTCAGCACCGTGAAGCAGGAATACGTGGTGCAGAACCAGCAGGGTGGCAGTGGCGGCACTATCACGGCAGGTTACGATTTCAAAGCTAACAAAGAAATTTAAGCAATATTTTCCCGGCCAGGTATATAGCCTGGCCGGTTTTTATTATTTGATTTTAAAGGAAATTACAGTGAATAAATGGCGTAACCCCGGTGGGTGGTTATGTGCGGTAGCTTTGTCTTTTGTCTGCCTGCTTTCCGGGTGCAGCATTGACAGCGACGATGTGCCGGAGCTGATGTCACAAAGACTCGATCTGGTGGTTAAGGCTTCCGATAAGGTGAATCCTGACAATCAGAAAAAAGCCGCGCCCATAGAGATACGCGTTTATGAACTGAAAAATGATGCAGCTTTCATAGCGGCGGACTGGTGGTCCCTTCAGGACAATGACAAAGCTGTTCTTGCCGATGATTTACTCCACCGCGACAGCTTTATCTTGCGCCCGGGCGAGGAGAAAAAGCTGCGTCGTGCTCTCAATAAAGAAACCATGGCACTGGGGATCCTCGCCGGCTATCGCAATCTGGGAAAATCAGTCTGGCGGGCCACGTATAAAATTCCTGATCCCCCGGAAAAAAGCTGGTACAGCCGCTTTATGCCGAAGAAAAAAGTCGAACTGGATGCCGGTATAGAGCAAAGCGCTATAGTGATTAAAGAACGGGATGAGTAAATTATGAGTTGGAATAACCGTGTGGTCTGGAGTGAAGGACAATTTTTGCTGCCACAGATGTTTCAGCAGCAGGAACGCTATCTGGAACATATCATTCATTACCGCAGTTTGCCGCTTTCGCCTTTTTTCTGGGGCTTCAGTGAATACGGCATTGATAGTGAGGCGCTGAACATCGGAAAACTGGTACTCACGAAGGCTTCCGGAGTGTTTGCCGACGGTACGCCGTTTAATGCGCCGGGTCACACACCACTACCGCCGCCTCTGACCATCCTACCAGAGCACCTTAACCAGTTGATTTATCTGGCAGTGCCAATACGTACGCCGAACAGTGAAGAAACCAGCTTCGGCAATAACCCGGAATCACTGGCACGCTTTTCGGTGCATGAAAATGAAATCCGCGATGCCAACTCTCTGGGGCGCGGCGCACAACTGTTGCAACTTAGCCACCTGCGCCTGCGACTGTTGCCGGAAAAGGCGGTGACAGATGCGTGGATCGGTTTGCCCCTGACGCGCATTACGACGATACATCCTGATGGACGCATCGAGCTTGACAACGATCTGATCCCGCCGGTGGCAAATTACCAGGCAAGCACACTGATATGTACGTGGCTGTCGTGGATCAACGATTTGATAAAAATGCGCGCAGATTCACTGGCGCAACGGTTGACGGGCAGCGATAAACACGGCCATGAGGCGGCAGAGGTATCGGATTACCTGCTTCTGCAAATTCTCAATCGTTTCGGCCCCTTACTGATTCATATGGCGAAAACGCCGCTGTCGCCGGAAGTGCTCTATCGGAACCTGTGTGAACTGGCTGGGGAACTCTCTACCTACGTACGGCCACAGACGCGCCGTCCGGAAGAATATAAAGAATATAAGCACCTGACGCCCTATGCCGGGCTGAAATCGGTAGTGGATGAGGTGCAGTACCTGCTGAATGCTGTGCTGATCCGCGGAGCGCAGCGAATCACTCTGGAGGAGGGAACTTACGGTATTCTCAATGCGGTGGTTGAGCCTTCCGAACTGTCAGATTTCAGCTCATTAGTGTTGGCGGTGAAGGCGCATATGTCCGCAGACACCTTACTGCAACATTTTTCGGCCCAGACCAAAATAGGGCCGTCCGAACGCCTGCCGGAATTGATTCGCTCGCACCTGCCGGGTCTTGCTTTACAGGTATTGCCGGTGCCGCCGCGTCAGATCCCGTTCCAGGCTGGCTACATCTATTACGACATCCACCGCGACGGTGTGCTGTGGGAACATATCGCCCGCTATGGCGGTATGGCGATGCACACCGCCGGAGAATTTCCGGGGCTGGAGTTGGAGTTGTGGGGAGTTCGCGATAAATGACCGACGAGATTCTGACGCCACCTGCGGTGAATACCCTGTCATTCCAGCCATCAGCGGGTGGCACAAAGTCGCCTGATAATGACATCCAGGACAGCCTTCGTGGGGAAGATATAAAGGTGGTGGTTGAAGATGGCCCGGATATGAAGCTTCGTCTGGCCGAAATTACTGCTGCCGTGAATCCTCTACTGGCAGCGGCCAGCCCGTTGCTATGCGCACTGGCGCAAATGCCCCGCGAACTTTCCCCTGGTTTTGTCGAACATTACCGTGTCCTACTGGAGCGTGAAGTTCGTAGATACCAGACGCTGTGTGATCAGGCAAACCTGCGGCGCGAACATGTGCTGGCGGTGCGCTATTGCCTGTGTACGTCGCTTGACGAAGCTGCCAACAACACCACCTGGGGGCGTCGTGGTGTTTGGGCTGGAAAAAGCCTGCTGGTTACTTTTCATGGCGAAAGTGAAGGCGGCATCAAGCTATTTCAGATAATTGGGCGTCTGGCCGCAAGTTTCCAGGAGCACAGCGATGTGCTGGAAATCATATACCACATTCTGGGGCTGGGTTTTGAAGGTCGCTACAGCGTTCGGCCCGACGGGCGTAAGCAACTGGACGATATCCGTCAGCAACTGTTGACCCAATTGGTCCAGCGCCGCGATCCGATAACGCCGACGCTCTCACCGGGGTTTACCGGTGCCGTCAGCGGACGGATGCGGCGGATGCGCCGGATGCCGGTCTGGCTGAGTGCAGGAATAGCTCTGTTGGTGATGCTGACGGTATTTGGCCTTTATAGCCACCGGATGGATCTCGCCACAGAAACCGTACAGCAACGTATCGACGCCATAGGTAAACACCTGCCGCCACCGCCCGTTCCGGTGCACAAACTGCGGCTGAAAATCCTGCTGGCGAACGAAATCGCGCGTGGCCTGCTAACGGTTGAGGAAGATGAGCACCACAGTCGGGTGGTATTCCGTGGCGACACGATGTTTGTACCGGGGCAGAAAACCGTGAATGACACGTTGCGCCCGGTGATTGATAAGGCCGCGCGGGAGATTGCGCGAGTGGGCGGTGCCGTGACGGTGACCGGCCATACCGACAGCCAACCGATCCACTCCGCTGATTTCCCGTCCAACCAGGTGTTGTCGGAAAAACGTGCGGCAGAAGTAGCTTCGCTGCTGACATCTGGTGGCGTTCCGGCTAGCCGAATTCGGGGTGTCGGTAAAGGGGATACTATGCCGGTGGCTGATAATAGTACTAAAACTGGACGAGCGCAGAATCGCCGGGTGGAAATTCTGGTGGTGGAGTGAATTAATAATGGAAAAGCTAGAGTGTAATGCGTCTAACCATTCGCCAGTGTGGGGAGTAACAGAATTTATATTCTGGAAACTGGCGCCTAAAAAATGGGGGGGAGGCGTAGCATTTGGGCGTTATTTTAAAGATGGTTGGGTGAAGCATAACTGTCTTTTGATCAATGCAGCTGCAAATGCCTGGCATTTACCTGCCCCCTTACTTGCTGGAGTTTGTTGGATTGAAGTAGGGGGAGATCCTCAGATTATAGACACGCTGGCATTTGAATTTCGTGCTATGAGTTGGAGTGGGCCTGAGTGGATTGATGAACATATCACAATAACTTCGAGACCAGAAAAAACATCTTTTGGTGCAGTGAGTATGCAATTGCGAACCGCAGCCAGAACGCTTGGGCTTGATGAGTCAAAAATGGATACCTCTCAATTGCGTGAACTGGCAAATTGCCTCCAGCATGATATTTTTAATATTCAGCTTGTGGCCAGACATCTTTATCAATTAGCTGAAAGAGATGGATTTCAGTCCTCCTTACCACACCTGACGGAAGAGCAGATAAGAATTATTGGTGCCCGTTATAACCGGGGTATGTCGCTTACCATGGAGAAAATAAAGGAAGATACCAGTTATGGAAATTTTATTGTCAACAACTGGTTGCATTTCTCTAATTTACTCATCGCCCATTAGGAGTCTTCGTGAGAAGAATAATTCAGATATCAGGATGGTTGTTATTCATTATGGGTCTGATCATCATCATGCTTTTTTCCGGGAATGAGTATCAATGGATGCAGGATATGGATCCTTCAATGACAGCGTTGCCTCAGGGAAATGGGAACAGAGAAATAATCAAAATGTTGATTTATTTTATTTTGATAATTGTTCAGATTGCTCTTTATTTTCTTTCAGTAGCCCGTACTGGAAGGATTTTTTCAGCTTGCGGCATTTTGCTATTACTGATTATCGCATGGAGTTCTGAACAATAATGCAAAAATTTCTCAGTATGCTGTTTTCCCGCCGCGCGCTGGCCATTGTTGGCGTGGTGATGCTGGCGTTGCTGATCTGGTTTATTGGGCCGCTGGTGGCGTTTGACACCCTGCATCCGCTCGCGTCCGTGGGAAGTCGGGTAGTCACCATCGTTCTGTTACTGATGTTCCTCGCACTGTGGCTGGTTAACTGGTCGATGAGCATCATTGGCGTGACGGTTCTGTGCCTTGTCATCGGTTTTGTTTCACCCCTGCTGGCCTTCGGTAATGTTCATCCATTTGCGCCGCTGTGGCTGCGTCTGTCGCTTATCGGCCTGATCCTGCTGTCTTATGCGCTGTATGGCCTGTACCGGCTGTGGCGAGCGCTGCGTCTGGATGAACAACTGCTACGCCGTTTCCTGCATCCGCGTGGGGAAGATGTACCTGTGGCAGGGGAAATTAAAGCCGACCTGCGTACCGTCAGCCATATTGTCACTCGCGCCATCCGGCAACTGAAACAACTGCGCGTAGACCTGCCCGGCTGGCGTAAAGTCCTGGAAGGAAAGCGTTTTCTGTACGAGCTGCCGTGGTTTATGGTTATCGGCAGCCCCGGCGATGGTAAAACCACCGCGCTGCTTAACACCGGGCTACAGTTTCCGCTGGCGGAGCAGATGGAGCAGACCGCGCATATCCTCACCGTGCCGGGCGGCGGCACGCTGCACTGCGACTGGTGGTTTACCAACGAGGCGGTGCTTATCGACACCGCCGGGCGCTATGCCCGCCACGATGATGGCGGTGAAATCAGTGCAACCCAGCGCAACGCAGGGGAATGGCAGGGCTTTCTGGGGCTGCTGCGCAAACACCGTCCTGGCGCGCCGCTGAACGGCGTTATCCTGACGCTAAACGTGGCGGATCTGACCGCGCAGTCCCCGGCGGAACGACTGGCTGCCTGTGCGGCTCTGCGTGCGCGGCTGGCTGAACTGCGTGAGACGCTGGGTATTCGTTTCCCGGTTTATCTGGTTGTCACTAAGATGGATCTGCTGCCGGGCTTTACGGAGTATTTCCGTGGGCTGACCAGTCACCTGCGTGCCCAGGTCTGGGGCTTCACCCTGCCATACAGCCGCAGGCGTCACGCCAGCGATCCGCAGTCGTTGCATGCGCTCTGTGGCCAGGAACTGGCAAATCTGACGCTGCGGCTGGAGCAGGGGCTGGATACCCGGTTGCAGGAAGAGTACGACCTTAAAAGCCGTCAACGGCTCTACCGCTTTCCGCGCGAATTTTCCGCGCTGGGCGCGCCGCTGCTGGAAGCCATTGAACAGATTTTCCTCGATTCAAAATTTGACGCCACCCAGCTTAACAACACCCTACGCGGCGTATTTTTTACCAGCGCCGCACAGGCGCAGGCAGACGCGGTGGCCGATCAGACGGGCATCTGGCAGCGCTTTGTCCGGGCGATCAAAGGGAAAGTGGAGTCACCTTCTCATACCTTACCGGACGGCAACCGCAGCTATTTTCTGCATGATCTACTGACCCAGTTTATCTTCCGTGAAGCACACCTGGTGGAGCCGAATCTTCAATGGGCCTGGCGTTATCGCCTGCTGCGTACTGGCGGGCATCTGCTGGTACTAGCGTTGGCTTTCTGGTTGTGGCAGGGAATGCAGGGCAGCCAGCAGGGTAACAGCGGCTATCTGAATGAAATCGCCAGCAGGACGGTCCAACTGGATGGTGACGTCAAAGCCTATACCGGAAAACCTGCTATGCAGCCTGTCCCAGTCCTGTTGAACCAGGCACGGGCGCTCTCTGCCTGGCCGGGGCTGGACCCGGACTCACCGCCGTTGGACTGGCGTTATGGTCTTTACAGCGTTCCGCCAGTGATGGAGAGCGTGGCATCCTTGTATGACCGCCTGCTGGACCAACTCCTGTTGCCGTCACTGGTGAAGCGCATGGAATATGTGCTTTCAGATGCCATTGCTCGTCAGGACAGCAAAGCCGCGTATGACGTTCTGCATGTTTATCTGCTGCTGAATCTTGATAAAGACCACGAGGACAAATACAACGCAGCGGAGATCCACACCTGGGTACTGAACGATCTGGAAAACCGCGATAGCGTGGCGGAGTTCGGCGGCCGTGCAGCGGTGCTGGAACATATCGACGCCCTGTTTGACGGCAGCCGCGTGGTGCATTCGCCTTATGACAAAGATGAGGGACTGATCCGCATGGCGCGGGCTTTCCTTGACGGTCATACCAGCACCGAGCGTATCTATACTCGAGCCCTGGCTTCCATGGAGAGCGAAGCACCGCAGGAGTTTTCGCTGGTTCGCGCGGTGGGCGCGGATGCGGGGACGGTTTTTGTCCGCACGGATGGCGCGCCGCTGGATAGGGGCGTGCCCGGCATCTTTACTCGCGAAGGCTACCGGGAACTGTTCGACAAACGGCTGTCGGAGTTTGTCGCCTCCGCATCAGCGGACGACGCTTGGGTAATGGGCCGGGAAAACGCGCAAAAAAAAACGACTGATATTGTGATGAGCCAGTTGCCGGGGCAGGAACTCCCTGTTACCCGTGAGGTACGCCGCCTGTACCTGGCTGAATATGCCCGCCACTGGCAGGATTTTCTGGCTAGTATTCACAGCATCAACAGTGCCGGCGAAGACAGTAGTCCCGGACTGGCGTATGACCTTCAGGTGCTTCGCACACTGGCCTCGCCTGACTCACCTCTGATGCGCCTGAGTAAAGCGGTGGTGGAGCAGACCACGCTGGTACCGCCGCTGGATGCGCAGGCCAGACAAAAACAGATGGCCCAGCGCGCGCAGGACCGGCTCTCCGGTAATGCGGGTAAAGCAGTGCAGACGGCAAAGCTGTTGCAGGATATCCACCCGGAAGAGCGGCTGGAAAAATCGCTGGTGGATGACCGTTTCGCCGCCCTGCGGGAAGTGGTTTCCGGGCGGACGGACAGCGGACAGGGCGGCGGCGCACCGCAGTTAAATTCGCTACTGACGATGCTCAATGAGTATTACACCCAGCTCACCATCGCCGACAGCGCGCTAGCGGCGAGCACCCTACCGGGGCGCATTTCGGCGGCGGATAAACTACAACTGGAAGCGGCAAAACTGCCCGCACCGCTGAAAAATATTCTGCTGGATCTCACGCAGCAGGGAACGCGAAAGATCAACGCCGGCACCGGTGAAGTGCTGAACGCGCAGATGGAAGCGGTGATCGGCGATGAGTGCCGTGATGCCATTGACGGGCGCTACCCCTTCACCGATAGCCCGCAGGAAGTCAGCGCGGACGATTTTAACCGTATCTTTGCTAGCGGCGGTGTGCTGGATGCCTTCTGGACGAAGCAACTGGCCCCGCTGGCGGATACCGCCAGCAACCCGTGGCGCTACAAACCGACCGAAGGCAACATGACCTTACAGGGACCGGACCTGATGCCATTTCAGGAGGCGAAACAGATCCGCAGCGTTTTTTTTAATGGGGAAGGCGGGAAAAAGTTTTCCTGGGCGATGCAGGTCCGCGTCGTGGATATGGACCCTGCAATCACTGAACTGGTGATTGATATCGACGGCCAGGTGCTGCGTTACGCTCATGGCCCGGTCAGGCCGCTAAAAGTGAACTGGCCGGGGCCGCGCAACGGCTCAATGGCAGAAATCACCGCCAGCCCGCGCATTCGCCAGGACACCTCAACGCTACTGACTAATGGACCGTGGGCGCTGTTTCACCTGCTGGATGCGGGTAAGTCGCAGGAGACGGCGGTACGGGGAACACAGCAGGTGGAGTATAACTTCGACGGGCGGCGGGTGGTGCTGGAAATCACCGCCGGACGGGATTTTGACCCGGTGGATCGCGAGCTGCTGCAAAACTTCAGTTGCCCTACGAGGATTCTCTGATGCGCCGTGCTACGGCAGTATCGGCTCCGGCGATGTTTGGCAGACTACCGGATCAGCGGGACTATGTACGCTGGCGGGTGAGTGCGAACGAAGGGCAGGTGTGGCAGGCGTGGCTGAACCAGCAGACGTGGCTGGGGCAGGGGCGGCATATTGTTCTGCCGGAAGGAACGGATGATGCGAAGGCCGGAATAAATGACGGTTGGATGCACCTGTCACCGCGTGAGAAAACGGCGCTGCCGGAACACCACCCATTGCCGTGGAGTTTTGTTCTGTCGCCGGGATTTTTATCCATTGGCGGGCGTGATGAGTGGCTGACCGGAGTATTGACCGCATCGCGAGACAGCACGGGCAGACCGTGGCCGCTGGTGATTTACCAGCGTGCCGGGCGGGAATGGCTGGAAGAGAGCCTGGATGACACACAGGGCTGGCTGTACTGGCTGGCGCAGTTGACGGCAGCTCATGTCTCACCACAGACAGAACGCTGCGGACGACTGGTGGAGCAGACCGACCAGTTGTGGGCGCTATGGCGACCGGGGCCGCGCTGGGCGCAGTGGCTACGCGGCTTACGACGTGTTCCGCAGCGTAGCCGGGAACTCACCGGCTTGCCGGACGCACCAGTAGTGGAACTGCCCGGTGTGCGCCACCTGCCGTGGCCGAGATGGCCAGAGAAAATACTAACGCAGGCACAACAAGGGCAAGGCTGGTTCTGGCAGCAGAACAGTGAAGGGCGGTATGTGGATGCGCTTCGGCTGGATATCCGGCCGCATTAAAAATAATCAGACAAGGAGTAGTGAATCATGGGGTCTTATGATAAAGCCTGTAATAACACTGGTGCAGTCAGGTTTGTACAGCAATATCTGAAAGAATGTGAATTAATCGCTAAGCAACTTGATGTGCCTGTGGAAAATATCCTGGGGCTTGCCGCAAAGGAGTCCTTTTACGGGCAGGGTCGAATCGCGACAGAATACAATAACTATTTTTCCATGCATGGTCCGGCACCTTTACAGTCAGGGCAGGTTCACCCGCTGGGGAGTAATAAGGTTTGGGTTACCACTTATACCTCTTTTTCAACTAGCGGAAAGTCCTTTGCAATCAGATTTGGTAATGCGGTCAGAAATAAAAAATCCCCAGAGCAATTTGCGAAGGCATTAATTGATTCTGGCTTTAATTCAGGTAAAAGCAGTAATGGCGGCTATACCGGTTACGCCAGTGAGTTAGTGGGAGGTGATTAATATGGTTAAGCGGAGAATAACATGTCCTGTAAATTAATATCAGTATTGCTTTTCATGGTCGTGTCCGTGAATTGTTGTGCTGAAATTCTTATCAGGAATGTGCCGCGGTTTGATCTAACGAATGTTAACCAGTCAGGTCTTACTGAAACACAGGCGCAGGCATTATTGGTTTTTTCACTAAAAAATGAAAAATATAATGTGGAATTGTCTGGGGTTTTTCTTGACGGTTCTCTGAAAGATAAAAAAGGTAACCTGTTTCATCCTGGGTATTTTAGTTTTGGGGTAGGTTATGATTCTCCTTCCGCCGGTGCGACAGATGTGTGGGGACTATTTTCAGTTAGCCCTGTAACTGGTGATATATGGGAAGAGTATTCATGCAGGAGAATCTCATTTCCCGCGCTGCAAAAAATACAAAAAGGAATAATGAAAAAAACCGGAGCAACGTTTGCCAGTGAAGTGGTTCAGCGCCGGGGGCTGGGTTGTACGGATGAGTAGTACATGTCATGGAATTGCCTGCCGTGACCGTGCTGGCTAGCAAAAATGTTAACGCAGGCGCAGCAGGGGCATGGATGGTTCTGGCAGCAGAACAGCAAGGGGCGGTATGTGGATGCTTTGCGACTGGAGAAAAAATAATGTGCCCACGAATGCTGAGAATAGCTATACAAAAATATGACGATAAACGTGCAGATGGGGAAACAAATATACCCATGAACTTCAAGTTGATTGCTATCTGTTTACTTCAGGCTACTCTTGGTCCCATCTGCGTTGGTGGGTAAGCAAGCATCTTCAGGTTTATTGGATATATAGCAATATAAGGAGGTGAATATGGGTAACTCTCAGGATGAGGCTATTCAGCAGGCATACGATGCTTATGACGACTTAATGCTGGATAAACGATATATCAGGGACAATGATGCCTGGGGAGATTTAAAAATTGACCGTGAAAATGGTGCAATCTCATTGTTGCTCAGATGGAAATATAATTGGATAAAAAGATGGGATGCAAAAACTGATTGGACAGATATGGAGAAAAATGCCTTTCATGGGAAAGTTATTTTTGTCATTAATCAAACATGGAATAATAAGATTTTTTTATCCGTTTCTGGGAAGTCTGAGTTTGTCAGTAAGTTTAATGGTAAGGATTTATCTTTCACAATAGAAATAATTCAGACTGATCGGCATGGGTATTGGGATGTGGTGGTGTTTAAAATTGATAATGATGATCCAAATAGTTTTCGTCAAAGTTCCATTGTCTGGAATAGTCGATACGTTGAACTTGACTCTAAAGATATAGTTGCAGCAGCTAAATGCCTTGGTTCATCAAAAATTTGCCATGAGCAAATAGGGCTGTCTCACGAGCTTGGGCATATTATTGGATATCTTACTGATGAATACTATAGTGATGATACAGATAAAGCAACTACACCATTCTCTGGGGACGCCAGTGCGTTAATGAATATTGGTATGGAACTGCGCTCTCGTTATATGGGAAATGTCATTGAGCGGTTAAATAGAATGGTTCCGGGTTCTAATTTTTTTGTGAAAAGCGTAAAAAAATGAAACTAATATACGCTGTGATTATTTTTTTGATAGTGGGTGGGGCGAAAAATAGCATGCCTGATATTCCTGTACATGCTTATCTGAATGCGAGTGGTGTGTATAATAGAGTTGAAGAGAATGTGCTATTAAATAACTATGGTCAGCCAGCGTATGAATTTATAAAGCCTCGTTATAAACTTGTAGGCGAATATTATATAGAAATTGAAAATACCTATCGCTCAACAAATCCTGAATTCAGAAATATCCCCATCAAAGAAATGTTTTGGCATTTGCGGGGGGATTTAAATCTGACATGTTTTTTTCATTATAAAGATGGACAGTGGCGGGTTATTTCTTATTTTTTCTGGCAGCCGGGCGCTAAATTCTAATCCGATATTAAAGGAATAAATATCATGAGTTTTGTATCTACGGGTAATAAATCTGGCAGTAACGGTGGGCCAGCTATCTCCACGCCACTTATAGCCAGAGAAAGTGGTGGTATAAGCCCTGGTTCAGCCGCAACCGATGTAGCTGATGCAGCCGAGCAGATGGCAGAACAGGCCGCGGCGGACCTGTTTGGTGCGTTGCCGGAACCGTCAGGTCTGGTTAAAGCCGCAGTAGCTGCTGCGCAGGCTGCCGCTGCAGCAGCAGGGATATCGGATATGGCTGGTGCAGTTCAGGATGCGGCGGCGTCGATTGCAGCCGGTGGTCCGGGGGCGCATAACGTCACAGTAAGTGGTAGTGCGGTGCCGCCGCAGATGCTTTTGTTTGCAGGCATGAATGGTTCGGAAGGGCTTGGGAATCTGTTTTCCTACACAGTACAGCTTAAAACGCCGGACGCCCTGAACCTGGGGTACGTTTCCCCCGCTGCCAACCTGCCGCTTCAGCCGATGGTGGGCAAAGACCTGTGCGTCAGTATCGAACTGGACGGTGGCGGAAAACGGTATATCAGCGGGCTGGTGACGGCGGCGAGGGTGGTCGGTCATGAGGGCCGTTCGGTAACGTATGAATTACGCATTGAGCCGTGGCTGAAGCTGCTGACCCACACCAGCGACTACAAAGCGTTCCAGAATAAAACCGTGGTGGAGATTCTCGATGAAGTACTGGATGAATATTCCTTTCCGGTGGAAAAGCGGCTGGTGGAAAATTATCCACCCCGCGCCTGGCAGGTGCAGTATGGTAAAACCGACTTCGATTTCATCCAGCGCCTGATGCAGGAATGGGGGATTTACTGGTGGTTTGAGCACAGCGAGAACAGCCACACGCTGGTGCTGGCGGATGCCATCAATGGTCATAAAGCGTGCCCTGACTCGCCGCTGGTGGAGTGGCACCAGGAAGGGCTGAAACTGGATAAGGAATTTATCCACACCATTACGGCCAGTGAGAGGCTGCGTACTGGAAAGTGGGTGATGGACGATTTTGATTTTATGAAGCCTCGTTCGCTGCTTAAAAGTACCGTGGCCAGTCCGCGTGATACCGGTCATGCTGAATACGAGCATTACGAATGGCCTGGTGATTACTTCACTACGGGCGAAGGCGAGATGCTGACGCGCATTCGTATGGAAGCGCAGCGCAGCCCAGGCAGCCGGGCACATGGGGCCGGTCATATCCGTACCCTCATGACCGGGTACACCTTTACATTGATGAATCACCCGACGGCAGAAATTAATCAGGAATACCTGCTGGTACAGACCACGCTGTTTTTACGGGATAATGCGCAGCACAGCGGTCAGGATCAGCATTTTACCTATGTCACCACGTTTGAACTGCACCCCACCAGCGAAGTTTACCGCCCACAACGAACCCTGAGCAAACCCCACACCAAAGGCCCGCAGAGCGCCATCGTCACCGGCCCGGCGGGGCAGGAAATCTGGACGGATAAATATGGCCGGGTGAAGGTGCAGTTTGGCTGGGATCGTTACGGTAACAATGACGAAAACAGCTCCTGCTGGGTCCGTGTCAGCTATCCGTGGGCAGGGAAAGGATTTGGCATGATCCAGATCCCGCGTATTGGCCAGGAAGTACTGGTGGATTTCAAAAACGGCGATCCGGATTTGCCCATCATCGTGGGGCGCACCTATAACCAGGACACCATGCCGCCGTGGGGGCTGCCGGGCATGGCGTCGCAGAGTGGGATATTCAGCCACTCATTGCAGGGAGGGCCGACTAACGGAAATATGCTGCGCTTTGACGATAAAACTGGTGCGGAAGAAGTGAAGTTCCACGCGGAAAAAGACCTGAATACTACGGTAAAAAACAATGAAACCCACACGATCATGGTCGATCGCACAAAAACCATTGTCAAAAATGAAACCATCAGCGTGGGAGAAGACCGTAATGCCACCATCACAAAAAATGATGGTCTTTCCGTCAAACTGGCTCAAACCATCAATGTCGGAACGACATATCGTCTGGATGTTGGCGATCAATTTACCCTTCGTTGCGGCAATGCAGCGCTTGTATTACACAAGGATGGCTCGATTGAGTTTTGCGGAAAACAACTTTTACTGCACACCAGCGATGTTATGCAACTCATTGGCAGTGGCATTGATATGAACCCGGATGGCGGAAAAGCCATTACTGCGGATGATATTGCCCCGTTATCCACTCCGGATGCTTCTGAATAAAAAATAATAAAAGGATTTTATCTATGACCAGCCTTTACCGTATTCAGGAGGGCAGCTTTGCCCTGCCTGAAACTTTTCTTGATCGCACCGTCAATATCTTCGTCCCGTCGGGCAATGAGAGGGCAACTCCCAGTCTGAATATTTCCCGCGATACGCTCAGGTCCGATGAAAACCTGACCACCTATATTGACCGCCAGATAGCCTTGATGAAAAAAAACCTGGGCCAGCACCGGGTACTTTCGCGGGGAACGGCACTGGCGGGAACTGGCGAAGCTGCCATGACAGGTGAACAGATTCTCGCAACTCATCGTTCTGGAAAAACAGAAGTGTACCAGCGTCAAGCCGGGTTTATCACCGGGCCAGCAAAGGTACTGGTGTTGACGCTGACCAGTCAGCGTCCTTTTGATGAGCACACCGACCAGCTATGGACTGCATGGTTGACCAGTTTTCAGCCTGCTAAAAGCTAAAAAAACAGGGAGGTTTTGTCATGTATGAAGCCGCACGGGTGGATGATCCCATCTACCACACCAGCGCCCTTGCCGGGTTTTTGATAGGGGCCATCATAGGTATCGCCATTATTGCCGTCGCCAGCTTTGCTTTTGTTACCTGCGGCTTTTTGGCTGGGCTGATTTTGAGTTTTCTGGCTGATCAGATAGCTTCCGGAGTCCTGCAACTGGGAGAAGCCATCGGGCGCTCGATACATTCCACAGTGGGAAAAATTCTGACCGGTTCTGATAATGTCAGCACCAACAGTCGCCCGGCCGCCCGCGCCGTACTGAGTACGGTGATATGCGAAGACCATTCCCCGGAAATCCGCATTGCCCAGGGTTCCGGCAACATCTACATCAACAGCCAGCCAGCTGCACGCAAGGATGACCACACTGAGTGTGATGCAGTGATTGAGGACGGCTCCCCCAATGTCTTTCTCGGCGGTGGTACACAAACGGTACTGGAAATCAGCCCGGAAATCCCTGACTGGCTGCGTCAGGTGGTGGATGTGCTGTATGTGGTCGCCGGAATGCTTGGCGGACTTGCCGGAGCCGCACGCCAGGCGGCAAAGATGGGGTCGAAATTTGGCACAAAATGCGCGGCCAAATTTATTGGCGGCGAAATTACCGGGATGGCCGTTTCCGAGGTCGCTATGGGGTTGTTCAGTAACCCGGTGGATGTCACTACAGGGCAAAAAATTCTGCTGCCGGAAACGGATTTCACCCTGCCGGGTCGTCTGCCTGTTACCTGTTCGCGCTTTTATGCCAGCCACCTGGAAACTGAAGGATTGCTGGGCAGAGGATGGCGGCTGAACTGGGAAATAATCCTGCGAGCTGATGAGGAACATATCACTCTGATTGGCGGACAAGGTCGGGAGTTAAGTTATCCGAAAGCGATGCTGACACCGGGTCACCAGATATTTGACCCCGAAGAGCAGTTTTACCTTAGCCGCCTGCATGACGGACGCTATGTGCTGCATTACACCGACCGCAGCTACTACGTGTTTGATGAGTTTGATGACCACGGCGTCGCGCCATTACTTTTTATGGAGACACCGTACCGGCAGCGAATTGCTTTCGGGCGTGAGAACGGCAGGCTGGTGCGGGTGGCTTCCAGCAGCGGGCACCATCTGTTACTGCACCGCACAATGACGCCGGCAGGGGAAAGACTTTCGCATATTGAACTGGTGAAAGGCGGGCGTCCCGGTAACCTGGTGGAATATCGCTACGACGATAACGGGCAACTGACTGGCGTGGTGAACGGGGCCGGTGTGACGGTACGCCAGTTTGCCTATGAAAATGGCCTGATGACAGAGCACCGCAACGCGACGGGCTTTACCTGTACCTACCGCTGGGAAGAGATTGAGGGGGTTCCCAGGGTGGTGGAGCACTCAACCAGCGACGGTGAGGATTACCGGTTCCACTATGATTTTGCTGGTGGGCAGACGGTGGTAACTGGCAGGCCGGAGCAGAAGTGGCAGTGGTGGTTTGATGAAGATACGTATGTGACTGCTCACCGGACGCCGGGCGGCGGAATGTACCGCTTCAGGTACAACGAAAACCATTTTCCGGTAGCGGTGGAACTCCCCGGCGAATGCAGGGTAACGCTGGAATACGACACCCTGAGCCGGGTGGTGAAAGAGACGGACCCGGCAGGGCGGGTGACACAGACGCAGTGGAACGGCAGCTTTGCTGAAATCACGCGCCGGGCACTGGATGACGACCACGTATGGAAGGCGGATTACAACGAACACGGTCAGGTGATACGGGAGACAGACCCGGAAGGACGCGTCACGCGCTACGGGTATGATGAACAGGGGCTGGCGGTCAGCCGCACGGATGCGCGGGGCGGCGAGGTTGCGCTGGCGCACGATGCGCGCGGTCAACTGACGCGTTACACCGACTGTTCGGGGCGCGCCACGGGTTATGAATACGATGAAGACGGCAATCTGACGGCGGTGACGGACGCGGAAGGGAAAACGGTACGCATCAGCTATAACCGTCTGGGGCTGCCGGAGACGGTCAGCCACCCCGGTAAACAGCAGGACCGTTACACCTGGAACGCGCTGGGGTTACTGAGCAGCCACCGTCGCATCACGGGCAGCGTACAGTCCTGGCAGTATACGCCGCGCGGGCTGCTGGCGCTCCATACGGATGAAGAGAAACGGGAGACGCGCTGGCATTATACCGCGGAGGGATGGATTGCCAGCCTGAGCAACGGCAACGGGGCGCTTTACCGGTTCAGCTACGACGGCGACGGACGGCTGACGGGAGAACAGCGCCCGGACGGCCTGATACGGATGTTTGTGCTGAATGCGGGCGGGTATCCGGTCATCATCCAGACGCAGGGTACAGAAGGCGGGATGCTTAATGAGCGGCAGGAGCGTGATGTGCTGGGCCGCCTGCTGCGCAGTGACACGCAGCACAGTACACGGACCTTCAGCTACAACCGTCTTGACCAGATAACGGAAGTGACGCTCACCCCGACGGAAGAAGGGGAACGGCTGCACCACATGCAGGCGGACAGGGTGCGCTTTGATTATGACCGCAGCGGGTGGCTGACGGCAGAGCACAGCGTGCACGGCAGCATAAAGTACCGGCGTGACGCGCTGGGCAATCCCACCGACATTACCCTGCCGGACGGGCAGCATCTCAGCCATCTTTACTACGGCAGCGGGCATCTGCTCCAGACGGCACTGGACGGTATCACGGTCAGT
>NZ_VATT01000039.1:0-35477 GCF_005781225.1 Escherichia sp. E4736 | reverse complement strand
ACGACGTTTTGTCATAATTACCCCTGTAGATTGATCCAGTCTTTCTACATCAGGCCTCGAAGAATTCGCCGTTCTTCGGGGCTTTTTCTTTTGTCAGGTAATTGGCAAGCCGCTTAGTCAGCTCAGCCATTTCATCGTCTTCGATTCCGTATTCCAGAACAGCCAGCATCATGCTTACCTGCGAGAAGAAACCATTCTTCCATCGGCTTACCTGATATTCAGGAACCCCCATCGCTCGAGCGAATGTCTTCTGCCCCATCAGTGCCAGTTTGTTCAGCAAGGCTGACTCGATGTGAGCCGCTTTCTTGCTTTTAGTTGCAATAGTACCCATAGATAATTTCCTTAATGATTAGATAGAGTTGGCTTCGCAAAGAAACGCAAAACCATAGAGATTTGTTTCTGGTAATGCCCTTTTTCAGGGCGGGGATGTGTAAGAGCATTAATAACTTAAGCGGCCATTAATTCAGGCCAGATGCTTTCCCAATCAACCGGATGAAGGTCTTTGCGAGTCACTTCACCATTGCTGAACCTCTCAATCAGAACACAAAGTGCTGCGCCCAATTCATGATTACGGCTAAGTGCTTTCCTCAAATAGCCGATAGAAGTTCCGCACTTGGTGGCAAATTCTCTCTGCTCTTCCAGTGAAAGGGAGTTCAGATACAAGCGGAGTTCTTCCATTTGCTATCTCCTTCCCGTTGTTGAATAAGATGAGTTTACCTGTAGGTAAAAAGCAAATCAATACCCATAGGTTATTTACCGGCAGGTAATCAAAGATAGAATTAAATCATGGATAAATACGAACAAAGACGACTAAGGCTGATAGAGATAAGAGACCGATTCTGTAATGGAAAGGCCTCAGAGTTGGCTCGTCGAATAGAAAGGGAACCATCATACGTTTCCAGAATGCTGTATCCGGAAGGAAAAAGCGGAAAAAAACGCATTGCTGACGATATGATGGAACTAATTGAAAAATCTTTTAATCTCCCACGCGGATGGATGGACATGCTTGCAGATGGTAAAGCTGGAGCTACGGACCATCTTGAGTTTGCGGGTAACGTTCGTGCGGGTTTTGTTCCGGTAATTGGTGAAGCCGTTTTGGGAGTTGATGGCTCAGTGGATATGATTGAATTCAGATCCGGTTGGTTAAGCATCTACAGCGGCGATAAAGATGCTTACGGTCTGAAGGTTAAGGGTGACAGCATGTGGCCAAGGATTCAGTCAGGAGAATATGTTGTTATTGAACCAAATACGCCAGTACATCCAGGTGATGAAGTCTTTGTAAGGACCAAAGACGGTCACAACATGATAAAGATCATGAACAAAACAAGAGACGGTGATTATCAGTTTAGTAGCATAAACAGTGATCACCGCCCAATCACTCTTCCTGTTGAAGAAGTTGATAAAATGCATTTTGTTTCAGCTATTGTGAAACACACCAGGTACGTAGACCAGGACGATCTGCCAAAAGTTTGAGGATAAAGCAGCAAATGTTTATACCCGGCATAGTAGTCGCTGTTGTAATCATCTGCTTCATATGGGCAAAGTTATCTCCTGTAAGCTCTAAGCATACAGCTGAACTCATGAGGAAGAAGCATCTTATACATGAGGCAGAATCGATAATTAAAAAGTTCAAAGGCATGTCATACGACGACATGTCATCAGAGCAGATTGCTATGTATAAATGCGCCATTGAGCGCCTTGACTACTTAAACGGACTCAAACCCAAACACACCCCAGTAGAATCAAAATTGCCGCAATGGCCAAGCAATCCAAATAGCTTCTGACATCTCCTTTCAGCCCGCAAAGCGGGCTTTTTTATATCAATCCAAAAAATTAATTACCTGAAAATTCAAGCAGGTAAACTCTCACATCAATTTTATTTACCTACAGGTATAGACAGAGGTTTTACCTGTAGGTATATTTTAAGCCATCAGCAGGACGCACTGACCACCATGAAGGTGACGCTCTTAAAAATTAAGCCCTGAAGAAGGGCAGCATTCAAAGCAGAAGGCTTTGGGTAGCGCGAAATGCAGCTGCAAGACAGCAACCGTGGAGATAAGCATCACGGCGCGTTACTCAAAGCTAACTGACAGGAGAATCCAGATGGATGCACAAACACGCCGCCGCGAACGTCGCGCAGAGAAACAGGCTCAATGGAAAGCAGCAAATCCCCTGTTGGTTGGGGTAAGCGCAAAACCAGTTAACCGCCCTATTCTCTCGCTGAATCGCAAACCGAAATCACGAGTAGAAAGCGCACTGAATCCGATAGACCTTACAGTGCTGGCTGAATACCACGAACAGATTGAAAGCAACCTGCAACGTATTGAGCGCAAGAATCAGCGCACATGGTACAGCAAGCCACGCAGTGAAATGGGGGTGACTTGTGTTGGTCGCCAGAAAATGAAATTAGGCAGCAAACCACTTATTTGAGGTGAGATATGGAAGAAGAATTTGAAGAGTTCGAAGAGCATCCTCAGGATGTGATGGAACAATACCAGGACTATCCGTATGACTACGACTATTGATAAGAATCAATGGTGTGGCCAATTCAAGCGATGCAATGGATGCAAGCTGCAATCGGAATGCATGGTTAATCCTGAAGAAATGTTTCCTGTAATGGAGGATGGGAAATATGTCGATAAATGGGCAATACGAACTACGGCAATTATTGCCAGAGAACTTGGTAAACAGAACAACAAGGCTGCCTGATGGTGGCCTTTATTTTTGGCATAAACAACAGAGGCTAACATGGAATTTAAAGGTACTAGGAAAAATTGGCGAGAAGCCAATTTTGCAGGCTTAATTTTATTTTCACACCCGGGAATGGCCCTATCCGGTAAAGAAACAGAAGAGGCCGTAGCAAATGGAAGATTAGCTATGGCTGTACCGGATTTACTTGAAGCACTTCAGTTATTACTTAAGCAAGCCGAAAATAGAACAACGACAACATATCCAGAATGGTATGGAGCTGTTAATAAGGCTAGCGAAGCTATCAAAAAAGCCATAGGTGATGAGTAATGAATAAGAAATACATCGTTGAAGTTATAGAGCGAGAAACGAAAGAAGTAATTAAACATTTCGAATTTGATAATTATAGAAAAGCTGACCGCGTAGAAGAGGGATTGTTGCGACAAAGTAATCTCGAAAAATTTGATGTTGTCATGCGATGCGAATAAGCACCTATAGCAGATTTGCGAGTCTGCTATGTGAGCAATGTCGCTCGTAACTAAACAGGAGCCGACTTGTTCTGATTATTGGAAATCTTCTTTGCCCTCCAATGTGAGGACGATTTTTTATCTATGAGGATATGAAAAGATGTCAAACATCAAAAAATACATCATTGATTACGACTGGAAAGCGTCAATAGAAATTGAAATCGACCATGACGTAATGACAGAGGAAAAACTTCACCAGATTAATAATTTCTGGTCAGACTCTGAATACCGACTCAATAAACACGGCGCTGTATTAAATGCTGTATTAATCATGCTGACACAACATGCTCTGCTTATAGCAATTTCGAAAGACTTAAATGCATATGGTGTTGTTTGTGAGTTCGACTGGGATGATGGAAATGGTCAGGAAGGATGGCCTCCAATGGATGGTAGTGAAGGAATAAGAATTACCGATATCGATACATCAGGAATATTTGATTCAGATGATATGACTATCAAGGCCGCCTGAGTGCGGCTTTACCGCATACCAATAACGCTTCACTCGAGGCGTTTTCGTTATGCAATCAAATATAAGGAGTTACCCATGATGCACTTTCAGCTCGCGGGTAGCGGCGTCATGTCCGCTTTCTACCCGCACGAATCTGAATTATCACGCCGAGTTAAACAATTAATCAGAGCAGCAAAGAAACAACTGGAGGCGTTATGCGCAATGAAATAGCCATCAATCACCAGATGCTTCGTGCAGCACAAAACAAAGCAGTAATAGCCCGATTTATTGGTGATTCAAAAATGTGGCTTGAAGCAAATAAAGCGATGAAATCAGCTATCAACCTTCCGTGGTATCGCAGGAAATGAGTTTTACAGATAACTGGTCAGACGAAGAATTCATTCGTCAGATGAAAGAATTAATCGGTAACGAAGGAGATATTCATGTCACTTGCAACCACAGTGAAGGAGAGCAAGTTACAGAGGCGCATGTACACGCAGAAAGCTCTCTGGTATCGCCATAATGGTGACCGCGAAGGAATGCGGGTATGCCTTAATTTGTCCAGAGTCGAAGTATTAAACCAGCGTTATTTCCTTGGGCCATGTCCATTCTGAGGTGAATTATGGATTTGAATAAATTCGATGAGCCATTCAGCCCTGAAGATATCGAATGGCGAATACAGCAAAGCGGTAAAACACGCGATGGCAAAGTGTGGGCTATGGTGCTGGCTTATGTCACGAACCGGGCAATCATGAAACGCCTTGACGATGTTTGTGGCAAAGCGGGATGGCGCAATGAATACCGCGATATTCCCAACAACGGCGGCGTTGAATGCGGCATATCAATCAAGATTGATTCCGAATGGGTAACCAAATGGGATGCTGCTGAAAACACGCAGGTAGAAGCCGTCAAAGGTGGTCGTTCCGGTGCAATGAAGCGTGCTGCCGTTCAGTGGGGAATCGGTCGGTATCTGTATAACCTTGAGGAAGGTTTCGCACAAACATCTCTCGATAAAAAGCAGGGATGGCACAGGGCAAAACTGAAGGATGGAACAGGATTTTACTGGTCTCCTCCATCGCTGCCGGGATGGGCAATGCCAGCATCTGGCAATCAACCATCACCAGAAAATACCAACCAGAAATCTCCATCGGTTGACTGCGAACAAATCCTGAAAGACTTCAGCGATTATGCATCGACAGAAACTGACAAGAAAAAACTCATAGAACGTTATCAGCATGACTGGCAATTAATGGCTGGCAATGAGGATGCGCAGGCTAAATGCGTTCAGGTAATGAACATCAGAGTTAATGAACTAAAACAGGCGGCATAAATGGCAAGCAGAGGAGTAAATAAGGTGATTATCCTTGGTCGGGTAGGACAAGACCCGGAAGTTCGATACTCACCATCAGGAACAGCGTTCGCTAACCTGACAATAGCCACGTCAGAACAATGGCGAGATAAAAATACTGGCGAGCAAAAGGAATTGACTGAATGGCATCGTGTTGCTGCATCCGGGAAACTGGCTGAGGTCGTGGGGCAGTATGTGAAAAAAGGTGATCAGATTTATTTCGAGGGAATGCTGAGAACCAGAAAGTGGAAAGACCAGTCAGGGCAAGACCGTTACACAACCGAGGTTCATGTCGGAATTAATGGCGTGATGCAAATGCTTGGCGGCATTGGCGACAGCAAACAACAAGCAGCCAGCAGGCAATCACAGAAGCCACAGCAGCAATCATCCCCAGCACAACACAACGAACCTCCGATGGATTTTGACGACGATATACCCTTTGCACCAGTAACTCTCCCCTTCCCTCGTCACGCTATTCACGCAATTTAATCAGGAGAAAACCATGCCAGCGCCTCTGTATGGTGCGGACGACGCGCGCCGCTGTTCCGGCAATTCCGTATTGGAGGTGCTGGATAAATTCAGAAAAAACTACGACCTGATAATGTCGCTACCGCAGGAAACGAAAGAGGAAAAGGAATTTCGCCATTGTATATGGCTTGCAGAGAAAGAAGAACGCGAGCGAATTTACCAGACATCAATCCGACCATTCCGCAAAGCCACATATACCCACTTCCCTGAAATTGACCCGCGCCTGCGTAATTACCGCTCACGCTATGGCGCTATCAGTAATGACTGAGGAATTTACCATGAGAGGACTTGCATACAATCCCGGCATTCTTCCGGCAGAAATGATTATTCGCCAACGCGTAAAGCCAATGCCATCGAGAGAGGAATTGCTTAAGCGAAATTCTTTTCCTTCAGTGAGTCAAAACAAATATCTGAATGCGATGTGGCGGAGTGGGAAGAAATGAAACAAATGTCACTAATTGAGATTGATGGATTTCTGAAAGGTAAATGCATCCCACGAGATTTAAAGGTTAACGAAACAAACGCTGAATATCTGGTGCGTAAGTTCGGTGAACTTGAAGCTAAATGCGCGGCGCTGGCGGAGGAGAATGCTGGGCTGAAAAACGCAATGGCCGTAACTCTTGAGCATGTGTCGGTCACGGACGCAGGACAGGCCGGAGTAGCTGCGATGATTATCAATGATGCCCTGCACCACAGCGAAACCCCAGCCACCGACGCTTTCTTGGCTGAAGTCCGGGCGCAGGGATTGGAGATGTTTGCACAGAAATGTAACTCAAAATCCGAACAGTCGCTTGCATCTGATATACGCGACAACTGGAAAAACTCTAACTCGGTGGCCAGTTTTGGTTGACCACTTCAACGTTGACCTGGCCGCCAGCGGCGTTGCCTACAAAGAGCGGATGAATATACCGGTAATTGCAGAACAGGTAGCCCGTGAGCAACCGGAGAACTTGCACACCTATTTCATGGAACGGCTACGATACTGGCCGGCGTTGAATTACTCCACATGATGCGCAAGGGGCAATATCAGCATCCTCAGGGTGATGGATTGTCACCCACAGAACAATTTTATCTGCTGACTTTCCACCGTTAACGCGACACAACCTTAATATGCCACAAAGGTTTTTGTTAACGAGCTGCATCTTTTTCTTTTCTGGGTGATGATTGTTTTATAATAAACAAATAACAACATTTATTCTTGTAAAAGTAATAATATCTCTTTGGTGATCGAATTTATTGATCGCATTTCAATTAAACAAATAAGGAGTTTTTTATGCCCAAAATTACCGGTGTTCTAGTGAGCCACCATGTGTTCGATATAAAAAAAGACATGGCTAATGGTTCATTCCCGAAAACATTATTTCCAGGCGCGACATTTCAGATGGTGGTTGACAATGATGTTGTCAATAATAATACGTTGGACTGGAGTGTTGTCACCAATGCGGGAGACAATTCGCTGACTGTAAATCAGGACGGCGTGGTGTCATTTTCAAATGATATTGATGAAAGTTGCATTGGTAAAACATTTGTTATTTTTGCGAAGGATAAAGCCACAGGGAAAAATGTGTCATCTTATTTAATTAAACCTTATCGCTTCTTTAAACCTCGTACCGCAACGTCGGACAGATTTTACGATGCATTGTTTTGGATTGAGGATAAAAAAGGGACTGTCCCGGCACGACGCGATATCAATAATGTCCCTTTCGATGAACTGACGGGAGAAATGTTTCATGATGTAAAACGTGAAGTGAATTCCGGGCTTTTTCAGGAATGGGGATTTTTACTGTTTAGTGGGTGGACTAATCCTGTACGTGGTGATATTGGTAGTCTCGAATCAGAAATTTTCACTTTAGAAAATGACAGTATATTTATATCGACAGTCAACTCCCTCCCATACTCCAGAGATCTCCATGATGATATGGACTCCCAGTCTGCACAGGCTGTAGCGTTTTACGGGGAATCTGTTGTTTCCTGATGTTTTAATGAGTTTTTAATAGTCTCCGTCTTTTTAATTTAAAGAGACGGAGATTATCGGCTCTGCAACGTGAAGCTCAGGAACAAAGGTTGTGTCGCGTTAACGGTGGAAAGTCAGCAAAAGTTGTATTGCTGGCTTTTCATGCAGCCAGCAGATAAATTGTTCCGCGGGTGACAGCCATTACCGCGAAGGCATATTGCAAGGGGCGTTGCTTGTGGTCGATTCCTCACTCACTCCAGTTGATGGTTCGCTGCTTGTATGTGCTTATCGCATAAAGAGATATCGGAAGCATCCGCGCCGCTATGATTGTCTTTCTCCTGATGCAGGAAAAGCAGAATGGCTAAATCAGCAGCAGAGCGCAAAGCCGATCAGAGGGCCAAGCAAGCATCATCCGGTATGCGTAAGCTGGAGCTTGTACTTGATGCTCAGGAAATTGAAATGCTGGAGCGTAACTGTGCCACGCGTCGCTTCAGGCGTGCGCCTTACGAGTTTGGTGAGTACATCGCGTTACTGAGCCGCCAAGATGATGCACTTGTGCGCTGGCGTATAAAATCGATCAGCATAAAACGTTGCGGTAAGTGCGGCGAGAGAGTTCCTGTTAATTCATGCCCGTGTAATGGTGACTCACAATGCTGGGTGACCAAAGGCTGATTCGAATTTAAGAACTGAAAGAACACCAAGCCGCCTGATGGCGGTTTTTTATTGGAGACAAGAAATGTCAGATTTGGCTATGAAGATTTTGAAATGGCAAACGACTGGCGATGTCGGCATCAGTAGCGCAACTCTTGCCTCAATCGCATGTGGACTGAAAAAGAATATCTATGGTCATCACTTCGGTGCTCCACATGACGCAGCCGATTTCCGACGATGCGTTGCACTTGTTGAGCAGATTCCAGAAATCAGAGATTCATTCGACAAGGTTGCAAAGCGCGTTCCGGCATTCAAAGGCATCCTCAACGAATGGGATTCTCTCGTTGCTCTGTTGAAGTCTGAAATGAAGATACACGGAAACAAAGCACCAGAAACTTACAGAAGAATTAGCGAGCTACGCAAGGACTAACCACAGCCTCACACTCGATGAGGCCTGTTCATTTCTCAAGATATCCAGACCTACCATCGCCGCATCAATGCGGCTTTTTCTTGCGTGTAATTGCGGAGACTTTGCGATGTACTTGACACTTCAGGAGTGGAACGCACGCCAGCGACGCCCAAGAAGCCTTGAAACAGTTCGTCGATGGGTACGCGAGTGCAGGATATTCCCTCCTCCGGTTAAGGATGGAAGAGAGTATCTGTTCCACGAATCAGCGGTAAAGGTTGACTTAAATCGACCAGTAACAGGTAGCCTTTTGAAGAGGATCAAAAATGGGAAGAAGGCGAAGTCATGAGCGCCGGGATTTACCCCCTAATCTTTATATAAGAAACAATGGATATTACTGCTACAGGGACCCAAGGACGGGTAAAGAGTTTGGATTAGGCCGAGACAGGAGGATAGCAATCACTGAAGCAATACAGGCCAACATTGAGTTATTTTCAGGACACAAACACAAGCCTCTGACAGCGAGAATCAACAGTGATAATTCTGTTACGTTACATTCATGGCTTGATCGCTACGAAAAAATCCTCGCCAGCAGAGGAATCAAGCAGAAGACACTCATAAATTATATGAGCAAAATTAAAGCAATAAGGAGGGGGCTGCCTGATGCTCCACTTGAAGACATCACCACAAAAGAAATTGCGGCAATGCTCAATGGATACATAGACGAGGGCAAGGCGGCGTCAGCCAAGTTAATCAGATCAACACTGAGCGATGCATTCCGAGAGGCAATAGCTGAAGGCCATATAACAATAAACCCGGTCGCTGCCACTCGCGCTGCAAAATCAGAGGTAAGGAGATCAAGACTTACGGCTGACGAATACCTGAAAATTTATCAAGCAGCAGAATCATCACCATGTTGGCTCAGACTTGCAATGGAACTGGCTGTTGTTACCGGGCAGCGAGTTGGTGATTTATGCGAAATGAAGTGGTCTGATATCGTAGATGGATATCTTTATGTCGAGCAAAGCAAAACAGGTGTAAAAATTGCCATCCCTACAACATTGCATGTTGATGCTCTCGGGATATCAATGAAGGAAACACTTGATAAATGCAAAGAGATTCTTGGCGGAGAAACCATAATTGCATCTACTCGTCGTGAACCGCTTTCATCCGGCACAGTATCAAGGTATTTTATGCGCGCACGAAAAGCATCAGGTCTTTCCTTCGAAGGGGATCCGCCTACCTTTCACGAGTTGCGCAGTTTGTCTGCAAGACTCTATGAGAAGCAGATAAGCGATAAGTTTGCTCAACATCTTCTCGGGCATAAGTCGGACACCATGGCATCACAGTATCGTGATGACAGAGGCAGGGAGTGGGACAAAATTGAAATCAAATAATGATTTTATTTTGACTGATAGTGACCTGTTCGTTGCAACAAATTGATAAGCAATGCTTTTTTATAATGCCAACTTAGTATAAAAAAGCAGGCTTCAACGGATTCATTTTTCTATTTCATAGCCCGGAGCAACCTGTGAACACATTTTCAGTTTCCCGTCTGGCGCTGGCATTGGCTTTTGGCGTGACGCTGACCGCCTGTAGCTCAACACCGCCCGATCAACGTCCTTCTGATCAAACCGCGCCTGGTACCTCTTCTCGCCCAATTCTGTCGGCAAAAGAAGCGCAGAATTTCGATGCTCAACACTATTTTGCGTCCCTGACACCTGGTGCTGCGGCGTGGAATCCTTCACCTATTACTCTGCCTGCACAACCTGACTTTGTTGTCGGCCCGGCGGGTACACCGGGCGTGACGCACACGACTATTCAGGCAGCGGTGGATGCGGCAATTATCAAACGTACCAATAAACGCCAATATATTGCTGTGATGCCAGGTGAGTATGAAGGCACGGTCTATGTCCCTGCAGCTCCGGGTGGAATCACCGTCTACGGTACAGGCGAAAAACCGATTGATGTGAAGATTGGGCTTTCCCTTGATGGTGGTATGAGTCCTGCCGACTGGCGTCACGACGTCAACCCGCGCGGCAAATATATGCCAGGTAAACCAGCGTGGTACATGTACGATAGCTGCCAGAGCAAACGCAGCGACAGCATTGGCGTGCTCTGCTCTGCGGTTTTCTGGTCACAAAACAATGGCCTGCAACTGCAAAACCTGACCATCGAAAACACGCTGGGCGATAGCGTAGATGCGGGTAACCATCCGGCGGTGGCGCTGCGTACTGATGGCGACAAAGTGCAGATCAATAACGTCAACATTCTCGGTCGTCAGAACACCTTCTTTGTCACCAACAGTGGTGTGCAAAACCGTCTGGAAACCAATCGTCAACCGCGTACTCTGGTGACGAATAGCTATATTGAAGGGGATGTGGATATCGTTTCTGGTCGCGGCGCGGTGGTGTTCGATAACACCGAATTCCGCGTGGTGAACTCCCGTACCCAGCAAGAAGCGTATGTGTTTGCACCGGCTACGCTGTCTAACATCTATTACGGTTTCCTCGCCGTAAACAGCCGTTTCAATGCTTCCGGTGATGGCGTGGCGCAATTGGGCCGCTCGCTGGATGTTGATGCCAATACCAACGGTCAGGTGGTGATCCGTGATAGCGCCATCAACGAAGGTTTTAACACGGCTAAACCGTGGGCCGATGCGGTGATTTCCAATCGTCCATTTGCGGGTAATACCGGCAGCGTTGACGATAGCGACGAAGTACAGCGCAATCTGAATGACACTAACTACAACCGCATGTGGGAATACAATAACCGCGGCGTGGGTAGCAAAGTGGTTGCAGAAGCGAAGAAGTAAGAGCTATTAACTATTTGCCGGATGCGGCGTAAACGCCTTATCCGGCCTACGGTTCGATGCGATTTGTAGGTCGGATAAAATGCGCCAGCATCGCATCCGACAATAAGTGCCGGATGCGACCTACATTCACATGGCGCTTTTTACATCTGACGGTTTTTATTGAAGTTAATCAAACTACCCGCCTTGATAATCTCGCGCTCTTCAGCAGTCAGACTTTCCATATAGAGCGTAATCTCCGTTACCGGCGCATCTTTATGGATCACATAACCTTTAAATGTCGTACCTGGATTATCCAGCGCCGCTTTAATGCCAGGGATGTAAATGTAATCACCTACGTCAAAGTTCGGTGCTTCCGCCATTTGCAGCGGTAACATCCCCCAGTTGATGACGTTAGAACGGTAGCGTTTAGTCGCGTACTCCTCGGCAATATTCGCCAGACCGCCAATCACACGCTGGCAACTCGCCGCCTGCTCACGCGCAGAACCATCACCTGGTTTGACCGCATAGACCATGCTGCCAATTTCAGTTTGCAGCGGATCAATATTTTCCTGACCAGCAATCTGCTTAATACGCGCAAAAACGTCTGCCAGTTCGCTGACATTCCCCGCCAGACGCTGATTTTCCAGCTCGGCAGTGGCTTTACTTCTGCCAACATAACCCGGATCACGGCGTGACAGGGTAAACTCCGCCAGACCAATTGGATTTGAACGATACGAAGAGGTTTCACCGGAAGGAATCAATTCGTCAGTGGTGGTCACTTCGTCGAGGATCTTCGAGCACACTTTGAGGACGATATTGTCAGTCAGCGCGCCTAATTCCGGCCAGTCTTTAATGTTCGGTCCGTAGATCAGCGGTTGCTGAGTCGCCCCTTTCACAAAACCCTGATAAACACGGTTTTTATACGGCGTTACATCGAAGGCGTACTCCGGCACGTTGTCCCAGCAATCGAGTTCGCTGGCAGAGGTTAAATAGCCACCGTTTGCCGCAGTCGCAGCGATAGAACGAGCGTCCATCAACGCTACCGCTGACATCTGCCCATTGGCTGGCTTAGAGCCTTCACGGTTCGGGAAGTTACGCGTGGTGTGGCGAATACTCAAACCGTTGTTGATTGGCGTATCGCCCGCGCCAAAGCATGGGCCGCAGAACGCAGTTCTGATGATTGCGCCTGCGCCAATCAAATCTGCTACCACACCTTTTTTGGCGAGATCCATAAACACCGGCTGTGATGACGGGTAAACCGCCAGCGAGAAGGTGTCATTGCCACAGGATTGACCGCGCAGCGCATTTGCTGCGGCGATAACGTTTTCATAGTTACCGCCAGAACAGCCAGCGATAATCCCCTGCTGTACTTTCAGGCGACCATTTTCCACTTTATCCAGCAGCGAGAGTTTGGCTTTACCGTGCGCCACGCGTTCGGACTCAATTTCAATCTCACGCAGAATGTCAGTCAGATTCTGGTTCAGCGTGTCGATCTCATACACGTTGCTCGGGTGGAACGGCAGCGCAATCATCGGTTTGATGGCACTTAAATCAACGCTGATGCAGCCATCGTAGTACGCCATTGGCTGAGGATTAAGCTGGCAGTAATCCTGGCCGCGACCGTGCAGCGCCAGCCAATTATGCACTTCTTCATCGGTTTGCCAGACAGAACTTAGACAGGTAGTTTCAGTGGTCATCACGTCAACGCTGTTACGGAAATCGGTAGAGAGCGCAGCAACACCGGGACCTACGAATTCCATCACTTTGTTTTTGACGTAGCCGTTTTTGAACACTGCGCCGATGATAGCCAGCGCCACATCCTGCGGCCCCACATACGGCGCAGGTTTTCCGGTCAGATGCACCGCAACCACGCCCGGATAGTCGATATCCTAGGTGTCATTAAGCAGTTGTTTTACCAGCTCGCCGCCGCCCTCACCGACTGCCATTGTCCCTAATGCACCGTAACGGGTGTGGCTGTCTGACCCGAGGATCATTTTGCCGCCGCCTGCCATCATTTCACGCATATATTGATGGATGACCGCAATATGCGGAGGCACAAAAATACCGCCATAACGCTGAGCTGCCGATAAACCAAAAATATGGTCATCACCGTTAATAGTGCCGCCCACAGCACAGAGTGAATTATGGCAGTTGGTCAGCACATACGGCAGCGGGAAACGTTCCATACCGGACGCTTTAGCGGTCTGTACAATACCAACAAAGGTAATATCGTGAGAGGCTAATGAATCAAACTTAATTTTAAGTTTATCCATATTTCCGGACGTATTATGAGAAGAGAGTATTGACCAGGCAATAGTGCCTTTTTTTGCTTCTTCTTTTTTTATTTCGCCGGTGAAATGTTCTTCGGCTATTATTTCGTTATTACTGGCGAGAAACACGCCTTTTTCAGATAACTTGATCATCAAATGCTCCAGATGTCTGCGCACCGTGAAGTGCGCAGAAAAATAATGAAGGGATATACTCTAAATAATTCGAGTTGTAGGAAGGCGACAAGCGTGTGAATCCCCAGGAGCTTACATAAGTAAGTGACTGGGGTGAGCGAACGCAGACGCAGCACATGCAACTTGAAGTATGACGAGTATATTTACAGCATGTTCCAGCCGATCAGCATATTCCACCACCATACGCCAAGGGTGATATGCACCAGGAAGGTTAATATCGTCAGTACCGCACCAACCAACCACCAAGATTTAATATCGTTGTAACCCACACCAAAGATGACCGGACCAGCCGCGCCACCATAGTGAGTAACCATGCCGCCATAGGAGTTGGAGAACAACAGTGCCAGCGCGGTTAACATTAACGGTGCGCCGGAGACGTTCGCCAGCATGGCAAATACCGGCAACATGGCAACGATATAGGCACTACCGGAAGCGAAGAAATAACGCACGATGATGCTAAGGAAAATAATAACGAAGAAAGCAACGTTACCGTGACCATCAAATGCCAGGTTATTTTTAAAGACTTCAGCTAACCATTCGAAGAATTTCACTTTCGATAATAATGAGCTTAAGCCGATAATACCGCCGTACCAGATTAAGGTATTCCAGCCGCCTTTATTTTTGACCACGTCTTCCCAGGTCACAATGCCCAGCAACAACATGGTCGCCATAACAACAATTGCCACTGAAGATTCATCAACACCCAGGCTCTTACTGAAAATCCAGCCCAGCAGTGCCAGCACAAAGACAACGAGCAGCATTTTTTCACGGATTTTCATCGGCCCCAGTTCAGCAAGGCCCGCTTTGGCGATGGTTTTGTT
Organism: Escherichia sp. E4736; assembly: GCF_005781225.1. Taxonomy (NCBI): domain Bacteria; kingdom Pseudomonadati; phylum Pseudomonadota; class Gammaproteobacteria; order Enterobacterales; family Enterobacteriaceae; genus Escherichia; species Escherichia sp. E4736. Next base: position 20,850 of record NZ_VATT01000039.1, on the reverse strand, counting down.
ATCCACTTTTTTAATTTCTGGCGGATACATGGTGTAAATCACCAGCGGAGTAACCAGCAGCATAATGATGCCCGGCAAACCGGCGGCCAACGCCCATCCCCCCCAGCTAATTTGCAGGTGCAGAATGTCGTTGATCATTTTCAGCGCCAGAATGTTCCCCGCCATTGCGGTAAAGAACATATAGCTGGTGGTTTTGGTGACCATGTAAATGGACATCATCAAGTAATGTCCGACACGACGCGGGCTTTTTTCAGGTTCTGACCCCAAAGCCACCGCCACGCTGTTGATGATCGGTAACACAATGCCGCCCGCACGCGCGGTGTTAGACGGTGTTGCCGGAGCCAGTACCAGATCAAGGAATACCGTAACGTAACCCAGACCCAGCGTAGTGCTACCAATTTTACCAATCAGCAAATAGGCAATACGTTTGCCTAAGCCGGTGGTCACAAATGCGGCGCTTAAGGTAAACGCCGAGAACACCAGCCAGGTGGTACCTGAAGAGTAACCGCTTAATACGGCGGTGGTTTTAAACGCACCGTCGGATAAGTTACCGACCACCACCATCGAGGCAGCAACGGCAATTAACAGTACGACAGGTTCCGGGAAAGGCTTGATAACCAGCCCCACAATCGCCGCCAGGTAAATACCAAAAAGTACCCATGCCAGTTCGCTTAATCCTGCCGGGGCTGGCATAACGCCAATAATACATGGGATCGCTAATATCAGAATTAGCTTCCATAACGATTTCTTATTCATTTAAAATCCTGTTCTTTCTGTATGACTCATACAGAAGTCCTTTATTGATTGTCCTTATCACGACAACGAAATTTTTCAGGGAAGATAAACTTCACCGGAAAATATTTTTCTGGTCGTCCGAATAACAGATGCACGTAACGTTGTGGCATCCTGACCGTCATTACTTAAATGAACGTCAAGCGCACCACTGGGGTGTTCAATATTGATATTGCCGTACCCCACAGAAGGGACGATTTGTCGGGTGACGGTGCCTTCCAATGCACAGCTACTGGAAATGGCAATAGCGCCAGTTATCGCCAGTGCGCGATGGCAAGAATGCGGCATAAAATAACGCACATTAATTGCCCCGCCTTTCTGCGCTGGAGAAATAAGCACAGGTTTAGGGATAACCATATTACTAACATCGCCTAAGCCCATTGCTTTACCCGCTTGCAGACGGATAGATTCAATGCGGGCTAATAATGCTTTGTCGGCATCCAGTTCCGCCGGTAATTCATAGCCTGTTTTGCCCAGATATTCAGCCGGAATAATGACGACTGGCATCGCCATATCAATACAGGTCACTGGAACATCGTCAAAATAATCAATCTGTTTATCAGTCGGGAAGACTTTTCCGGTTTTTGTTCCTGCTGCATTCAGGAAAGTGAGAGCGACCGGTGCGGCTGTCCCTGGCACACCATCAATTCTGGCGCTACCCTCGTACTTGACAACACCATTTGGCGTTTGCACATCAGCTTCGATGAACGTACCAGTATTGACGTTGCGGATACGCACACGGGTGATCGGTGATGTCGCTGCAATCAAACCATTTTCAATGGCGAATGCCCCAACCCCAGACAGCATATTGCCGCAGTTTGGTGTCGTATCAACCCGCTGCTCATGGACGATAACCTGAGCAAACAGATAATCGACATCAGCACGCGGATCGTCGGAACGGCTAATAATGGCGACTTTACTGGTCAGCGGATTACCGCCGCCGATACCGTCTATTTCCAGATCGTTACCGGAACCCATAATTGCCATCAATATTTTATCGCGCTGCGTTTGATCTTCGGGTAAATGTTCCGCTAACAGGAACGCGCCCCTCGAGGTTCCACCTCGCATCATCACGCAGGGTATTTTTTTCATAATAATGCCCTCAATTTAAAAACATAACTTATTGCGATATGGTTACATTAAGGGCAAAGCATCTCTAATGACTTTAGCTCCACGATTAATAACATTTTTTCATTAATTTAAGTGATTAAATTGCAGTTAAACTGTTTAACTGTAAATCACTAAAATGCACCGCTTCCATTTTTCGGAGTAATAATGAAGCATGAATTATCAGGTATGAAGGCATTTGTCATACTGGCAGAGTCCAGTTCATTTAACAATGCCGCTAAATTACTCAATATTACGCAACCTGCATTAACGCGAAGAATAAAAAAGATGGAAGAAGATTTACATATTCAACTTTTTGAGCGTACAACTCGCAAGGTTACGTTAACAAAAGCAGGAAAAAGGTTGCTCCCGGAGGCGCGGGAATTAATAAAGAAATTCGATGAAACGCTTTTTAGTATTCGTGATATGAATGCTTATCATCGTGGTATGGTGACGTTAGCGTGTATTCCGACCGCCGTATTTTATTTTTTACCGCTGGCAATCGGTAAATTTAATGAGCTGTATCCCAATATTAAAGTGCGGATTCTGGAACAAGGTACGAATAATTGCATGGAATCGGTGCTGTGCAATGAATCTGACTTTGGCATAAACATGAACAATGTCACAAATTCATCCATTGACTTTACCCCACTGGTCAATGAGCCGTTCGTGCTGGCCTGTCGGCGTGACCATCCATTGGCCAAAAAGCAGCTAGTGGAATGGCAGGAGTTAGTAGGTTACAAAATGATTGGCGTGCGTTCCTCCAGCGGCAACCGACTGCTAATTGAGCAAAGATTGTCCGACAAGCCCTGGAAACTGGACTGGTTTTATGAAGTGCGTCATCTTTCGACGTCATTAGGATTGGTGGAAGCGGGACTGGGGATTTCGGCGCTTCCTGGCCTGGCAATGCCTCATGCGCCCTATTCTTCGATTATTGGTATCCCATTGGTGGAACCCGTTATACGTCGGACATTGGGAATAATTCGCCGTAAAGATGCCGTACTTTCTCCAGCAGCAGAACGCTTTTTTGCCTTGCTGATTAATTTATGGACTGACGATAAAGACAATTTGTGGACCAATATCGTCGAACGCCAGAGACACGCGTTACAGGAGATGGGCTAATACTCCCGGCGCAGGAGATTCAGCGCCGGGTAAATCAGCGGTTAGTGTGCGTTCACCACAACCCACATTGGCCCCTGCCCTACCGCATAGCGGCCTTTTTCATGCAGCAGCCCCTGCTCGCCGACAATTTCGTATACCGAGATATGGTGCGATTTTTGCCCGGCGGCAATCAGATATTTGCCACTGTGATCAACATTAAAGCCGCGCGGCTGAGTTTCCGTTGGCTGGAAGCCTTCTTTACTCAACACGCTGCCATCTTCCGAAACGCTGAAAACGGTAATCAGACTGGCGGTACGGTCGCAGGCGTATAAATGACGACCATCTGGGGTGATATGAATATCAGCCGCCCAACGGGTGTCGGAGAAGTTTTCCGGCATCATATCCAGCGTCTGGACACATTCGATATTGCCGTGCGGATCTTTCAGTTCCCAGACATCCACTGAGCTGTTTAACTCATTGACGCAATATGCATATTGTTCGTTTGGATGGAACACCATATGACGCGGACCGGCCCCTTCAACGGTAGTCACTTCTGCGGGGTCCTGCGCCACCAGATGACCGTCATCGCTGACCGTAAACAGGCAAATACGATCCTGCTTTAATGCCGGAACCCACAGGGTGCGGTTATCTGGTGAAATATTGGCGGAATGACAGCCGTCCAGTCCCTCAACCACATCGACAACGCCCACAGGCAGGCCATCTTCCAGTCGCGTTACGCTCACATTCCCCGCATTATAAGAACCGACAAAGACAAACTGCCCATGGTGATCGGTGGAAATATGCGTCGGGCTACCCGGCAGCGCAGACTCTGCGGCAAATGTCAGTGCGCCATCATCTGGTGCAATGCGATACGCCAGAACGCGAAATTCGGGACGAACGCCAACGTAGAGGTAACGTTTATCCGGGCTGACCACCATCGGCTGCACCTGCCCCGGCACATCGACAACCTGTGTCAGCGTCAGCACGCCTTCATGATTCAGGTTCCAGACGTGAATTTGCTGGCTCTCAGGGCTGGCGATATAAACTGTTTGCTTCATGAATGCTCCTTTGCATTTAGCAACTGACTTTAACAGCTAAAATTAGTCGCTTTTGGCGGTGAATGCTGAATTAAAACGCAGAATTTTGTCCGATAGTGGTATCGGTGTACCATTCGCGCAGACGAAAATTCTTAACCTTAATCTGGAAAACGCCATGACCACACGCGTGATTGCTCTCGACTTAGACGGCACCTTATTGACCCCGAAAAAGACTCTGCTTCCCTCATCGATTGAAGCGCTTGCCCGCGCTCGCGAAGCAGGTTACCAATTGATTATCGTCACGGGTCGCCATCACGTCGCTATTCATCCTTTTTATCAGGCGCTGGCGCTGGATACACCTGCTATTTGCTGTAATGGCACCTATTTGTATGATTATCATGCAAAAACTGTGCTTGAAGCCGATCCAATGCCCGTTAACAAAGCCCTGCAACTCATCGAGATGCTGAATGAACACCACATTCACGGTCTGATGTATGTGGATGACGCAATGGTCTATGAGCATCCGACCGGACATGTCATTCGCACGTCTAACTGGGCGCAGACTTTGCCGCCGGAACAACGCCCGACTTTCACACAAGTCGCTTCTCTGGCTGAAACGGCGCAACAAGTTAACGCCGTGTGGAAGTTCGCTCTGACGCACGATGACCTGCCGCAGTTACAGCATTTTGGTAAGCATGTTGAACATGAGTTGGGTCTGGAGTGTGAATGGTCCTGGCACGATCAGGTTGATATTGCACGCGGCGGCAACAGTAAAGGCAAACGCCTGACGAAATGGGTTGAGGCGCAAGGCTGGTCGATGGAAAACGTAGTCGCATTCGGCGATAACTTCAATGATATCAGTATGCTGGAAGCTGCCGGAACGGGTGTAGCGATGGGCAATGCCGATGACGCGGTAAAAGCACGCGCCAATATCGTGATTGGTGACAATACCACCGACAGCATCGCCCAGTTTATTTATAGCCACCTGATTTAATCAGGCGGTTATCGACACACTTTTAATTTGCGCGTATAGCCACAGGCCAGGTTTGATCGCCAGTTCATCCCTGGCCCACGGGCTTATTCGCGCCCACAGCGTTTTACCGCCGACTTCCAGTTCCACTTCCACCTGGCCGTTATCGTCATAGCTATTGACGACTTTTGCGCGCAGCACATTGCGGATGCTGGTTTGTTGCGGCGGTTGTAAAACCAGAGAAACATCGGAAGCCTGGATGCGAATGCGTAGCGCGGCTTGCAGCGGTTCATCCAGCTTATTAACCCATAAATGCTGATCGCCCAGCGCCAGCGCGGTCATTGCGTAACGCGGATGATGTTCCAGTACCGTTACTTTCAGAATGCTGCTTTGTTGCTCTTTCGGCAGCCACGGATTCATCACGCTACTGCCCCACACTTCTTCCAGCGCCCCGAAAGCTTTCACCTGGCCGTTTTCCAGTACCATCACTTTGTCCGCCAGATGGAGGATTTCATCCAGCGAATGACTGACATACAGCATCGGAATGTTGATTTCCCGCGTCAGCCGTTGCAGATAAGGCAATAGCTCGCGTTTGCGCGGAAGATCCAGCGACGCCAGTGGTTCATCCAGCAATAATAATTCCGGAGCCGTCAGCAATGCCCGACCAATTGCCACACGCTGTTTTTCGCCTCCGGACAGGCTGCCCGGTAAACGGTCAAGCAACGGTTCAATGCCTAAAAGCGCCACCAGCTTATCGAACTGATCGACCATACTTTTCGACATGCCGTAGCGCAGATTGCCACGCACTTTGTAATGCGGGAACAGCCGTGCATCCTGAAACACATAGCCAACGCGACGCTTTTCCGGCGTCAGGCAGATACCTTTTTCGGCATCATTTAGTACCCGACCATTGAGGACAATCCGCCCTTTTTGCGGGCGCGTCAGTCCACTAATGGCGTTAATCAGCGAAGTTTTTCCGGCACCGGAGACGCCAAAGATAGCAGTGATGCCATTGGCGGGCAGCGTTTCATTAATGGTCAGGCAATGGTTGCCCAAGGTCTGGGAAAAATTCAGTTCCAGCATGATTAGCGCCCCGCCCGTTCACGGCTGATTCTGGCCAGCCATTCTGAAATCAACAGGGAGATCATCGCCAGCGCAATAGAAATAATGCAGAGTCTCGCCGCGCCGCTTTCACCGCCTGGGGTCTGGATCAGGGTATACATGGCAGAAGGAATGGTTCGCGTTTCACCTGGAATGTTAGAAACAAAGGTGATGGTTGCACCAAATTCACCGAGCGAACGAGCAAATGCCAGTACTGTACCGACGATAATTCCCGGCAACGTCAGCGGTAACGTGATAGTAAAGAAAACACGCCAGCGCCCGGCCCCCAGCGTTCTTGCGGCCTGTTCCAGTTTGACATCAACCCCTTCCAGCGCCAGACGAATCGCCCGCACCATCAGCGGAAAAGACATGACTGCGGCAGCGAGAACCGCGCCGCGCCAGCTAAACGCGAAGGTAATGCCAAACCAGTCATACAGGCGTTCGCCGATAAATCCGCGCCGTCCCATAGAAACTAACAGCAAGTAACCGACAACCACGGGCGGTAACACCAGCGGTAGATGCAGTACGCTGTCGAGCAGAGCTTTGCCCGGAAACGTGCAACGCACCAGTAACCAGGCAAAAAAGATCCCAAACGGCAGGCTAAACAGCACAGCCAGGGAAGAAACTTTCAGGCTTAATAAAACCGCCTGCCATTCTGGATCGGTCAGTATCATTACTTAGTTGTAAATCCGTAACGTTTAAAGATTTCCGCAGCCTGCGGTCCCTTCAGATAATCGTAAAATGCTTTCACTGTCGCGTTGTTATGCCCTTCCACGACGGCAACCGGATATTCCACTTTTTTATGCGAACCTTCCGGGAAAGTGGCGACCACTTTTACCCCTTTGCTGGCAACTGCGTCAGAACCGTAGACAATACCCAGCGGCGCTTCATTACGTTCGACCAGCGCCAGCGCCCCACGAACATCTTCTGCCGGAGCCAGTTTCGGGGAGAGCGTATCCCATGCGCCCAGTTTTTGCAGAGCTTCTTTCGCATAAATGCCAGCCGGAACATGTTCCGGATCGCCAACCGCCAGGCGGCCGCCATTCAGCAGAGAGGTCCAGTTAGTTTTGCTGTCGATGGTGAACTCTTTCTGCTCGCTGGTTTTCGGTGCTACAACGACCAGGCTATTGCCGAGCAAGGTTTGACGCGTGGCGGTATCAATTCCTTTTTTATCAATTGCATAATCCATCCATTTCTGATCGGCAGAAATAAACAGATCCGCAGGCGCACCTGCTTCAATCTGACGAGCCAGAGTAGAAGAGGAGGCGAAAGAAGAAACGACGTCTACGCCTTTCTCTTTTTTATACTGCGTAGCGATATCCTGCATCGCGTTGGTCAGTGATGCTGCGGCAAAAACCGTGATTTTCCCTTCATCCGCCAACGCATTGCCAGCAACAGTGAAAGAGAGCGCCGCCCCGGCAAACAGGTTTAACCATTTACGAGCCATTTGTAACCCCTTTATTTAACGTTATGTAGGCGTCAATATAACGGCAAGTTCAGAATTTTCCCAGCAGTTATTGTTAACCTTTGAGAGGTAGATAGAAAAAATATCGGCAGGAAAAGCAGGAAGTTGAGAAAAAGAAAATGCCCGACTCAGCGGGCATTCATGGAATCAATGATTTTGTCCGGGCTGGTCTTTTTTACCAACACCAGAAAAGATGTTGAATAGTTCACCAAGACCGTAAATCAGACCCAGGATGATGGCCATCACGACAGGTACCATGATTACGGCGAATACCAGACTTTTTAATAACTCTAACATGGTCAACTCCAGATGTAGTCCTGTGACTATTCTAACCGTTAAGCACAGAAAAGCACTCCCCTTTTGTGCGGTCAGCTTTGCGTGGCGCTCATTTTCCGTCACAATAAGACTTTTGCCAGGACATTGTTATGCAGGCCGAAATCCTTCTCACTCTTAAGCTGCAACAAAAGCTCTTTGCCGACCCACGCCGCATTTCGCTACTAAAACACATCGCGCTTTCCGGTTCCATCAGCCAGGGGGCGAAAGATGCCGGTATCAGCTATAAAAGCGCCTGGGATGCCATTAACGAAATGAATCAGTTAAGTGAGCATACGCTGGTTGAACGAGCTACGGGCGGAAAAGGCGGTGGCGGTGCTGTGCTGACCCGCTATGGTCAACGACTGATTCAGCTTTACGATCTTCTCGCCCAGATCCAGCAAAAAGCCTTTGATGTGTTAAGTGACGATGACGCCCTGCCGCTGAACAGTCTGCTGGCCGCGATCTCACGTTTTTCACTGCAAACCAGCGCCCGTAACCAGTGGTTCGGTACCATCACCGCCCGCGATCATGATGACGTTCAACAGCATGTTGATGTCTTACTGGCCGACGGCAAAACACGCTTAAAAGTCGCGATTACCGCGCAAAGTGGCGCGCGTCTGGGGCTGGATGAAGGCAAAGAAGTGTTGATTCTGCTGAAAGCGCCGTGGGTGAACATTACCCAGGATGACACCGTAGCCCAGAGTGCCGACAACCAATTGCCGGGCATTATTCGCCATATAGAGCGCGGCGCAGAACAGTGCGAAGTATTAATGGCGCTACCCGACGGGCAAACCTTGTGCGCCACGGTGCCGGTAAATGAAGCGGCTTCTCTTGAGCAAGGACAGAATGTCACGGCCTACTTTAATGCCGACAGCGTGATTATCGCCACGCTGTGCTAAGCGTGTTGACAATTTGTTATGAAACACGTATCCCTGTCAGTAATCGCTGCACAAAATGGGATATAAAATGTCATCGTTGCAAATTTTGCAAGGCACGTTTCGTCTTAGCGACACAAAAACGCTGCAATTGCCTCAGCTAACGTTAAACGCGGGCGATAGTTGGGCGTTTGTCGGTTCTAATGGCAGCGGGAAGTCGGCGCTGGCCCGCGCGCTGGCCGGTGAACTTCCGCTTTTGAAAGGTGAACGGCAAAGCCAGTTTTCCCACATCACTCGTCTCTCCTTCGAGCAATTGCAAAAGCTCGTCAGTGACGAATGGCAGCGGAATAACACCGATATGCTCGGCCCTGGCGAAGATGACACCGGGCGCACCACGGCTGAGATCATTCAGGATGAAGTTAAGGATGCACCGCGTTGTGCGCAGCTGGCGCAGCAGTTCGGCATTACCGCCCTGCTCGACCGACGTTTTAAATATCTTTCCACTGGCGAGACGCGTAAAACCCTGCTCTGTCAGGCGCTGATGTCGAAGCCTGACTTATTGATTCTTGATGAACCGTTCGATGGTCTTGACGTTGCCTCACGTCAGCAGCTGGCAGAATTACTCGCCTCGTTACATCAGTCCGGTATTACTCTGGTACTAGTGCTCAATCGCTTCGATGAGATCCCGGAATTTGTCCAGTTTGCTGGCGTGCTGGCGGATTGCACGTTAGCGGAAACTGGCGCTAAAGAGGAACTGCTCCAGCAAGCACTCGTCGCGCAACTGGCGCATAGCGAACAGCTTGAAGGTGTGCAACTGCCGGAGCCGGATGAACCTTCAGCACGTCACGCCTTACCCGCCAACGAACCGCGCATTGTGCTGAACAACGGCGTGGTTTCTTATAACGATCGCCCCATTCTTAATAACCTTAGCTGGCAGGTGAATCCTGGCGAACACTGGCAAATTATCGGGCCAAATGGCGCGGGAAAATCGACATTATTAAGCCTGATTACTGGCGATCATCCGCAAGGTTACAGCAACGATTTGACGCTTTTCGGCCGACGTCGCGGCAGCGGCGAAACCATCTGGGATATTAAAAAGCATATCGGTTACGTCAGCAGTAGTTTGCATCTGGATTACCGGGTCAGCACTACCGTGCGTAATGTGATCCTTTCTGGCTATTTTGATTCGATTGGCATTTATCAGGCCGTTTCGGATCGTCAGCAAAAGCTGGTGCAGCAGTGGCTGGATATTCTCGGCATTGATAAACGCACGGCTGACGCCCCTTTCCATAGTCTTTCCTGGGGGCAACAACGCCTGGCGCTGATCGTCCGCGCACTGGTGAAACATCCGACTTTGCTTATTCTCGATGAACCACTACAGGGACTGGATCCGCTCAATCGCCAGCTTATCCGCCGTTTTGTTGACGTGCTAATTAGCGAAGGTGAAACGCAATTATTGTTTGTTTCGCACCATGCGGAAGATGCGCCTGCCTGTATTACCCATCGTCTGGAGTTCGTGCCAGACGGTGACCTTTATCGCTATGCGCTGACAAAAATAAACTGAGTAGGAAATGCTGACTGTGCCGGATGCGGCGTAAACGCTTTATCCGGCCCACGGTTCGACGCATCCAGGCATAAAACCGCATCTTTTTTTCAGATAAAAAGCGCAATCATTCATAAACCCTCTGTTTTATAATCAATTAATCGCGCATAAAAAACGGCTAAATTCTTGTGTAAACGATTCCACTAATTTATTCCATGTCACACTTTTCGCATCTTTGTTATGCTATGGTTATTTCATACCATAAGCCTAATGGAGCGAATTATGAGAGTTCTGGTTACCGGTGGTAGCGGTTACATTGGAAGTCATACCTGTGTGCAATTACTGCAAAACGGTCATGATGTCATCATTCTTGATAACCTCTGTAACAGTAAGCGCAGCGTACTGCCTGTTATCGAGCGTTTAGGCGGCAAACATCCAACGTTTGTTGAAGGCGATATCCGTAACGAAGCGTTGATGACCGAGATCCTGCACGATCACGCTATCGACACCGTGATCCACTTCGCCGGGCTGAAAGCCGTTGGCGAATCGGTACAAAAACCGCTGGAATATTACGACAACAACGTCAACGGTACTCTGCGTCTGATTAGCGCCATGCGCGCCGCTAACGTCAAAAACTTTATCTTCAGCTCCTCCGCCACCGTCTATGGCGATCAGCCCAAAATTCCTTACGTTGAAAGCTTCCCGACCGGCACACCGCAAAGCCCTTACGGCAAAAGCAAACTGATGGTGGAACAGATCCTCACCGACCTGCAAAAAGCCCAGCCGGACTGGAGCATTGCCCTGCTGCGCTACTTCAACCCGGTTGGCGCACATCCGTCGGGCGATATGGGCGAAGATCCGCAAGGCATTCCGAATAACCTGATGCCGTACATTGCCCAGGTTGCTGTAGGCCGTCGCGACTCGCTGGCTATTTTTGGTAACGATTATCCGACCGAAGACGGTACTGGCGTACGCGATTACATCCACGTAATGGATCTGGCGGACGGTCACGTCGTGGCGATGGAAAAACTGGCGAACAAGCCTGGCGTACACATCTACAACCTCGGCGCAGGCGTAGGCAGCAGCGTGCTGGACGTGGTTAATGCCTTCAGCAAAGCCTGCGGCAAACCGGTTAACTATCATTTTGCACCGCGTCGCGAGGGCGACCTTCCGGCCTACTGGGCGGACGCCAGCAAAGCCGACCGTGAACTGAACTGGCGCGTAACGCGCACACTCGATGAAATGGCGCAGGACACCTGGCACTGGCAGTCACGCCATCCACAGGGATATCCCGATTAAGGAACGACCATGACGCAATTTAATCCCGTTGATCATCCACATCGCCGCTACAACCCGCTCACCGGGCAATGGATTCTGGTTTCACCGCACCGCGCTAAGCGCCCCTGGCAGGGGGCGCAGGAAACGCCAGCTAAACAGGTGTTACCTGCGCACGATCCAGATTGCTTTCTCTGCGCAGGTAATGTGCGGGTGACTGGCGATAAAAACCCCGATTACACCGGGACTTATGTTTTTACCAATGACTTTGCGGCCTTGATGTCTGACACGCCAGACGCGCCAGAAAGCAACGATCCGTTGATGCGTTGCCAGAGCGCGCGCGGTACCAGTCGCGTGATCTGCTTTTCACCTGATCACAGTAAAACACTGCCAGAACTCAGCGTTGCGGCATTGACGGAAATCGTCAAAACCTGGCAGGAGCAAACCGCAGAGCTGGGAAAAACGTACCCGTGGGTGCAGGTCTTTGAAAACAAAGGCGCGGCGATGGGCTGCTCTAACCCGCATCCGCACGGACAGATTTGGGCAAATAGCTTCCTGCCTAACGAAGCTGAGCGCGAAGACCGCCTGCAAAAAGAATATTTTGCCGAGCAGAAATCGCCAATGCTGGTGGATTATGTCCAGCGCGAGCTGGCAGACGGTAGCCGTACCGTTGTCGAAACCGAACACTGGTTAGCCGTAGTGCCTTACTGGGCTGCCTGGCCGTTCGAAACGCTACTGCTGCCCAAAGCCCATGTTTTGCGGATCACCGATTTGACCGACGCCCAGCGCAGCGATCTTGCGCTGGCGTTGAAAAAGCTGACCAGTCGTTATGACAACCTCTTCCAGTGCTCCTTCCCCTACTCTATGGGCTGGCACGGTGCGCCGTTTAATGGCGAAGAGAATCAACACTGGCAGCTGCACGCGCACTTTTATCCGCCTCTGCTGCGCTCCGCCACCGTACGTAAATTTATGGTCGGTTATGAAATGCTGGCAGAAACCCAGCGTGATCTGACGGCAGAACAGGCAGCAGAGCGTTTGCGCGCAGTCAGCGATATCCATTTTCGCGAATCCGGAGTGTAAGAAATGAGTCTGAAAGAAAAAACACAATCTCTGTTTGCCAACGCATTTGGCTACCCTGCCACTCACACCATTCAGGCGCCTGGCCGCGTGAATTTGATTGGTGAACACACCGACTACAACGACGGTTTCGTTCTGCCCTGCGCGATTGATTATCAAACCGTCATTAGCTGTGCGCCACGCGATGACCGTAAAGTTCGCGTAATGGCAGCCGATTATGAAAATCAGACTGACGAGTTTTCCCTCGATGCGCCCATTGTCGCGCATGAAAACTATCAATGGGCGAACTACGTTCGTGGCGTGGTGAAACATCTGCAACTGCGTAACAACAACTTCGGCGGCGTGGACATGGTGATCAGCGGCAACGTGCCGCAGGGTGCCGGGTTAAGTTCTTCCGCCTCACTCGAAGTGGCGGTCGGAACCGTATTGCAGCAGCTTTATCATCTGCCGCTGGACGGCGCACAAATCGCGCTTAACGGTCAGGAAGCAGAAAACCAGTTTGTTGGCTGTAACTGCGGGATCATGGATCAGCTAATTTCCGCACTCGGCAAGAAAGATCATGCCTTGCTGATCGACTGCCGCTCGCTGGGGACCAAAGCGGTTTCCATGCCGAAAGGCGTAGCTGTGGTCATCATCAACAGCAACTTCAAACGTACCCTGGTTGGCAGCGAATACAACACCCGTCGTGAACAGTGCGAAACCGGTGCGCGTTTCTTCCAGCAGCCAGCCCTGCGCGATGTCACCATTGAAGAGTTCAACGCTGTTGCGCATGAACTGGACCCGATCGTCGCGAAACGCGTGCGTCATATCCTGACCGAAAACGCGCGTACCGTTGAAGCTGCCAGCGCGCTGGAGAAAGGCGACCTGAAACGTATGGGCGAGTTGATGGCAGAGTCTCATGCCTCTATGCGCGATGATTTCGAAATCACCGTGCCGCAAATTGACACTCTGGTAGAAATCGTAAAAGCTGTGATTGGCGACAAAGGTGGCGTACGCATGACCGGCGGCGGATTTGGCGGCTGTATCGTCGCGCTTATTCCGGAAGAGCTGGTGCCTGCCGTACAGCAAGCTGTCGCTGAACAATATGAAGCAAAAACAGGTATTAAAGAGACTTTTTACGTGTGTAAACCATCACAAGGAGCAGGACAGTGCTGAACGAAACTCCCGCACTGGCACCCGATGGTCAGCCGTACCGACTGTTAACTTTGCGTAACAACGCAGGGATGGTAGTCACGCTGATGGACTGGGGTGCGACTTTACTTTCCGCCCGTATTCCGCTTTCCGATGGCAGCGTCCGCGAGGCTCTGCTTGGCTGCGCCAGCCCGGAATGCTACCAGGATCAGGCCGCATTTCTTGGGGCCTCTATTGGTCGTTATGCCAACCGTATCGCCAATAGTCGTTATACCTTTGACGGTGAAACCGTGACGCTGTTGCCAAGTCAGGGCGTCAACCAACTGCACGGCGGCCCGGAAGGGTTCGACAAACGCCGCTGGCAGATTGTGAACCAGAACGATCGTCAGGTGCTGTTTGCCCTGAGTTCAGATGATGGCGACCAAGGCTTTCCGGGTAATCTCGGCGCAACGGTGCAATATCGTCTGACCGACGATAACCGTATCTCTATTACTTATCGCGCCACAGTTGATAAACCTTGCCCGGTGAATATGACTAATCACGTCTATTTCAATCTTGACGGCGAGCAGTCTGACGTGCGCAATCACAAGTTGCAGATTCTGGCGGACGAATACCTGCCGGTTGATGAAGGCGGCATTCCGCACGACGGCCTGAAATCTGTCGCCGGAACGTCTTTTGATTTCCGCAGCGCCAAAATCATCGCCAGTGAGTTTCTTGCCGACGACGATCAGCGCAAAGTGAAAGGTTACGATCACGCGTTCTTGTTACAGGCCAAAGGCGATGGCAAAAAAGTGGCGGCGCATGTCTGGTCAGCAGATGAAAAATTGCAGCTGAAGGTCTACACCACCGCTCCGGCTCTGCAATTCTACTCCGGCAACTTCCTCGGCGGCACGCCATCAAGAGGAACTGAACCTTACGCCGACTGGCAGGGGCTGGCGCTGGAAAGCGAGTTTCTGCCGGACAGCCCGAACCACCCTGAATGGCCGCAGCCGGACTGCTTCTTGCGGCCTGGCGAAGAGTATTCCAGCCTGACGGAATATCAGTTTATTGCTGAGTAATGTTAAGCCCTCGTCATGAGGGCTTTATCCTCGTATTGTTCAAATCACCAGCAAATACCGACATATTTGCAACTCAATATTCACAACAACCTTACACTGCGACACTATTTTCGCTATGGTTATGCGTAAGCATTGCTGTTGCTTCGTCACGGCAATATAATGAGAATTATTATCATTAAGAGATGATTTGAGGAGTAAGTATATGGCTGTAACTAAGCTGGTTCTGGTTCGTCATGGCGAAAGTCAGTGGAACAAAGAAAACCGTTTCACCGGTTGGTACGACGTGGATCTGTCTGAGAAAGGCGTAAGCGAAGCAAAAGCAGCAGGTAAGCTGCTGAAAGAGGAAGGTTACAGCTTTGACTTTGCTTACACCTCTGTGCTGAAACGCGCTATCCATACCCTGTGGAACGTGCTGGACGAACTGGATCAGGCATGGCTGCCCGTTGAGAAATCCTGGAAACTGAACGAACGTCACTACGGTGCGTTGCAGGGTCTGAACAAAGCGGAAACTGCTGAAAAGTATGGCGACGAGCAGGTGAAACAGTGGCGTCGTGGTTTTGCGGTGACTCCGCCGGAACTGACTAAAGATGATGAGCGTTATCCGGGCCACGATCCGCGTTACGCGAAACTGAGCGAGAAAGAGCTGCCGCTGACTGAAAGCCTGGCGCTGACCATTGACCGCGTGATCCCTTACTGGAATGAAACCATTCTGCCGCGTATGAAGAGCGGTGAGCGCGTAATCATCGCCGCTCATGGTAACTCGTTGCGTGCGCTGGTGAAATATCTTGATAACATGAGCGAAGAAGAGATTCTTGAGCTAAATATCCCGACTGGCGTGCCGCTGGTGTATGAGTTCGACGAGAACTTCAAACCGCTGAAACGCTATTATCTGGGTAATGCTGACGAGATCGCGGCGAAAGCAGCTGCCGTTGCTAACCAGGGTAAAGCGAAGTAAACGTCATTCGTTTAAAAATGAGAAAGCCGACTGCAAGTGAGTCGGCTTTTTTGTTTGTCGTTGCTAACAATGGAGCACATTGCTTGATGCGACGCTGCGCGTCTTATCAGACCTACAAACATACAGTCATGGCGATTTGACTATAAATTATCCACGACGCGCTTTTACTGCATTTGCCAGTTGACGTAACAGAGCATCGGTATCGTCCCAGCCAATGCAGGCATCAGTGATACTCTTGCCATAAGCCAGCGGCTCCCCGCTCTCCAGACTCTGATTGCCTTCCACCAGATGACTTTCCACCATCACGCCAATAATGGCCTTTTCGCCACCGGCAATCTGCTGGCAAACGTCAGCACAAACATCCATCTGCTTTTTGAATTGTTTGGACGAGTTAGCATGGCTGAAATCGATCATCACCTGTGCTGGCAGGCCTGCTTTGTTCAGCCCTTCTTTCACTTCAGCAACGTGTTTTGCACTGTAATTAGGCTCTTTACCGCCGCGCAGAATGATATGGCAATCGCCGTTACCGCTGGTATTCACAATCGCCGAATGACCCCATTTGGTCACTGAAAGGAAGCAGTGCGGCGCACCGGCGGCATTAATGGCATCGATAGCCACTTTAATCGTACCGTCTGTGCCATTTTTGAAACCTACCGGGCAAGAAAGACCAGACGCCAGTTCGCGATGCACCTGCGATTCGGTTGTTCGCGCCCCAATTGCGCCCCAGCTCATCAGGTCAGCGAGATACTGAGGGGTGATCATGTCGAGAAATTCGCCCGCCGCTGGCAGACCGCTGTCGTTAATATCGAGCAGCAATTTACGGGCAATTCGCAAACCGTCGTTGATCTGGAAGCTGTTGTCCATATGCGGATCGTTAATCAGCCCTTTCCAGCCCACCGTGGTGCGCGGCTTTTCAAAATAAACGCGCATTACGATTTCCAGGTCGTCTTTTAGCTCTTCACGCAGCGCCAGCAAGCGAGTGGCATACTCTTTAGCCGCGACAGGATCATGAATTGAGCACGGACCAATCACCACTAACAGGCGATCATCATTACCTTTCAGGATCTTATGGATCGCTTTTCGGGCATGGGCTACCGTATTCGCGGCATTTTCAGTAGCGGGGAATTTTTCCAGCAGTGCGACAGGAGGAAGTAACTCTTTGATTTCTTTGATGCGTAAATCGTCGTTCTGATAATTCATGTCTGTTCCAGTGTTGCCATACTTATCTTGGTGAATGCAATCCTTCCAATCTATATCTTCCGTCAGAATGTGTAAACGGGGTTTTACACTATGGACGGAATAATCCTGGAATCGGTAAGAAATACGCCAGATTGTCGCGAAAAACGAGATCTCTCCTACAATTTCTAACTGTAACTTCTTTGTTTATTAATTTTTTCAAGATTCTCTGCTGGATCTCTTCTTCTGGCTGAAATCTTCAACCATTGCCTTATATTCACCTGCAAATGCACTGTTGGAAGAGGTTATCCGACATAACGCCCATAACAGGAGCATCCTATGAAAATGACAAAACTGGCCACACTATTGCTGACTGCCACTCTGAGCCTTGCCAGCGGTGCCGCACTGGCTGCCGATAGCGGGGCGCAAACCAATAACGGCCAGGCAAACGCCGCAGCTGATGCGGGCCAGGTAGCCCCTGACGCCCGTGAAAATGTCGCGCCAAATAACGTCGACAATAACGGGGTTAATACCAACTCGGGCGGGACGATGCTGCACCCGAATGGTTCATCCATGAATAATGGCGGCATGACCAAAGATGAAGAGCACAAAAACACCATGTGCAAAGATGGTCGCTGCCCGGACATCAATAAAAAGGTACAAACCGGTGATGGCATCAATAATGATGTCGATACCAAAACCGACGGTACTACGCAGTAAGCCAGGATATATGGCTGATAATGGGAGAGCGGAGGCTCTCCTTTTTAATTTTTCCCTTCTAAAAGAAGTATGATGTCATAAAGTTAAGTGAGATAAATTAAGGGATGACTCGTCATGGCGCACTCACACTCACACACTTCCCCACACCTGCCAGAAGATAATAATGCTCGTCGCTTGTTGTATGCTTTCGGCGTAACTGCCGGGTTTATGCTGGTAGAAGTCATTGGCGGTTTTCTTTCCGGTTCTCTGGCATTGCTGGCTGATGCCGGACATATGTTGACCGATACTGCCGCCCTGCTTTTCGCCCTACTCGCAGTGCAATTTTCACGTCGTCCTCCCACCATTCGCCACACTTTCGGTTGGCTAAGATTGACCACGCTCGCGGCGTTTGTGAATGCCATCGCCCTGGTGGTGATTACGATTTTGATTGTCTGGGAGGCGATAGAACGTTTCCGCACGCCGCGTCCGGTTGAAGGCGGTATGATGATGGCGATTGCCGTGGCGGGATTGCTGGCAAATATACTTTCTTTCTGGTTACTTCATCACGGTAGTGAAGAGAAAAACCTCAACGTGCGAGCAGCGGCACTGCATGTGCTTGGGGACCTGCTGGGTTCCGTTGGTGCTATCGTCGCCGCGTTGATAATTATCTGGACCGGCTGGACACCTGCGGACCCCATTCTCTCGATACTCGTGTCGCTTCTGGTTCTGCGCAGCGCGTGGCGATTATTGAAAGACAGCGTGAATGAATTACTTGAAGGTGCACCGGTATCGCTGGATATTGCTGAAATGAAACGCCGCATGTGCCGGGAAATCCCGGAAGTCCGCAATGTGCACCATGTACATGTGTGGATGGTGGGCGAAAAGCCAGTGATGACGCTGCATGTGCAGGTGATCCCGCCACACGATCACGACGCGTTGTTGGATCAGATCCAACACTATCTGATGGATCACTATCAGATTGAGCACGCCACCATCCAGATGGAATATCAACCTTGTCATGGGCCAGACTGCCACCTGAATGAAGGGGTGTCTGGCCATTCACATCATCACCATTAATGGGACAGCGCGCGTGAACCTCTTTCGCGTGCGCTGTTGATCCACATCCGGCTGCCGTTGAGGGCAATAAAGGTCAGGATCAGATACTCCAGCGACATGGCATAGACGCCCTGCAAGGCGAAAATCACCACGCTAATCACGTTAATGATGACCCACAATAACCAGTTTTCGACGTATTTACGCGTCATCAGGATCATTGCCACGATGGAGAGTACCATCATGCAGGAGTCCCAGAATGGGAAGGCGTCCGGTTGCAATTCTGGCATCACTACCTGCAAACCCAATGCTTGCATAATCGTGACTGCCACGCGGGTCAAAAATGCAAACACCGGATTGATAAATACCGTCATCAGACCAATCGAAACAACGCAAACCGCCAACCAGCTTAGCGCCTTCGGCAATGGCAACCAGCGAATTTTTAACTCAGCTTCATGTTGACTGGTTTGTCGCGACCAGGCATACCAGCCATAAATGTTAGCAGCAAAGAAAAACACCTGTAACAGCAGGCTGGCATACAGCTGAATCTGAAAGAAAATAATGCCAAACAGGGTAACGTTGATCAGGCCAAAAAAGTAGTTGCTGATCTTCTCCAGACTGGCAAGGCCAATACACAGTAACCCAGCGATCGTCCCCACCGCTTCGATCCATGAGAGATCGTAACCGCCAGCACCGATCGGTATATGAACCAGAATGTTCTGTGTGCTAAAAAAATCCATCTTTCCCCCAATGCGTAGCGTGACGCCTTATTGTCAGTTATCCACGTAGTGTAGCCGCAAAATCCAGCATGCGGTTGAGCGGCACCAGCGCCCTCTCTCGCAGATTTTCGTCAACATGAACCTCGTGATTGCTTCCTCCCTGTTCCAGCGCCTCTGCGATGGCCTGAAGGCCATTCATTGCCATCCACGGACAATGAGCGCAACTTCGACAGGTAGCGCCCTCGCCTGCGGTTGGCGCTTCCAGCAATTCTTTATCTGGCACGGCCTGCTGCATTTTGTAGAAAATACCCCGGTCAGTCGCCACAATCAGTTGCTGATGCGGCAATGTTTTTGCAGCGTTAATCAACTGGCTTGTGGAACCAACAGCATCGGCCATATCGACAATAGCTTGTGGTGACTCCGGATGCACCAGTATGGCAGCATCAGGGTACTGTTTTTGTAAGCGGGTTAACGCCTGAGTCTTAAACTCGTCATGAACGATACAGGCACCTTGCCAGCATAAGATGTCTGCGCCTGTCTGTTTTTGCACGTAACGCCCCAGATGTTTGTCTGGTGCCCAGATAATTTTTTCACCCAAGCTATCCAGATGATCAATGAGTTCGACGGCAATGCTTGAAGTTACCACCCAATCTGCACGCGCTTTTACCGCAGCAGAAGTGTTGGCGTAGACAACGACAGTACGATCGGGATGGGCATCGCAAAATGCGTTGAATTCTTCAATCGGACATCCGAGATCCAGTGAACATTCAGCCTGAAGTGTTGGCATCAGAATTGTTTTTTCCGGGCTGAGAATTTTGGCGGTTTCCCCCATAAATCTCACCCCAGCGACTAACAGCGTAGAAGCGGGATGCTTTGCACCGAAGCGGGCCATTTCCAGAGAATCAGAAATACAGCCACCGGTTTCTTCAGCCAGCTGTTGAATTTCGGGATCGGTATAGTAGTGGGCGACCATCACCGCATTACGTTCTTTCAGCAGACGTTTTATTTTCTCGCGATAATACGCTTTTTCATCAATGCTTAACGGCGTTGGCTTCGGTGGAAAAGGATATATCGCCGTTTCAGGATCAAACATCACGCTCATTTGGCCATCTCGTTTTACAGGCTTAACGTTTATGCCGACATGAAGCGTTCAATCCGCTGCAATCGGCCTCAATTGTTTTATATGCTAAACAAAATAGCCGAATGGTGAGGAAAAGTCACACGTATTACGCCTGATGTGCAGGATGCGTCATTTTACGCCTAATTCCACCGACGTAGAGTTGCTTGCACAGCAAGCTCTGACTATGTCATCAGGTTTACAACTTGAAATTGTGGGATGCCTGAATAGCAAAAAAGCGCCTTTAGGGCGCTTTTTTACATTGGTGGGTCGTGCAGGATTCG